>JAGNHS010000092.1 GCA_018001635.1 Pseudomonadota bacterium | reverse complement strand
GCCAAACCTAACATACCTTCAAAGCATAGGATTTATTTAAACCAACAAATTTCTAGCTCAATATTTGAACCAAAGAACAAATAAACAATATTTAGCCATGAGCATTAACACTTGTTTTCGCCCATGCCGAATTGTCATGATTTTCCTCCAGCGAAAGATTGTTCGAAATTTTAAGAGGTTTTTGCGCACCTCGCCCACTATTTTTAATTCATCCCTAATATTTAATTCAGTCAGGCAGGTTGTGATCTTTAGTTAAAGACTTTTTAAATGGATTGGAATTTTGAGACCGCAGTAAATCATGAAATGATTTCAAGGGATCACATTCGAGCCTACTGATTGCGTTTTTATGGCTTATTGATCGAGAATGTAGTGATTTAAGCCCATCAGCTAAAGAACCTTCTGAATAGATCAATAAAGACTTCTGATGGTTATTAAGAAATCTGCTTAAGGATTTTCCCTTCCAAGATTAATTATAACTAGAAGTAACTGAATGAAACGGTTGTTGTCGTCATGTGGCGATATGTTCTCGATGTGTTGGCGACTTGTTAGCGATAAGCGTGGCGTTAAAAATGTTAGCGACGTGTTGGTGATCTGTAGGTGATGGTGTGTTTTTAATGATCAATTTAAGGAATATATTTCTGGTAGAATTTCAACAACTCTAGCACCGGCATTATTTGATTTTAAGATTTTAAACCATTTTTGCTTTTCAAGCCTAAGCACTTGAACAGATATATGCTTTGCTGATTTATTTGTTAAGACCTTAAGCTCATCGGTATCTAATACGGAAATCCACTTACTAAGGTAGGTGTCATACGTCGCATTTTTTTTCACATTTGCAATTATCAGTTTAGGTAGCCCTTTTAGGCAATATAGCTCTACCGTAGAGGCTGTCTTTTTGGACTCGCCGCTTCTTTTTTGTTGGCGATCCGTAGGTGATGTGTTGTCGACATGTTGGTGACTTGTTAGCGATTCGTTGGCGATGTGGTTTTTTTCAATCTCAGACTGTTGGGCTTTTTCCGTTCTTTCGAGTATTCGATCAGTTTTTTCTTGAATGCGCTTTAGGTTGCGATCAACTCTTTCGATGCTTGAAATTGGTTTCGTTAACTCACCTTTTTTTGCCGACTCCTCGTCTATTTTTAAAGAAGAAAAAGGCAAAGCTTTATTTTCTGAATTATAATTCAGCTTATTCTCTTTTTTATTTTTGCTTAATTGCTCTAAGGTTAATGCCAAGATTTATTCTCCGATGGCTTTGTTTCGTCTGCAATGTAGCTTTCGAATAATTCTTTGAGTAGCTCTCTCGTCTCACTAGCTATTAATGACGTTGGTGAAGATTCAATTACTGTTAAATATTGAGCATTAGCTTCTTCGATCTGATTGCTTTCTCTAATTGAGACATTAGTTGTAGGTAAATTGGTTAGATAATATTTTCTAATTGATGTGGATAGTTTTTTCGAGGGAGAAAACTTGGTAGGTATGAAAACTGTCTTAAAGTCTAGTTCCATTTGCTTTTGAAAATTTTCCAAGTATGTCACAAAGTTCTTTATATTTTGATAATGCAATATCTTTGTTTCAACTGGTGACACGAGTACATCTGTGGCAACAAGAGCATTTGATGTTAAAAGTGACCACGATGGCCCTAAATCCAGCATAATTAAATCGTATTTTGGTTTTAGTTTTTGAATAACCGTTGTGTTTAGCCAATACTCTCTTTTGTTTTTAGAAGACAAATATTCGGACAGGATATTTAGATTTGCAGTTTCTGGTATATAGTGAAGAGAGCTTATCTCTGTCGGTTGAATGATTTCTTCGAGAGTAGTAGTGCCCATTGCTAAATCGTATAATCCTTTGACTTGCGGGCTTTTATCAATTTCTTCAAGTGATAATTCCTCGTTGTCGCTATTCAAATATCCACCGGACAGCATGTTACTAATGTCCATTTGATAATCGAGTCCTATTACGAGCACTTTTAAATTATGTAGGGCGTACATTCGGGCCATCGTGAAGCAGATAGAAGATTTAAAGCATCCACCCTTGGATGAGAATACTGTTACTACTTTTGGTTTTTTTAGTTTTGACTTCTGTATGAATCCATACTGTTCACCAATAAATGGAAGATCTTCTAATGACCAACTTCTAACGCCAGTTTCGGTTTTTTTTGCAGTGGGAATTTTTTTTGATTGTTCCGATTTTAAAAAGCCTGTTTTTGTTATTTTTAAATCAAAAATCTTCTCAATTTTTGAATAGTTGAATGTTGTCATTTTACTATGGCCTTATGTGAAGTTTATGCTTTTGTTTAATTTTCATATTTTTCTATAAACTTTGTCAAGTATGTGTTTTTCCCAGCATTTTTCTCTGCCAGATAAGGCCACTTATCGGGTAGAACCTATTTTCCCAGTGGTTTTTGGGATGATTTTGGCAATAACTGAGTACTTCGGACTAACTATTTTGTTTATGTCTTGACAAAATTAACATATATGCTAAATTAAACATAGTGAAAGCGATTAAAATATTCAGCCAAAAAGCAATTTTCAAAACCTCCATCAATGGAGAGGTTTTTAGGGTTTCCGTCATTAAGGAAATCTTTAAGATCCCGGAGCCCCGTGCCCACGAGTTCCCTGATGGCTTCAAGGTATCAATGATTGCTTTTCGCGATGATGATCCAGAGAAGCGCGTTTTGCTCGACTGTCACCCGCCCAAG
Source organism: Pseudomonadota bacterium (assembly GCA_018001635.1). Taxonomy (GTDB): domain Bacteria; phylum Bdellovibrionota; class UBA2428; order UBA2428; family UBA2428; genus JAGNHS01. Next base: position 1,055 of record JAGNHS010000092.1, on the reverse strand, counting down.
GGTCCTCATTATCATGTCGGGCCCATAGAAGCTCAGTTCGAGTGGCAAGGATTAAAAAGTGCAGACGATTTGTTTTGGACTCTAGTCGAAGCTGAATTTGGAAAACTTGAGGAGGTATTAGAATGAAAACCATGACTTTTAAGTATAGGCCGAACAATAAAAAGAAAATGTTAGCCGACATGGAAAAAGCTATTGCTGGAAAGCCGCAAGTTTTTCCCGACACCGTATTTTTTGAAAGCCTTGACCTGGTGGATTCGTTCATCAATCCCATGAAAGCGAAGATCATTAGAGCAATTCAAAAGCATAATCCGCAGTCGCTTTATGAGCTGGCGCAAATTCTGGACAAGGATCAAGGCTATATTCAAAAAGAAGTAAAGTTTTTGGAAGGACTTGGCGTCCTGGAGATTGAATCAGTTAAAGACGGTGGGCGAACTAGAAGCGTTCCGAAAGTTCTTTATGACAAATTTATTATTGATCTTAATGAGTCCGATGAAGCATTGATGGCCGTTTAAAAATCGCACTGCGTGTAAAAACATGAAAGATGAATATGATTTTTCTAAAGGAAAAAGAGTTGACCCGAGCAGGGTTGATCCTAATGCGGGATGGATTCCAATTAATCTTCGGATTTATGCAACTGAAATTTGCGCAATGAGAGATGAAGCCGATAGACTTGGCATTTCATATTTAACTCTTATGGAAAACATTATTAATCAATACGCAAAAGACCTAGCTAAAGATAAAAAATAAATCGCTCATCGGGCCTATTATGGGGCCCATGAGCTTTCATTCAAAACACTTCTAAGTATCTTCAAACAACTTCTTACTCTCTGCGCATTCTGTGAATAAAGTGAAAATAAAGTACAAAACATTCAGTGCGTTGAGTTTTGCACTATTTCCGCCTCATCTTTTTAATATTGTTCGGTTCTAATAAGACCGCAACCATGCTTGACCTCCCTCCCCCAACGAGTTGAGTGATGGAGGTCAAGCATGGTTGCTAATAAGTATTTTTTTATGGTAGTGATGCGGCGGATTTAAAATAATTTTGTGGAGTGGTT
>JAGNHS010000064.1 GCA_018001635.1 Pseudomonadota bacterium | reverse complement strand
AGTCCATTTAATAGATCTAGAGCTTTTGCATAACAAAAATGAAATTTTTCACTATCAAAACCAAGATTTTCAACTACTTCCCAGGCCCGTTTCCTCGCGCACAATTAAAAATCAGGGCGAAAGGGAGCAAATACCGGACAAAGCTTCATAGGCAATAAGATCGCGAGCCAAAGAAGTATTTAGGGCTGTTTGGCATTTAGCTAATACTGAAGAAATATTTGTTTGAACAAGAGAGATATTTTCATAAGCCACTTTGCTATGACTTTTGCATATCGATGTGAAGACGATGGACAACTGCAATTTTGAAACATTGAGTTTAGAAACATCGACGGGAGCTTTAGCCTCCTCTGGAAGACCTACAATTTCCTCAGTGCTTATTTTTTGGGCTATTTCCTTAGACTCAAGCCCTTTTGAAATATTTAAACCCTCACACATTTTTTCAATCTTTTCCTCAGCTTTAGTTAAGCTTTTAGCCACCTCAAGATCGGCACCAGGACATTGTTGTTCAAGTGCAGCTCTATTTTCTTTACTAAATATTTCGCAGGCAGCGTGTGAAAAATGTGTAAAAAACAACAGAATAATTCCAAGAGATATTAGTCTCATGAAATTATTCTACAAGTAATTTATTTGATTTCAACTCATTCACTCAGAATAGTTATCACCACTGAGAACACCATCATCGTCTACAATGTAGCTTTGTGCTGCAAAACCCTGAGCCTGAAACACAGCATCAGTGGCAGAATCAAAATATTTTGGTCTTATAGTAATCAATGCATTACCTTGGCCGCCTTCACAACGAACTGTAGAATTAGGACACTCTGAACTCGCTAATCCACTCACCATAATTTCTGAAAACAAAATTCTGCCTGCACTTGAATAATAAGTATCATGTGGACTCAAAGCCGCCATAATGGACCTAACGCCAAAAGGATTTCCCCATTGACTACGGTGATCAAAATTAACTGTTTTAGTATGAAACTTATCTACACCTACAACCGGATTGACTAAATTTGTTCCACTCCAGTTTAATCGAGTATAGGTAGTTTTAGGCTCTAACACTCCACTAGTGGAGTTTCGTAAATACTGATTGAAAACTAAGTTCTTATTTCTAAAAGTATCGCTCATTCTATAAATATAAACTTGGGGGTTCATATGATAAATCATCGGACAAACGGCATTCGATTGAGCTGTGGCCACCAAACGAACTCTAACGTCGTTTGAATTTAAATTCTTATAGTAAAGCTTCAAGGAATTAGGAACTAAACCACAGGCTACTTCATTTTTATCGACAATGAAGGCAATCCTATTACGTTCTGAAACTCTATACGACAACCAGACAACATTCATTAAAGGAATTCGCTTCAAATATGTTGCATTAGAAGTCGATGTAGAGAAAGTAGCACCTGCAGAAGAAAGATTTCGATAAGTATCACCTGAAGTGCTCGTCAAAGGCACTCCACCACTTACTGTATCGACATCATCTACAATATCGACAGCACTATCTCCAGACAACGAAGCCAGAGTGATCACTCCGTTCTGATTTGAGCTGTTCGATGAATTTCCCGAGGAAGAACTCACTTCTCCCTTACCGAATTTCTGACCACAAGCCGAAAAAACAGAGATAAATAAAATGTTAAAAATCCATGAAGATATGTTAAGATTTTGTAAATTTTTCATTGCCCATCCCCACCCATTTAGATGCAATTTTTATACTCTGTTAAGCGAATCTATTATCGACAACTTAGGCCTTAACATTAGTCGAAGTTTTATACAGAGTGAAAATACTTTAGCCAATGCTCCATAAATCTACTCTCGATTCACAAAAGGCCTCACCCTTGCAAATAACTTTTAAGATTCATTTTTATTGAAAAGGAGATATAAAATCGCTAATTAAAATCATTCCTTATTAAACCTTTTGAGGCTGATGATATGTTATTGAAAAGCAAAATTCAGAGAGCATTTTGCATTCTTAGTTTAGTTTTTTTCTGCATTCCTTTCAAAATTAACGCACATGACTTTGAAGACGTTGACGTTTTACTTATAGGCACAGGCATCATGAGCGCTACGTTAGGAACACTACTAGAACAATTAGATCCAAATTTAAAAATTGTAACCTTAGAAAAACTAGATCAAATCGCGGCCGAGAGCTCCCACGCCCCCAACAATGCCGGAACCGGACACTCTGCACTTTGTGAATTGAACTACACTCCAATAGACGAAAATGGAAATGTTGATACATCAAAGGCCATAAAAATCATGGAAAAATATGAGGTCTCAAAGCAGTTTTGGGCTTATTTAGTAACGCAAGGAATTCTCAAAAACCCTAAAGATTTCATTCACTCTGTTCCGCATTTGAGCTGGGTTCACGGTGAAGAAGATATTGAATTTCTTAAAAAGCGATTCGAAGCTCTTCATAAAATTCCTCTTTTTGCGGGAATGGAAATGAGTCAGGACACTAAAACTCTAACAGATTGGATGCCACTAATGATGAAGGGCCGTCCTGCTTCTGACAAAGTTGCAGCCACTCGAAGCGAGCTTGGAACTGATGTTGATTTTGGGAAACTCACTAGACTTTTATTCGATTACTTATCTAGAGAAGGTGGACTTAACCTATTAGTTTCTCACGAAGTGAAATCCCTAAAACAAAACGACGAGGGAGAATGGGAAATAAAAGTTAAGGATTTAAAAGCAAATAAAACTAAGAAATTTAAATCCAAATTTGTATTTATAGGAGCAGGTGGCGGCGCACTTCCCCTACTTCAAAAGGCCGGGATTAAGGAAGCTTTAGGTTACGGCGGATTTCCTATTGCCGGACAATTTCTAGTCTCTAAAAATCACGAATTAGCCAATCAACATTTTGCAAAAGTTTATGGCAAAGCTGCGGCTGGAGCCCCCCCCATGTCCGTCCCCCACCTTGACACAAGAATTATTGATGGAAAAAAGGAATTACTCTTTGGCCCCTTTGCAGGATTTAGCACTAAATTCCTAAAAAAGGGATCGCACTTAGATTTGTTTAAATCCCTTAAACTAGACAACGTGCCAGCCATGTTAAAAGCGGCCATTCAAAATATTCCACTTATGAAATATTTATTCCAGCAAGTAACATTAACTCACGAAGATCGAATGGAAGCCCTACGCGAATTTATGCCTGATGCTAAAAGTGAAGACTGGGAACTCATTGATGCTGGTCAACGAGTACAAATCATAAAAGATGATCCCAACAACGAAGAAGGTGTATTACGCTTTGGAACTGAAGTTATTGAGAGCTCTGACGGCACTCTCTCAGCACTACTTGGAGCCTCGCCTGGTGCTTCTGTTTCTGTTTCAGTAATGTTAGAGGTGATTCAACGAAGCTTCAAAGACAAATTTAATTCAGAAAGTTGGCAAAAAAGAATCAAAGAAATCATACCTTCTTTTGGAATAAAATTAGCTCACAATGACGAACTAACTCATAGAACCCGTTCTTATTCGCAAGAATATCTACAATTAAATCCCACTCACCCAACAAGCTTCTCTCGTTGTGAAAATGCCCTAGAAAATTAAGTATTTTCTCGAAGAAATCCGATACGCTCCTCAATGAGCAAAGTCACCAATATATCTTCGTCGAAAACCTCAATACCAGAGGACAATAAGTCAAATCTTTCGAGGATTTACCACGTTGACGACTCTAAATTTGCGATTCAAAGGGTTCAAGCTTTTTGCAAGCAATCTTATCCAAACTGTGAATTTAAAGGTTTTGATGAAGTCCCTAAACTTATTGAAGCATTAAAAAACTCAGAACCCAAACCAGACATTTTATTCACAGACATCAACATGCCCGAAATCAACGGCTACGATTTAATAAAAATCTTTAAACTTTCACCCCAACTACACAATATCCCTATTTGTGTCATGAGCGCTGAATCTGAAACTCCAGAAATGTTAAAACTAAAAAGTTACGGAGTGAATGATTTCCTATACAAACCCATTACTGAAGAAGACTTCAAGAAAGTATGCCAAAAGCTTTCATCGGAATACCGAGCCAGCCCTGATGAGTTGACTGCATTTGATTCAACACTGGCCGATGCTCTTATTGTTTCTTCTGAACAATTAGAGGAATATTTGAACAACTCCCTATCTCTAGAATCACTGAAAGAAATTTTTCAAATTATTCATACAATAAAGGGAGATTTATTTAGTTGCCAGTACAATACTACAGGCATTCTTGTTCATGAAATTGAAACTCTCATTAAATGTGCCAAGGAAAAGAATGTATTTGATTCAAGAGTTTTTAGGGAACTTATACATAACTTTTCAAATTATTTACGCGAGCAAGGACTCTTATTAGCGAAACGAAACGATCTTAAAGACAGTTCAAGCGAACTCAATGATTCCATAAAAACTACTCAATCCTATTTAGATATTGAAAGTCGATTTAAAAACAAAACAGATAATAACAACACTCCATTTTCTAAATTAGAAAAATCTTCAATGGGTCAAAACAGTAAAGATCTCACAGGAGTGCGAATACGCCACGAAGTCTTAGACGACATTCAGTTATTACTTCGACAAATTAATGAAGCACGCTTTGAACTAGGCTCTTGCATCAGTCAAATTCAAGGTTCAGAAAACACTTTACTCAATAAAGAACTATCAAAGCATAATCGTGACATAGAAGAAGCCAGCAGAAAAATTAACGAAACGCTATCAAGTCTCAGAGTCATTTCTATAGACAATCTTAAGGCCTCAGTGAATAGGATCCTGGAAACGGCTTGTCTGGCCACGGGGAAGACAGCTAAACTAAATTTTATTGTAAAAGAATGGTTTGATATAGACCAAGGAATTTTTAGGGCTATTAAAGATGCTCTTCTTCATCTAATTCGAAACTCTGCTGATCACGGAATAGAAAATTTAGAAGAACGATTGGCACGTGGTAAAAGCCCAACTGGATTAATAACAATAGATATATCTACCTCTGAAAATGGTGATTTATTTTTACACTACTCAGACGATGGTGGCGGAATTAATCGCGAGGGTCTAAAAAAGGCCCTCATTCGTAAAGGCTTTCTAAATGAAAAGGTAGCTTCTCAACTTTCTGAGGAAAGTTTACTTGAAATGGTCTTTTTAGATGGATTCTCAACACGTGACCACGCTTCTGAGCTGAGTGGGCATGGAGTTGGATTGTCTGCAGTTAAGAAAAGATTTGAAGACTTTGGAGGCAGTATTAAAATGCAATCTAAAGTAGGAATCGGAACTCAATTTGCAATTCAATGTCCAAGACAACTTAAAAAAGAAGCCGCTTAATGAACCTCATCACCTAATGGTAAATAAACAGTAAACGTTGAGCCCTGACCCAAGCCTTCACTTTCAGCTTTTACAGATCCGTGGTGAAGCCCCACTAAATAGCGAACTATTTCTAAACCCAAACCCAATCCGCCATACATTCGAGTGGAACTATTATCTATCTGATAATATCGTTTAAAAAGTTTCGGTAAATACTCTCCTTCAATTCCCTCACCATAGTCCTTAACCTTAATTGAAAGCATTTTATTGGATTCATGAATCAACTCTTCAACAATAATTTCAACTGTACTTTTACTCGGCGAAAACTTTATCGCATTAGATAGTAAATTCATAAAAACTTGTTGAAGGCGTTCAGAATCTGCCCAAATCATATCATGAACTTGATTAAATTTTATTTGTATTTTTATAGATTTCTCTTGAGCCAAAAATTGAAGAGCTCGGAGGGCCCCTTCAATGGGAATTCTAATACTAATGTTTTTAAAACTTGTTGAAAGTTTTCCCGACTGAATTCTAGCCACATCGAGCAAATCATCAATCAATTGCCCAAGTAACTTTGATGAATCGCCAATTGTCTTTAGAGCTTCATTTATATTCTTAGATTGAAAGGATTCTTTTTGAATTAATTGTAATGATAATAAAATTGAGAACAAGGGTGTACGAAGCTCATGAGAAAGAGTGGCCAAGAAAGCGTCTTTTGTTGCATTAGCTAATTCCGCTTCTACTTTTGCTAATTCCGCAGTTTTACGAGCTTCTTTTTCTTTTTGAAATAAATTTCTAAGTTCCGTATAATCTTTTGTAATAATAGCAAAGCCAATTAACTCGCCCGAATTTTCTCGCATAGCTGTTATGTTTATATGAGCCCAAAATTGAGACCTGTCTTTACGAATTCTAAATGCCTCTTCTTCAAATCGCCCCAAATCACTGGCTATTTTTAATGCTTCTTCGGGCTTTTTATTGATAACATCTTCTTGTGTATAAAATTGTCTAAAATGAGTTCCTAAAACTTCTTCAGCACTATAACCACTTATAAGTCTAGCTCCTTCATTCCAGCTTGTGACAAAGCCTTGAAGGTCGAGCATAAAAATAGCATAGTCTTTTACACCATCAATCAAAACTCTAGACCGCTCTTGGTAAAGCTGCACAGATCGCTCTAGCCTTTTTCGTTCAGTGACATCTTCAAGCGACAACAACAAAGCTACCGGATTCGATAGCTCCCAATTTATTTTACTGGCATTAAGTAGAAGCTTTCTAGTTTCAGATCCATTGAGAGTGCCTTCAATAAGAAAATCATTTAAATCTTCATTTTTTTTAAGAACCGCTGTGAGCAATTCACGAAGTTTTGGAATTTTGTAAGCAGAACTTTCCAACACATCATAAATATTAAAATCTTTTTCCTTAAAGGTTTTATAATCAAATAATTTACTAAAACTTAAATTTGACGACATCATCTTAAAACGTTCATCAAGAACCACCAAAGGAAGTCGTAAGGAGTCTGATACTGAGCTCGCATATTTAAGTGATAACTGAGCCTCGCTCAGGTGCTTCTTAAGTTGAGTGATATCGATGAGCGAAATAACTGCGCCATCAATTCTATTATCAATAGTTCTATAAGGGCGAACTTGAACACGGACCCAGCTTCCGTCATTCATTGTGATTTCTGACTCTTGTTGACCCAAGGATTTCATAGCCTTATTAGACAAATCAATAAGATCACAATTAAAATTTGGATTAATATCAGTTAACGGCCGACCCACATCGCTAGTTATTAAATTAAAAACTTTTTCCGCATTGGGAGTGAATCTTCGAATTCGAAAGTCACTGGATATAATAACAACCGGGATTTCTACGTTATTTAAAAAGTTATTCAAGTCACTACTAAGAATAATTAAGTCATTATTACGGCTTTGCAATTCATCGTTAACGGTTGTGAGTTCTTCATTAGTTGACTGTAATTCTTCTTTTGAAGTCTCTAGTTCTTCATTGGCGCTCTGAAGTTCTTCATTAGTGCTCTGAAGTTCTTCATTGGCTGAAGTCAACTCTTCTTGAGCCAATTCAAATTCTTCAGTCAAAGACACTTGTGACTGTCTACAAATTAATAATTCCTCTTCAAGTTCTGAAACTTTTAAATGACTTTTATGTATCTGCCCTCTTTTAGATTCTTTAATCTTTGCTGTAGTTAAATCATCTGATTTTAGACTTTGGTATTGAGTCTCTTCGATGAAGTAAACTACGTAAGAGCGCTGATCAGCCTTTAACGAGGGATTTAATGGAATGACTTCAATATTAAAAGTTCTCATTTTTCCATCAACTAAAATAGATTGATGGCTTACACTTTGAGAGGTGTTAGATTTAACTACGTTTTTTAAAGCTAACCTTATATTATGTACAAGTTCAGGCCTGAGCATTTTTAGTAATTGATGAGTTGGTTTACCTGTGTTGAGCTCTAAACAAGGAGTCGCACGTCCTAGAAACTGCATTATTTCGAAATCTGAGTTAATAATCACAGATGGAGGCGAGAACTTTTCAAGAGCTAATTTATCGATGAGCTTCTGATAATCAGTCCCTATTGAAGTTTTATTCTTTAGAATAACATTACTAGAAATTTCAGGAGTGTACAAAATAGGGGTCTGCAACATCATAGGAGTCGTAATATTAACTTTTTTAAAAACTCGATTAGTTTTGTCTATCAACGAAAATAATTTTGTGTGAGTTCCTAAACTTTCTGATTTTCCCAACATCAAAAAGGCACTGGGATTAAGAGCGTAATGAAAGATTGGGATCACTCTTTTCTGAAGAACACTTGAAAAATAAATCAAAACATTACGACAAGAAATAATATCAATTTTTGAAAATGGAGGATCTGTTGTAATGTCGTGCCTAGAAAAGAGACAAAGATCTCGAAGGGCTTTTGATACCTTATAAGAGCCTTCTAATTTATCAAAAAAGCTATTCAAGCGCCCCCTACTCACTCCACTTTCAATACTAGATGGATAAAGACCCGCCCTAGCTCTTTTGATCGACTCCTCACTGATGTCGGTTGCAAAAATTTGAATTGGGAAAGAAAGCTTTTTTGCGTTTAAAAACTCCAATAAAACTATAGCCAAAGAGTAAGCCTCTTCGCCAGTGGAGCAACCTGGAACCCAAATTCGAATAGGTCTATCAGCCTCCCTATTTTTTACAATTTGAGGCAAAACCACTTCTTCTATGATTTTAAAGGAATTTGGCTCTCTAAAAAACTCGGTCACATTTATAAGAACATCTGAGTAGAGCGCCTGGATTTCATTTGGATTTTCCTGCAGATACTTTAGATAAACCTTTAAAGCATCACACTTTCGGACCATCATTCTCCGATGAATTCGTCTCAAAATTGTAGATTGCTTATAATGAGTAAAATCAACTTTTTTGTTGTTTCTTAGTATGACAAATATTTTCTTAACCGCATCAGCGTCATCATTCGATAGCTTTAACTCATCAAGAACTTTGTCTGATTTAAAATCTAAATCCTCAATTCCTTGATCTTCCTGACAAATGGCAGAAACATAAGGGTGCTCAGACATTCTAGCCAATTCCTGAGAAATTCCTTTTGGTGAAAGTATAAAATCTGCAAGTCCAGCACGGATGGCACTCTCAGGCATACCTCCATATTTTGCTGTTGAAGGGTCTTGAACAAGAGTGACCCCACCCTCAGCTTTTACGGCTTTTAACCCCTCAGTTCCATCTGAAGCCGTACCAGACAAAATAATACCTATAGCCCTGGATTTTTGATCTCTAGCTAAAGATTGAAAAAACACATCAATAACTAATTGCTGCCCACGATCTCCCGAATGATGTGGAGAAAGCTCTAAAGCGCCATTGAGTATGGACATTTCAGTATTAGGAGGAATGAGATAGATGTGATTGGGCTCAACTTTAACTCGATTTAGCGCCTCTCTAACAGGCATTTTAGTTGAACGAGATAAAATTTCAGGAGCTAAACTTTCATGAGAAGGGTCAAGGTGTTGAATCACCACATACGCCATCCCAGTATCCGTGGGTAAACCTTGAAATAGCTCCTTTAAAGCTTCCAAGCCTCCCGCTGAAGCACCTATTCCTACAACAGGAAAAAAATGATTTTGTTTTCTTTCCAGAATCGATTTTTTATTGGGTTTTACACGTTTCTTTTGAGGCACATTAATTTTAGTTTTTGAAACTTTTTTACCTGCATTTTTAATTTTTAACGAACGGCGTTTCTTCATCTATTCCTCAAATTAATATTGACTACCCATAACACAGACCAAGCTTCGACCCCCATTATAGGAGTTATTCAAGAGTCTGCCACAGCTAAAACACTAAATATTTTATGGGGTCTTTAAGGTATTATGGTTTTTTTAGGTATAGAAGTGATTTCACAAGTTCCGCTCTTGGAATTGAAAGTGGCTACAGCTGTATATTTCGTAAAAAGATTTGTTTTTAAATAAGCCGTCACTTGCTTAGAATTAGCCGTTACTTGAAAATTAACATGTTCTGCGTCTATCGAAGGCCTTAAAGGAAATGGAATATTTGTAAAATCTGGTTGCGTGAATTTAGCACAACGTCGCACACTCTCTGCTTGATCAATTTCATTAGACTTCCAAGCAAGCATTTTCGAAACAAAGGCACAATTACAAAACTCATTAGCGATCAACTGAATTGGTATATTTCTATTGATGAGATCAATTTTAGAACTTCTATTTTGGGCGCCAGTAGAAATTTTTGGTGGCTCCGAAGCTCTAATCATTCCTTCTTGAGTTCCTCGTGATCTAGGAGTGAGATCAAAATGATTCCCTAAGCAATCATACATTTTTTTTGAATAGGGTTCCCAGTAATACGAATGATTGTTTTCAGTCCCAATTCGCGCCACAATAAATCCATCATCACCCTGCTCTGGAAATATCATAAGCCTACGTCCCTGATATCCCGAAGAATAAAACATATTATTGGGAACGTCAGGCATAAAGGAAGGAATAGAGGGATCGCTGTCGGTATTTAACCAAAGCCCCATTCCAGTGGGCCCCTCCCAAGCTTTCAAAATAGGATCTTGAGAGGCCTTCAAGGTAGGGAGAATTTTTTGAGTCATATCTTTAATAAACTCAGAGCTAGCAATTTGCGTATCACGATAACGGCCGTTGTTAATTAAAGTGATTCCAAGCTTTGCCATCGTGGGAAGATTCATAAAAAAACCTGTCCCGCCCATAAAGACACCCTGCCCATCTCTTTCAACGGCAAATTCAGATTTTTTCACGCCAAGAGGATTTAAAATAAAATCAAAAGGATAATTTTCATAACGCTCTTTTAGAATTTCCTTTAATACAGATTGAATCACAATGGCCCCACCCAAACTGTAAGTGTAGCGCTCTCCAGGTGCTACTAAAGGTTGAATTTCAGAAGCAGCTCGAGTGCTGTTGGCAAAGAAATAACTTAAGGAATCTTGGCGATGGGGATAAAAGCTCATGGCGACAGCATCACGAGCAGCACAATTGAAATACTCACACCAGGGTATTCCAGATGACATCGTAAGGAGATGTTTAATTTTTAATTGATTCCAATAAGGATATTGAATCCCAGCATTTTCAATATGATTTTTAAGATAAGGAGCCAGTAAGGTTTCTCGACTGAGTAATCCCCTTTGCTCGGCCGCACCATAACTCAAAACACTTAGCATTTTAGAAACACTAAACATTTTAAAAAGAGTGCTGGGATTGGCCTTTTGAAAATAGCGTTCAAAAAGAACTGTTCCATCTTTTTTGGCTATTATGATTCCATAGGAATTAAAACCCGACATATCGACTTTGCTGCCTTCAGAAACTGGCCCATGAAGTTTAGCTTCAACAAAATCGATAAATTCTGTGCACTCTTGGGGTCGGCGTTTTATTTTATCTTCAAACTCTGAGGAAGTGTAACCAATAACTTCACTTGAAATTCTATTTAATTTAGGACGTTCTAATTCGGCTGCAGAAAGATATATCTGAAAAAGGCCTAAGAAAAATCCAAAGCCAACAAAAATTGATTTTATTAATTTAGACATGAATTTCCCTCTCATGGGCTTCTATCTTTAGTTTTTTTCTAAGCAAACTAAATTAAAGCAAGCTTCAACAATTGACCATATGCGTTGCGGGTTTTGACCTTAAGACTGGATTCACGACAATTATGTTCACAAAAGTTTAGAATAGGAATATTGATGAAGCACTACGAAGTAAAATCCCTATACGATGAGATTACAGCTACAGTAACTTATATTGTCTTCGATACACAAACTCTTGATGCCGTAGTGATAGATCCCGTGCTCGACTACGAGCCTGCTTCATCAAAAATTTCTACAGAATCTTTAGATCTATTAGAGTCTCAAATAAAAGTATCAAAACTTAATCTCCTTTATTGCTTCGAAACTCATGCCCATGCCGACCATCTCTCCGGAGCACAGGAATTAAAAAAGCGCTTTCCGCAAATTAAACTCGCCATTGGTGAACACATCACCCTTGTTCAAGGTGTGTTTAAAAAAATCTATAATCTACCTGAAAATTTTATTCCTAATGGAAATCAATTCGATCGTTTGCTCAAAGATGGTGAAATACTTAATGTGGGGAACATAGAAATTAAAGTGCTTTCAACTCCTGGCCACACCCCAGCCTGTGTTTCATACTTGATAGGCGATGCAGTATTTACAGGAGACGCCCTCTTCATGCCCGACTCTGGAACCGGACGCTGTGACTTCCCCATGGGAAGCTCTGAAGCACTTTACTTGTCGATCACTAAAAAACTTTTTCAACTCCCCGACAAGACCCGAGTCTTTGTTGGCCACGACTATAAGGCCAACGGAACTCGAATCGCTCAATGGGAGAGCAGTATTGCCCTAGAAAAATCTCATAACATTCAATTAAAATCCGACACCCTCAAGGACGATTATGTAAAAATGAGAGATGCTCGCGATGCCACACTAGATGCACCTCGCCTGCTGCTACCCAGTATCCAAGTGAATATCGACGGCGGAAGATTACCAGCACCCGAATCCAACGGAAGAAGTTATTTAAAAATTCCGATTAATAAAAAGTAAAAAAAATCATTCAAGCAATTTATAAAATCTTAACTTTAATTTAACCTTGAATTAACAACCTTCGCCTTAGATATAACCTAGAATTAAGCTATGAGGCTTAGAATTAGGCGCTCTCTTGCATTTCCGTTGATTGGACTTCTAGCAAGCCTCCTTGTATCTAATTGCGCAATTGTCGTAAGTGGAAAGAGGCCCGTTGCCACAACTTTAAATAGTATTGAAAGTAATTTATCGTACGAATTTTATAATAATCTAAGCGAAAGTCAGTCTGGCTGGAATGTTAGTAATCACATGATGAAATTTGGAGCAGATTTCGGCACTATTACACTTTTAAATAACAATAAAGTTCTAGTAACCGGTGGTGACAATGGTGAATATTTAAAGCGAGCACAAATCTACGATGTCAAAACAAGAAAATGGCGAGAAGTTTCCTCTATGGCAAGCCGTAGGTATTTTCATACCGCAACCTTACTTAACAACGGTAAGGTTTTAGTCACAGGGGGAAGAAACACATCTGTTTTAAGTTCAGTTGAAATTTTTGATCCAGCTACAGAAACTTGGTCGAGCGCTGCCTCAATGTCGAGCGCACGAATTGAACACACGGCCACTCTATTACAAAATGGTAAGGTCCTTATAGCGGGTGGATCAAATGGTACAAATGATTTAAACACTTCGCAAATATATGATCCTGATACAAACACTTGGAGTACAACGATCAATTTCACAATTGCAAGAAGAGGTCATCAAGCTACTCTATTAAACAATGGAAATATATTGCTAACTGGCGGAGTTACCGTAACAACAATTTTGAGTAGTTGTGAATTATTCGATTTCAACAATCTCACTTGGTCAAGTACCACAAGTATGTCCAGCGCACGAAGATATCATTCGGCCACTTTACTTCAAAACAACAAAGTCTTAGTAGCAGGCGGATTTAGTGGTGGCGTCACTTATTCCACAGCTATAATTTACGACCCGTCTAATGCCACATGGACAAATGCGGCCTCACTTTCAACATCTCGAAGTAATCATACGGCTCTCCTCCTGAGTAACGGAAACGTGATTGTGTCCGCCGGTGGAAGTGACTCTTCAAGCAGTGAAATATATAACCCAAATACAAATACTTGGACGAACGCAGGCAGCCTGAATATTGGCAGAAGCTATCCTAAAGGAGTTTTACTCGACAATGGTGACGTTTTAATTACTGGAGGCTCCAATAACGGGTACTTACTCAGCACTGAAATTTATTCCTCTTATTCAGACACCTGGAGCAACGTAGGTGCAATCACAACTCCAAGAGCAAGTGCTCGAGGAGTTAAATTAAATTCTGGAAGCATTTTATTAGTTGGTGGTGGAAATAATACGACTAGCTATTTGTCTTCTAGTGAAATCTATAATCCCTCTAGTGGAGTTTGGAGCGCTACAGGATCAATGAACGCGGCAAGAAGTCTGCATACCTTAACCTTATTAGCTAATGCTAAAGTACTTAGCGCTGGCGGATACAATGGCTCCACTCCTTTGAGCAGCGCAGAAATTTACGATCCGCTAACTGCTTTATGGACAACTACAAATTCCATGTCTACGGCTCGTAGAGATTTTACAGCCACTTTACTTAACAACGGTCTAGTTTTAGTCGTAGGGGGATCAAATACTATCGCCCTAAGAAGTGCTGAACTCTACAATCCAAGCACAGGCAATTGGGCTGATACGGGTGAGTTATTGACTGCACGTCGCTATCATAATGCCACAAAACTATTAAACGGTAAGGTTTTAGTTGAAGGCGGATATGGTACCGCTTCTTATCTAAGTAGTGCAGAAATTTATGACCCTGACACTGGATTATGGTCAAGCGCAGGGAGCATGTCTGCAGCCAGGTCATTTCATACGTCAACTTTATTAACTAACGGTAATGTCTTAATTACTGGTGGAAATAACTCGACTCAATTATCTAGCTGCGAACTTTATAATCCCGATACAAACACTTGGTCTTCAGCAGCTTCACTTGCCTCAGCTCGCGACGCTCATTCCGCAACACTTACAGATAATGGATATGTTGTTGTGGTGGGTGGTTCAGATGGATACACGGCTTTAACTGATGTGGATGTTTATAATCCCAATACGAATACATGGACCTCGGCCAGTGATAATTTAACAGAATATAGATATTATCACTTTGCCACATTAATTACAGGCAATGTGCTTTTAGTTGTTGGGGGATACAATGGTGCTTACTCTCACACGACCGAATTAGTTAGCCGTTTTTCACCTGTCACCATAGTTATGAACGATGGGAACTCACCTTACACTTTTGTTAATAGCAGCAATATTACAATTAGTGGTGCTGCGTACTCGAACAATAGCATCACACTCTTCCCACAAAGTAGTGGTACTGTGAGTGGTTATGTGTATGACTCTAATGGCAACACCACAGATGACTTAAGTTTTATTGTAAATCCGTAAAAGTTCAATTCGAAGTGCAAGTAATTTTGGAGCGG
>JAGNHS010000015.1 GCA_018001635.1 Pseudomonadota bacterium | reverse complement strand
TTAGACATATGTATCGTCTCCTAAAGCCCGTGCATTATATAGCGCATAGCGTTAACACTCAAGCCCCCACCCCTACATTTCCCCCAAACTTTTTATCCCAATTGTGCGCGAAGAAACGGGCCTGGAAATCCATAAATTCCTTTGAATTCAAGCACTAGAGCGGCTTGGGCGACCCCTGTGGCTTGGGGCTTTGCCCCATCGCCCACCCCAAGATGCTCTAGTGCTTGAATTCAAAGGAACTTGCAGCTTTCGCTTGTTTAGTCCAGGCCCGTTTCTTCGCGCACAATCTAAGCTTTAGCCTAGGGGGTGATTGTTAAGATACTGTAATTACCGGGGAAAATTAGCATAAATAAAGCATTAAACTTTCAATATCTCTTGCAGTTTTGGCTTCCGCTCTTACACTGAAGCCATGAAAAATTTTCTCAAAGCGGAACTAGGAATACTTCTCCTAAGTAGCTCTCTTTTTGCGGCCACTGACAAAAAGGCCGATCAAAAAAAGACCGACGACACCAAAGCAGTCGCCGCAAGCAAAGCCGTGCCGGAAGAAAAAAAGCCGGACGCCAAAGACAATAAAAACGCCGTAGAAACTAAAGATGAAACGAGATCAGATGCTGTAAAGTTTTCAGCCAATGATGTTTGGAAAGTCGACTTGTTTGAAAGAGACGACCATAAGGTTCTCGTTATTCAGGACAGAAAATATAACAAAGCCAAACGCCTACAGCTGGGAATAGACGGAGGCAAAACCGCAGCTTCTCCCTTCCACACAACTTATACTTATGGAGGACATGCGGCCTATCACTTTACAGAATACCTAGGTATGGAAGGCTACTTCTCCAACAACAAAAACTCACTCAATAAACATGGTAAACAAATCAATGATTTCTTATCATCTAGAAACTTTGCTTCAAAAAAAGAATTCCGTGAACCTAAATGGTACACAGGCCTGGCCTTTACTTGGAGCCCCATATACGGAAAGTTCGCATTTTTTAGATCGTCCATTATTCACTACGATTTTTATGGCGTCTTTGGAGCTTCTTATTTCCAAACCAATAGTAACTACACTCCTGCCGAAGGTGGAAAAAACCAAAAGCATCTAGGTTCACTCGTAGGAGTTGGAGCCAGAGTCTTCTTAAATAAAAATTGGACCTGGCGCTTTGACGTAAGAAACAGCTTTTACCAAGCCCAATTTGCACCTACCAGTGCCAGCGGAACTGGCTCAAAAGTTTGGCTAAGCTATTATCAGTTCACAACTGGTATTTCTTATCTCTTCAACCTCGGGGGATTCTAAATGAAACGCATTATAGTTCCGCTTTTCCTGAGTTCTCTCAGCATGCTGACTTATGCAAAAATTTCCATCCCCGTGGAAGATGCTAAAAACCTAAGTGAGCTTCCACGTTCTCAAATTAAAAACTACATTCAACGTGGGACACTAGAAGAAAATTTAAGACCGATTCGTCAAATCAAGCCTCAAGCTTTAGACAACGAAGAGCTCTTATCGATTCCTGAAAAATACTTGCCCCCTGATTTACGAATTAAACAACAAGAACTTCGAAAACAAAAAGCCACTCAGAAAATTGCAGCACCTAGTAAGAAAATGAATTCTTCTGATTTTGTGACCATTCGAGGTCGCGGTGAAAGCACACAAAAACTTAAACTCGATGAAACAGTCTGGGCCGCTTCTGATGGCGGAGCAGGCGCCAGTAAAGCCGTGCTCTTACCACAAAGAAAACTTCCAACTGTAGAACTTTTAGAAGAAGTTAAAACTCAAGCAGGTCAAGAAGTGCACGTGGAAGTGGAGCCTGGCGAAAGACGCGAAATGGAACTTCTTTTTAATCACGGTAAAACTCAAGACAAAGATAAGATTTCGCTGCTTCCTGCTTATCGTGCCTACGCACAAAGAGATTACGCCACTGCAGTCACTTTAAGCTTTAAAGAACTGGCCAACAAAAAGAATAGCGAAGAAACCCATGAGGCCGCTCGATTTCTAATGGCGCACTCGCTATATCAAGCGGAATTCTACGCCTCTGCACTTCCTCAATTGGTACAAATTGCTTCTGGAAAATGGCGTCGATCAGCCATTGGCATGGTTGCTAAAGCCATCGAAAAAACACGCGACGATGCTTCGGCCAATCAAATATTATCAAAAGTCTCTCTTTCGCAAATTCCTGATAAATACCGTAGTCTCTACGCTTATCACTTAGGTCGTGTTCTCCTAAATACAGGCGCCGGCGAAGCTGCCATGAACGCTTTCTTAAAAGTTGAAGAGGGAAATCCGCGCCGAGCTGAAGCTCAATATTATTGTGGTGTCATAGTGAGCTCTTCTCTCGACCCTAGCACTTCAACTGATGATTGGAATCGCGAAACTTCTCGGGCTTTTCAAGCTCGAAGCTTTTTTGAAGAAGCCATTCGCCTTGCTAGAAACGAGAGCTCAAAAGATTTACTGGAATTAGCTCAACTCTCACTCGCAAGACTCGCTTATCAACTCAAAGAATATAACCAAGCCGTTTATCATTATGGAGAAGTACCAGCGACTTCCCCTTTTGCTAAAGAAGCTATTTTTGAGACTGCCTGGTCGCTCTATCGCCTGGGAGAATACAATCGTTCACTTGGAAAATTACACCCACTAGGAAGTCCTTATTATGAAAACCGAGATTTGGCTGAACTTTGGATACTTCGAAGTTTGAATTATCTAAAACTTTGCCGCTTCGATGAAGCTAACTTAGCCGCCAACACTTTCAAAAAATACAGCCAAGCTCAAATGCCTGAAGTTCAAAAAGCCCGTGCTGATATTTCTAAAACAAAATTTGAAAATATTCACGACATTGAAAATCTTGAAGTCCCTGAATGGATTAAAATCACGTTTCTCAATGACCCAGTCATCATGAAAGATAAAACTCGTATAACTTTATTAGAAAAGGAAAGTGAAAAACTCGGTGTGTTGGCTGAAAATTACTTAGTAACAGACGCTGAAGCACGAGAGGACTCTCGCGACACACTCCGAGCAGTACTCAAACAAAAAATGACAGCTGTAAGCCAAGCCCTCAAGCCTTATTTCGTGTCGCGCCTTGGAGATGTTCTAGACGATTATCAGAGACAACTCTCAAAATTAGATTTCTTAAAATTTGAAGTCTACTCTCAAGCCAGCAAGTTTCCCGATGCACTTTCTCGGAATCAAGCCAAGAAACTCATGGATCAAAAAGAATTCCTACCTGGAGTCTTCTTAAAGGGACATGAAATTCTTTGGAAGTTTAACACTGAGTACTGGCTCGATGAACTGTATGGATACGACTACTTTATTCCTACGGAATGTAGCCAAGAAAAGAGACTCTAAACTGTCTCCTGTGAAAAATGAGAGACTGCTGATGTCTTTATTTCTTAATTAAACGACTTAGCGTTAGCTGACATTTTTCAAATGTCGTCAATTGAGCCAGTTTTGGTTCGAGATCTTTTTTCACAATATCTGTAACAACCTTTTGTAATTTTCCCACACCTTGGGCACTCTTCGGCAAATAGTGTGAGGCTCCCTCAAGATGTCCTAAAGCTGTTAAATAGGAATGCACGGATTCCTTAATTTTTATTCCCCTATTTTCCATCGCTGAGAAAAGTTCAAAGACTTGCGCGGCTGCATTTTTTTTAGCATCTTTCTTTGAGAGCCAATCTTTAAGTGCCTCTTTATATTTCGATGTCACAGTTGTTGCGCCATCCTGATCCACCTCTCTCATAACCTTTAAAAGATCTTCTTCGAACACTTTAGGCAAGCTTCGCCCAAAAGAACGACCAATTTCTGCATTTCCCAAAAGTGAAAAGACCGCTTTTCTTTCGCCCACATTTATTGAAGTTAAGAGCGGATAATCAATGACAGTAATTTTCTTTCCATCAACAATATAATTTCCAAAATGCCTATCACGCTCAAAATAAATATCCTCATCGTTATGGGGAGAATTCAAATTTTTAAAAAGAATGGATTCTTCCTTTTCAAAAAGTGAAGGAGCAATCTTGGCTCGATCAGCCTCAGACAAAGCCTTCACAGTTTTTCCTTCAACCAGACCTTCTCGCAAATGCTCTTGAGCCCCCTGATTTTTAGGTTGAGCCACAGCCCATTCATAACCATGTCTATCAACAGCTTGTTTTTGCCCCTCGGCATTATAAAGATAAAGTTTTTCAACTTGAGCACGAACTCTTGGCTCAGTTCTCAAATCTGACTGGCGCCGAAGTGAGGCAAAAGTATCGTCAAAAATAGGCTTAAGTCCGCGATGCCTTCCATCGCCATGAACTTCCAAATAATCAACAAACTCACGAAGCATTTCCTCTTGAACCTCAAGTCCACGATGAAAATTGGGACGAAGCATTTTCACCGCTTCCCAAGCCGCAGCCTCCCCATCTGTTTTCATCACCTTAAGGACTACTTTAGCCGAGGCCGACCCAAGAACTTTTGCGAGCTTAATTTCGGCATCAGGATTTTTTAAATCTAATCTTTTAATAAGCTGTTCATAGGATTCCAAACGACTAGGAGGGTCGGCCTTATCTTGTAGATCGGCCAAATCTTCCAACATATCAGGAGGCAACATACGTCGTTGATAAAGTTTTTGCCCAAAACTCACTCCTGCAGCACCTTGAGACACAAGAGCTTCCTTTAAAACTATTCCAACACCTCGAGATTTTCCTCCAGTTTGAGCCAACAAATAGCCCACAGTGAGTGGAACTTCGTGAGGCTGAACTTTTTGCTGAGCATGGAGTAAAGCTTCTAAAAACAAACTCGCATCGGCACGGTGCTTGGAATCAACACCTGAAAGAATAATTTTTTTAATGTCTTTGCTAAATTTGGGATTACTCAACAAGCCCTTAGGTGGCGATAAATAATAAGAAAGCACTCCAGCTCTGAGCTCAGGAGATAATGAATCAAAGAGTTTTTTAATTCGCTCAGGGCCAATCACATCCTGAGTGAAGCCCTTTGTTTTCATAGTCTCTCCAGTGATTGGATCTTTAACCTTGTAAACACCATCTCTATCGGAATCTTCCATCTTCACAGAAGGCATTTTAGGAAAATCGCCTGAGCCTATTAAAAATTTTACAAACTCCATGGGACGCTTTGGATATTTGGGATCGCCCGCCATTTCTTTTCGAATGGCCGAAAATATTCTTGCCGCTGCCGATTCATTATTTGTATCCCGTGGTAATTTCCAAGGATCAAGGGTCTTGGCCTCAGCATAACTACTCTGTATATGATTAGAAAAGTCCTCAACAATATCGCCTCTTTCATAACTAGGTTCAGGAAACCAATGATTGAGTCTAATTTGAAAACTATCCATTCGTGCTTTGTTGTCGGGAAGCTTCGCCAATCTTGATTGACCCTCTAGATCAAACCATCGATCGTGAATTTTCTTACGCGTGGCAAAGTCCCAAACCTTTCCTTGATCGAGAGCCTTTTCCATACATTCAACACATTTAAATTTTGGATTAAGATAAACACTTTCAGCCAAAGCATCACTAAAAGGAGTGTTACCAACTTGAGTCAAAGCAATATGCATTTTAGCTTTTTCTTCTAAGCTGAGAGGTTTTAGAGAATCTCTCTCGACTCGAGCCATAAATTCTCTTTGAAGTTTTTCAGAATATTTTATGTCAAACTGAACTGAAGAGTTTTTAAGATAAACTTGGGCCTTTTCTAAACTCTCAGTGAGTGTCGGGTCGGCATAGCCTCTTTTGTCAAATTCTTGAACGATTTCATTGAGCCCTGGAGCCTTCATTTCAACATCGACATCAAATCCCAAAACCTCTCCGGTGATTCTTCTGTTTTTATCTTTTCCAGCATTTTTTAACCATGAAAAATCTAAATCATGAAAGAGTCTATCCACTGAATCCACATCACATTTCCATGATTTTTTAGCTACAACTGTATTAAAGACCATTGAATCATTGAGAACTTGAGCCCCTAATTTATCGACATCTTTATAAGCATGAATATATTCACCTACACTTTGAATTGTAGGCAAATACGAAGCCTTATTTGCTTTTTCATGAAAATAATTATGCGAAGCAATCATTCGTAAACTCAATGGAACATCACGTTCGCCCATCATCTTTCGTAAATATTTATTATTTCCATTGAGACATCTCAGCGCGGCACTATCTAATTTTATACTTTCGTTTTGAAAACGAAATCCCGAGTTCATACCAGGCCAATTATTCCAACCCCAACTTCTCTGATTTCCGAACTGGGAAGCATGCATCGTAGGTAAAATCCTCACATAGTCATTGGATAAATCTACAGTCCAGTATCGAGCTGGAATGCTCTCCATTGAATTAAAAATTAAAGAAAGTTCTTTATCACTTGCTTCTACTTTTCCACTTTTAACTAAAGCAACTCTAGCTTTTGCTAACTTCATAAGCTGTTCAATTTCTTGTTCGGGGGTCATAAAAAGTTTTTCACGAATATACTCATCATAGGATTTTATATTGGGCGCCGCTAAAAGAGAGTTTTGCATGTTAAGAATTCTCTCAGGCGAAAATCTCCACTGGCTTTGATTTGGATAAACCTTATCGATGGGCGTCAAGAGTCTTCGGACTTGGGTAGGTTCAAAAGTTTTTGAAACATTATGGAATAAATTATTAGCAGCTAACCTTGAATTCTTGTCGGGGCTTGCTCCCAAAATTTCTTGAACTTTTGCCAACACAACTTCCCCGTCTATTTCTTTTAAAAATTCTTTAGTAGGCGCTGAACTAGGAAGAGGAACTCCATAATGAGGTAAATTCCAAATGAGATTTCCTTTATCCGCCTTCGCCTCAAAAGTTAATCTTTCAGGATCAAATGTAATTTTGGAAAACACGGGATTGGGATTCACATGAGGATCGACCATCAGCCCATGATAAAAAAGTGATTGGTAACGTGGCTCCTCAAACAAAATGTGATTGATAAATGCAATTTTCTCATGAGGCGCTTTGTCTTTTAAATCTGTTAACTCTAAAAGACGCTTAAGAAATGTTTCCATTCCGCGATTGGGCTCATCCTTGCTCCAAGGCGCATTTATTGCTCTTTTATACTTCTCTAACCATCCATCATAAGGATTGTCTTTAGCCCTATCCAAAGATGCTATTCTATTTTCAAAATGCAAAAACCCATTGAAGGTGTTGTATCTTTCTTGAATAGAAGGATGAGCAGCGCCCATTTCCTTTAGAAACTCCACTCCAAGATTATTAAAATTTGAACGATCCACTTTATTGTCTTCAAATTTTGCAAGTCTAGCCAAGGCTTTTTGCACATGGCGTGGATCATAACCAGCCGCACGAGCAATTTTTGCTCCCATAATATCAGCTTGAAATTCATTTCCGCGTTGTTGCATCCATCTAGAGGACACAGGTAATTTTTTTCCATTTTGATCAATACCATGTTTACTGTGCACCATCTCATGACCAATAATACCTGCTAACTCATCTTCACTTTCTACAAATTCCAGTAAACCTCTATAAGTACTAATGGGACTTTTTTTTCGGCCCGTAACGGGATCTGCTTGGACATTATAAACATGAGTTGTATTGGCTCTCATATCTCGACTGTGCTCGTAGGAAATATCAAAATCGACATCGAAAGCAGGTTTAGTCCGCTCTTCGGGATCGGCCATTTCATTTTTTAGTTTTTCTGCACCTTTTAAAAGTCTATCTAAAATAGATTTTAATTTGGCATCAATAGGTTTTAACTGTTCATCAGAAAGTTGATAAGTGAAAATAGGGTCGAAATGTTCTTTAGCTTTAACTGAAAATGAAAAAGCCGAAATTAAAAACAAAATGAGAAAATGCTGCCGCAAACTCACTAGAATCCCCCACATATAAGGTCGGTAGATTATAGATATGAATTTAGCTTTAAGATTAAAATGTTTTGAAATTGACTCTTTGTTCTATGTTTTAGATTTTATTTCTAGAAATTTTTTGAATTTTTAAGAGTAGGTGTGATCCGCTCCGGGTGAGGGTGAGGGGGAGGAGGGGCAGAGAAAATCACCCGAAGCAGACCACATTTTTTAGAACTCAACTTCAACTTTTTTCAGCTTCCGCTCAACTTCAACGTCCACAACTAGGTTATTGCATGCGGTATGCCATCCCCTAAGATGCAATTTTATTATTCTTTTTTAATTGGGCTGGCAAGGGATATTCACCTCGTCCCAAACGCGGAAAGCAGCTGTCCAAACTTTAGACATAACTCTCATGCACTTAGGCCTATTGTGCGCTAAGAAACGGGCCTGGAAATCTATACATACCTTTAAATTCAAACACTAGAGCGGCTTGGGCGGCCCCTGAAGCTAGGGGCCTTGCCCCGTCGCTCACCCCAAGATGCTCTAGTGTTTGAATTTAAAGGTATTAATAAATTTTGGCTTTTATATTCCAGGCCCGTTTCTTAGCGCACAATCAATCTATTGCAGGGCTTTAAAAACATTTAAACGACCGCTGGTGGAAACTTTGCCCGCAGCCAACGGAGTTACGTCGACTGCATTTAAAATCTTCTGGCGGAGCTCTAAGGGACTTAGATTTGGAAATTTAGACAAAATAAGCGCCGCTGCCCCTGCTACAAAAGGAGCCGCCATTGAAGTCCCATTCATTGAGACATAGGCATCATTGCGTATTGTAGAAAAAATAGAAACACCAGGAGCCATAAGATCCACAGAGTTAGCCCCATAATTCGAGAACCATGCAATGTGATCGCCCGCATCTGAAGCCGCCACTCGAATCATAGAAGGAATTGCATAGTTTGCCGGATATATGGGATTGGTATCGTTATTGGAACTTTCATTACCCGCAGCCGCCACCAATAAAACTCCAGCCGCCTCTGCACGTCCTAAAGCCTCCAACAAAATTTGAGAAAAGCCACCGCCGCCCCAGCTCATATTCATAATTTGCGCCCCATGCTCTCGAGCCCAATCAATCGCCTTAATGGCATCAGCCGTCGTTCCACTTCCTTGCGAATCAAGAAACTTGGCCGCCATGACTTGAACTTTCCAGTTCATCCCTGCAATTCCAACTCCATTGTTAGAGACGGCACCAATGACACCCGCAACGTGAGTTCCATGATTATTTTCATCCATCGGATTATTCGTATCATTGATGGCATTATAACCATGCACAGTTGAACCGTTGATATTTGCAGACCACATGTTTCCCGCTAAATCCGAATGATTATAATCCACACCCGAATCCACAACAGCGACGACTACAGAATCCGAACCCGTAACTCCACTCTTCCAAGCTTTGGCAATTTTAGAATCAAAACCCTGCGTGTTTCGAAAACCCCATTGCTTATTAAAAAGTGGATCATTCGGTAATAAAACTTCAGAGTCTGGTTCAGGATTCGGTAGAGGATCTTTCGCGGGTTCCACAGGAGTCCCAGGACGATTAGGCACAGGAACAAAAGGTGGATAAGGTGAGGGTGCTGGCTTTTTCTTACGTGAACCAAAAAAGGCTTTCAAAATGTAATTTGGCTCTACTCTCTCAACTTCTGGATCCTTTTCAAGATCTTTCAAAGTTCTTTTATTATTTTTGATTAAATAAATTTCACCCCGTCGACTGAGCAATCGACTGATCCCTAGTTTTTTTGCACGGTCGGCACTCGCAATAGAGACTTCAGCACGCCTTTTCATTTTTACGATATATTCTCCACTCACAATTTCCGCAGACGCCGAAAGACGAATTGTGACCCAGGCCATTAGAACGAGTATTTTTTTCATGAAGCCCCCGTCCCTCTAATTTTATTAAATCTGCGCACCGCGCCGTCGTCGATAATTTGTCGCTTTTGAGCCTAGAGCTGGCGTCAAAGAAAATAAAACTGCTTATCGCCAGAAATTCTTAGTCATTTTACACATTTCTACTAAAGGGATTGTCCTCAAGGGACGAAAAGCTATTAGAGATGATTCGCTGGTTAAGCCGTTTTTATTTCCTCTTGTTAATCGGTGCTGGGCTTTGCCTATTAGGTCCTTGGGAATTTAAATTTCATAGTTCATCTGCCCGTCCCGAAGGTCCACTTAGAACACTCGCTGAGATTAACACTCTCAAAGAAAAAGATGCCGACGGAAATAAAGATAAATTGAATTTGATTTATGATTATTTAGTCAGTGAATATTTTCAAAATAAAAATCAACATCTCAAAGCCATTGGTCCTTTAGAAAAAGCCGCCAAGAAAGATCCCGAATCTTCTGAACTTCGATTGAGCCTTGCCGAAACCTATCTCAAACTTGGCAAAGTTCACGAAGGCGTGGAGTCTGCAAAGAAAGCTGTCGAACTTGATCCCGAAAACAGAGAAGCCTTATTGATGTTAATCAATTTAAATCTCACAGCAAAAAAATATGAAAGCGCTCGCGAACTTCTCGACAAACTTCTTAAGAAAAACCCACTCGACGAAGAAGCCCTCCTGCTCCATGTGCTCGTCGACGTGGAAGATCAAAAAAATGCTCGCGCGCACCAAGATTTAATAGCCTATTTAAAGAGAGACCCCGCTTCTGCGAATGGCTATTTTTATTTGGGAAGACTCGAACAAAGTATGGGCAATACGAAAAAAGCTATAGCCGCCTTCGAACGTGCCATGGAGCTTCGCCCCTCTTTCGTTCAAGCGGCCACTTATTTAGCCTTTCTCCTGGAAAACGGTGGCAACAAGCAAAGAGCCTTAGAACTTTATAGATGGTTGGCCGATGAAACCGACGAGCCCGCTTTTCATAAAAAACTCGGAACATTTTATCTCGAAAATAAAGAATATGAAAAAGCACTAAGCGCATTCAAAACTGTAGAGAGCAAAGAACCCGACGATCTAAACAACACTGTAAAAGTGGCGCTCATTCTTATTGAACTTAAACAATTCAAAGAAGCGGCAGCCAAACTAAAAGGCCTTCTCAAACAATCTCCAGATAGTGATAACATCCGTTTTTATTTAGCAGCTCTCTATGAACAATTGGGCGAATATAAAAACGCAGTCGATAATTATAAAAAAGTTCCTCGAGGCTCCAAGCTCTACATGGAAGCCGTTAAAGGTTCTCTCTTCTCATTAAAGCAGCTTAAAAAAACTTCTGACGTTTTAGAAACTGTAAAAACTGCCCTTAAAGAAACAGACGGCAGCAAAGATCTCAGAGAAAGTGTTTTCGAAATGGGAGTTCAAGTTTTTAGCGATGTTTCAAAAACAGAAAAAGACATGAAAGCGTTGTCGGAAGCTGAAAATCTACTTCAAAATGGGCTTTCTGAATTTCCTGATAGCGCGCGATTGCTTTACCTCAAGGCCACATTGCTTGAGAGAAAAGAACAAAGCGATGAAGCCATAAAAATCATGGAACAAATCCTTAAGAAAAGCCCCGATCACGTTGGTGCTCTAAACTTTGTAGGGTACACACTAGCCGACAAGGAAATGGATCTCGCTCGAGCCGAAAAATACATTCGAAAAGCCATTAAACTTCGCCCGAAAGACCCCTACATCATGGATTCTCTGGGTTGGGTTTTATTTAAAAGAGGCCGACTCCAAGAAGCGCATAAAACATTAACTCTAGCGCTCTCTATGAAACCCGATGAATCAATTATTGCCGATCATTTAGGCGATGTGCTTGTAAAATTAGGACAGCTCGACGAAGCTAAACAATATTATGAAAAAGCTATCGAGCTGGGTCCCGAAAAAGAATCCGATCGAAAACAACTCGAAAAAAAATTGGCAAGCCTCAGCGACAAACTCACTCTCTGCGAAAAAGGCGCTTTGGCTCCTCCTGAGTGCAATAATAAGTTGCACAACCCGCGTAGACCGTCCCAAACCGATCAGCCTTGAAAGTTGCGCTGAAGTCCAAAGAAAAGCCCACACTCGAGATCAATTCTTTTATGCTCTAAGAGGTTCGGCCACTATTTACTCCAAAGACTTGAGTGTCGACATCGTGGCCGCTTTTTTAAAACCTGAACATGCACGAATAGAAGTCAAAGGACCTCTCGGCGTGAGCGTGGCGCTCATACAAATGGATCCTCAGTTTTTGCAACTTTTTATACCTCGAGAAAAAACTGTTTATCGTTTTCCAACCCCAGAACTTTATAAAAACAATGCTCGAAGAGACGCTTTCTTAGCTCTCTTACCGGTTCCCATTTATCCCGACATTTTTATGGATGCGATTCTCACAATCAGCCAACTTCCCGAAAAAATGCAGGCTTGCCGTTATGAGGACAGTGAAAATCTCTATTCCTTTTCTGTAAAAGACAAAGAAGGTGAAGGTGGGAAGTGGGTCGATCTCGATCCCAACAGTTATTTTCCTTTAAAAGTCTCTTATTTTGATAAAAAATTTCCACTCTCAAAGAAGGCGCCAGAATGGCGTCCCACGCATGAATTGATCTTCGAAAAATGGGATGGAAGCGGTTTAGCCACTATTCCGACACATATCAGCCTCTTCAAAGGTAAAGAAAAACTCTTCCAATATGTATGGAAAGAAGCGGAATCGTGGAAGGATTACGACGAAAAAAGCTTTGAATGGCGGCCCAGCGCATCAGTAAAAATAAAAGACTATTGATATTGAAATTCAGTCGCCTAGCCCTTTCAATAGAGAGATGCGAAAGATTCTTAGTTTTTCCTTTTTATTTCTTGTAATTAGCTGCTCTAAAAAAAGCCCTGAGAACACTCTTCAAGTGGCCATACATCAAGACATCAGTAGTCTTGATCCTCAAATAGCCGAAGGGCAATCCGCTCAAGAAATTTTAACTCTCATGTATGAACCTCTTCTCGACTACAAACTCGACAATGGCTTTTATGAGTTGATACCCCTATTGCTCGAAAAAGTTCCCGAAGTTTCAAACAATGGTTTAACGTATACATTCAAACTCAAAAAAAATATCAATTTCAGTTCAGGTCGCAATCTTGATAGTGACGACGTGATTTACACCATTCTAAGACTAGCGGACCCTTTTTTAAATTCACCGAACTTCTGGCTCATTGAACGTCAAATTGCAGGACTGGATGAATGGAGAGAAACTCAAAAAGCCAACGGCAAAAGCAATTATGCTCAACTTCCAAAAGGTTTGAAAAAAATTAATGCTGAAGAATTTCAAATCCAACTCAGCGTTCAAAGCCCACAAATTCTACACGCTTTAGCCATGAGCTGTTTGGGCATTGTTCCCAAAGACTACGCCACTCAAGACAAAATTGACTGGAGCAAAAACGGCGTAGGAAGTGGCCCTTATAAAGTGGCCGCTTATAGCCAAAAAGACGCCATTGATCTCGAATTGCGCGCAGATTATTGGAACAAAAACTACAAAGGGGCCAAAAAAATCTCTGCTAAGTTTTTCACAAGTGACGCCGTTAAAATCAGTTCTCTAGAACAAAAAGCTATCGACATCGCTCCCCTAGGAAAAGGAAGCATCAAACAGTTTATCAATATTGAAAAGAAAACACTTTTAGAGTCTCACAAAGATCTTCAACTCTTTGAAAAAGCTCTATTAGACGTTGTTTATGTTGGATTTAATTTAGAAGATTCCGTCATAAAAAAGGCCGGATCCAATTTTCGTAAAGCCATCTCACTTTCAATCAATAAAAGTGAATACAACTTACTTTTCAACGAAGGGGCCGGTGTTTTAGCTCAATCACCTGTTCCACCGGGCGTCGCTGGATATGATGTTGAATTTTCCAATCGCTACGCGCAATTCGACGTTGAAAAAGCCAAAGAATTTTTACTCAAAGAAGGCCTCAAAGGAGACAAATTGCCCAAATTAACTTTCGAAAGTCTCGACTCCCCTGAAGCCCTCAAATTTGCTGAGATCTTCAAAGACAATCTTTCCAAAATTGGGATATCCATGGACATCTCAAAAAATGCTTCTCTCTCTGACTTGATTGAAAAAATTAAACAAAAAAAAGCTCAGCTTTGGTTACTCTCTTGGCAAGCCGATTACCCTGATGCGGAAAACTTTTTACAATTACTTTACGGACCCAACAAAACTCCAAGTCCAAACTTTTCCAATATGGACGATAAAGACTTCAACAAAAACTTTATTAAAATGCGCAGCCTCAACGATTCTCCAGCCCGCCGCAAAAGCATCGAAGAACTGATGAATCTTTTTGTAAGAAACACTCCCTGGGTGCCCATTATTCATCGAACTGAGTTTTATTTGGCTCAAAGTCGAGTCAAAAACTTTCAAGCTAAGCAATTTGGAAGCTCACCCTTCAAAAGTGTAGAAATTCAGTAAAAGTTTTCTTGCAAAAGGACAGGGATAAGCCGTAGATCATAACTATGAGTCTTTTGCGCATTGAAGATCTCCATGTAGCCTTTAAATCCCAAACCAGCGAAAGCGTGGCCCTAAACCACGTTTCGATTGATATTCCCGAAGGAAAGACTATTGGTCTTGTCGGCGAATCCGGATCGGGAAAAAGTGTTACCGCCCTCACCATCATGCGCTTACTCCCCACACCTCCAGCCAATATTCATAGTGGAAAAATTATTTTCGAAGGTCGAGACCTTCTGACTTTAAGTGATGCTGAACTCCGTAAGATTCGCGGCAACAAAATCTCCATGATTTTCCAAGAACCCATGACTAGCCTCAATCCAGTTTTTACAGTGGGTTTTCAAATTTCTGAAGTTTTACAACTTCACCAAGGCCTCACACGCAAACAAGCCTGGGATCGCAGTATTGAGTTATTAGATCAGGTAGGAATTCCTAAACCCCAGCAAAAAGTATACGCCTACCCTCATGAGATGAGCGGCGGACAAAAGCAACGTGTGATGATTGCAATGGCCATTGCTTGCAATCCTAAATTACTCATTGCCGATGAACCCACAACGGCTCTCGATGTGACCATTCAAAAACAAGTTCTAGAGCTTCTCGCAAAACTTAAAGAGCAATACAAAATGAGCATGCTCTTTATCACTCACGATTTGGGCGTTATTGCCGATATCGCCGATCACGTTGTGGTGATGTATCGCGGAAATATTGTTGAACAAAACAGCTGCGAAGCACTTTTTAAAGCTCCACAACACCCTTACACCAAGGGATTGCTAGCCTGCCGACCCAGCCTCGACAATCATCCACATCGGCTTGTCACAGTCAGTGATTTCATGACTGAAGATGGAAAAGAAAAAGCTCAGGCGCCCAAAGTCGATCTCATAGAAAAAGAAACACGCGTTGTTTCCGAAGCCAACCCTGTCATTCTCGACGTTAGAAATTTACAAAAACACTTTCCAATTCGCGGCGGACTCTTTGGAGGCGTGAAGGATTGGGTCAAAGCCGTTGACGATGTCTCTCTCCAAGTACGAAAAGGACGAACTCTAGGATTAGTCGGCGAATCTGGTTGTGGGAAAACAACACTGGGCCGATGCCTTTTAAGACTCATCGAACCTACAGGTGGGGAAATTCTTTATAAAGGTAGCAATTTGGCTCAACTTTCGGCTGAAGAAATGCGCAAAATGCGCCGCAAGTTACAAATTATTTTCCAAGATCCCTACGCTTCACTCAATCCAAGAATGACTGTAGGTGATGCCATTTTAGAACCCATGGCCATCCACGAAATTGGCGCCAATACAAAAGAACGCAAACAAATGGCTGAAGAGCTTATGAATAAAGTTGGTCTCCAGCCCAACCATTTAATTCGTTATCCTCATGAATTTTCGGGCGGGCAAAGACAACGCATCTGTATAGCTCGAGCCCTGGCTGTAAAACCTGAGTTCATCATTTGCGATGAGTCTGTTTCCGCACTCGATGTTTCTATTCAAGCACAAATCCTTAATCTACTTTTAGATCTTCAAGAAGAATTTGGTCTCACCTACGTATTCATTTCTCACGATCTAGCCGTAGTGAAATTTATTGCCGATGAAGTGGCCGTTATGTATGGCGGTAAAATTGTGGAATACGACAGTGCTGTAAACATTTATAAAAAGCCGCAAGATTCTTACACAAAGAAATTGCTCGAAGCGATTCCTCGCGGAATCCCCCAAAGCCTTTAGTAAATTTTTTCTGCGCCTAGAGGCCAGGACTTAAAATCTATTAGAACCATTAAAATCAACAACTAGTACTAATTGACCTGCACGACTGAATTTAAGCAATTGCCGCAACGCGCAATTAAGAGTATATAAAAGACACTTCTATGAAACTAAAAAAAATTCCATTTCTATTTTTTTTAGTTTCATTAAGTTCTTTAAATTTAAGTGCAGCAAAACTAGCTTTAGCAGCCAATAGCGCTCAATCAGATCCATTCATTCGTGATTTTCAGCTATCTCTTTTTAGGCCTGAAATGACTCCTGATGAATTTATAGAAACTTTTGTTTCGAGTCTTTCTCAAGAAGCTAAAATTATAAACAATGAAACTGAAGCTATTGAAATACACGGAACACACAAAGTTCCTCTTCAAAATGCGCCCATTGAATTTGCCACTTATGTAATCATTCTTTTAAGTCAATCTAAAGACTGGAAAACTCCATGGGGACCTACTTTAAACTTTACGAAAGCTTCTTTTATTTACCCTTTATCTCAAATAAGATTGGAAAATGATTCAACTGCCCTTACTCAATCACTCTTTTCCCTTTTAGACGAAAATTCTACAAATTCTTCCAGACTAGAAAATAAGCCCTGCCAAATGAATCTATTTTTAAGCGGAAACTCTAATTCTTTTTTTCAACTTACAAATAATTGAAAGATTTAAAAAATCACTTAGGGAAAATTTGAAGAGTGGTGGCGTACTTCATGCAAGCATCGACAAAATCCATGTCACTTATGTCTCTACAAACACCTTCGATTTTAATTCCCCAAACTCTATTTTTGACTGACTCAGCCTTTTTCTGACATTGCTCAGCGCTGCTTCCCAATGGCATGCGCGCTAATAAATTATCAAACTCACAACGACCATCATCTTTATAAAACTCCACAATTGAGGAAGCATTTCCCTTCGAATCAATAAGCTCGGCCAAAACTTTTGCAATGCAAGTGATGTTTCCATTACAGGTTTCAATTTTTCGATCGACTGAACTGGCCGCAAAAAGCACACTCGTTAAAGTCATACCCATTAATAGAAAACTGAAATTTAGCTTATTCATATTTTAGCCCTCTGCCGCTGTTTTAATGCTCCATTACTCAATGGAGCAATCGTCTCAAAAGATAAATTGCGCACACTCAAAGTTATC
Organism: Pseudomonadota bacterium; assembly: GCA_018001635.1. GTDB lineage: Bacteria > Bdellovibrionota > UBA2428 > UBA2428 > UBA2428 > JAGNHS01. The sequence goes on along the minus strand of JAGNHS010000015.1, from coordinate 37,227 downwards.
CACATTTTCCTAAGTCTCTTCTTGCGCTGCAGAAGAGGGGTTTTTGTATAATTGTTAGAAATCAGTTAGCTTCATAAATGTGAGGATGGCTAAGGGCGGGCGAAAAAAACTCTATGTTTTCATCGGCTTCCTATTTCTAACTCAAAACACTTTCAGTGCAAACCTCAACAAATGGAGAGATGGAACACTTTCAAGCTTAGACAAAATGCGAGTAGACACATCCCTCATAAATGATGGGTTAATTCTTGAAACTCGCCCCAATGACCAATGGACACCTGTATTATCAGAACTCACAACATCTCCAACGAATCTAGGTCTAGATTTAATTCTACAGCTTGATATCTTGGAACACGCTGATTTTACTGAAGACCAAAAAGCCATCGCTTTGTCTAAAATTGACTCTCAATTAAACTCACTCGCCGAATTACCCTTCGAAGCCAATAGCGGACTCTTTTTTGGTTGGTATAATCCTCAAAATAAAAAGGTACTATTTGGAAATTTATCGTCAGTAGACAACATTCATTTAGCCTTTGCCCTTTGGACAGCCAAAGAACGCCTTGAAGACCCCATAGCGCAAAAAAAAGCGGAAGCACTTTTCAAGAGAATGAACTTTTCTATTTTCTTTGACTCTGAAAAAAAACTTATAATTGGGAATTTACTTCCCGACGCCAACGGAGGGTGGAAATCTGAAGGCTACTATTATTCAAACTATGGTTCGGAAGCTCGCTCCATCTACATTCTTTCCTATGTTTTGGGCCTTTTTGATAATCAAGGCAAAGATTGGATTACGGATTCACTCAACCATTTAAATTTCGAGCTCTCAGCCTCCAGAAAAAATATCCGTCTTTGGGATGGCGGTGCCTTTCAACTATTTTTACCCGACCTCTTAATTTCCGAAAGAACTTATTCTAGCAGCATGCAAGAATTTTTCAAAAGTTACGCTCAAAACATGAAAGAGCTGGGTAAAAACTATCCAGCGGAAATTCCTGCTGCTCATTCTGCCTGTTTTTTTAAAGATCACGAAGAAAGATTTTTTTACAATGGAAACGCAGGACTTCTTAGCGAAACTAGTCAAGAAAATCGCAACTCACAAAACCCTAAAAATGTGGTTTTATGGGAAGCGGCTTTCACTCCCCACGCTTTACTCTTAGCGTCTCTCGACCTAGAAGCCAACGATCTCAACAAACTTGAAAAACTCGAAAACATCACTGAAAACGGCCTCAGTTTTTTTAGAGATGATTTAGGTTGGCTCGACGCCTGGCAATGGAAGAGTAATAGCGGCTTGCAACTTGTTAATCTGCAAATAGCCCTCGACCAACTTATGCTTGTACTCTCTCTAAATCGACTCAGTTCCGCCGACAAACTCAGTGTTTCAGCACGTGCCCTTAAAGAGAACCCTCTCTCACAGGCTCGACTCTCTCGCTACTATCAAGAATTGGATTTAGTCCTAAAAAAAGTCACTCTGGCCAAAAAGTAAGAGATAAGCTCATTTGGGTACTTTTCAAAGCCCACTATCTATAATAGTTCACTAATACATGAATTATGGGAGCCTTATTAAGTCACTTGTCCTTTCTACTATTGTCACATTAAGTCTGAGTTCTTGTTACGAGAAATCTGAGTTTTTCAGCGATATTAACGCTCTACCCAGCTCTGAACTTGGTGAAATGCAAAGATCTAGCCGAGTTCAAATCCACAACGACCAGCTTTGGATAGATGGCGAAGCTCAACCCCAACTTTTTGGAGCTGAACTTCAATATTTCAGACTTCGAGGCGGACAAGGCCCCAATATAGCTCGCGAAAAAGTGATACAACTTTGGAATAAAGCTCTCGACCGTATGGTTGAAGCTGGAATGAACTCAATTTGTTTTTATATTCCTTGGGATTTTCATGAGTATGCTGAAGGTCAATTTGATTTCACTGGAACTGCCGACGAAGATCACGATGGTCGCCCTGATTATCCTTCACGTGATTTAATCACTTTCTTCAAGCTCATCCAAGAACACGGCATTAACAAAATCATGGTTCGCCCTGGTCCCTACATCAACGCAGAATGGGGCCCACTCGGTTTCGGCGCCATTCCCCTATGGTTTCATAACAAGTATCCCAATAGCCATATGAAGAACGCTCAAGGCCAATCTGCAAAACTTTATGACTATCACAATGCTGATCTTCAACGACACACTCAAATTTGGTTTAAAACTTTGTACGATCAAGTTTTAAAAAATTATGTCGGTCGCGGGCGTCCCATATTTGCATTTCAAATCGACAACGAAACCAACTTTATGTGGCAAAGCATTTATAATATCGATTATTCAAAAGCTAACGTCGATCGCTACCGAAGTTTCTTACAAAGTCGTTATTTATTTAATCTCGACACACTCAATAAAACCTATGGATTACAACTTAAAAGCTGGCAAGAATTAGAAGCCCCTGTCAAAAAGGGTCTCAACGTTGCCCAAGATCATGATTGGTATGATTTTCAAGACTTCTCAATTTTTCATTACTTAAGAAAAATTCAAGGCTACTGGAGAGATCTTGGAGTGACACAACGTGAAGTGCTTTTCACTTTAGCCGAAAGCTATAATGCCGCTGGCGAAGGGCTTATTCCAAATCCAACTTTGCGCAATCATCCTTCTACAGGAATGATGACCGTCAATCTCTACCCCAAAACCTATGAACCTGGGAGCAATCCTTTACTCAATAACTCCTTTAAAGCCGATCACGACGTGCGCTTTGCAGACGATGGCAACGATGCCTATTTCGTAAACTACGAAAAAAATGAATGGGTTCTAGGACCTGAAATTCAAGGCGGTTGGTGGAAAGGCACTCCCGTCTCTCCTGAAGCGCGTCGCCAAACTTATTTAACAACTTTGGGCCACGGGCTCAAAGCTCTCTTTGTTTACTATTTCACTGAAGGTGATAACTGGTTTGGAACTTACGAAAAAACTCAAGTTAAAAAACTCTACGATCAACTTCGTAGCACTTCAAAATATAAAAGCATTCCCGACCATGAACTCGGCGATGGCTTTTGGGATGAGTTGCGAAAACTTAGCCAAGAAAAATATTTTGCCAACAGTGAACCGCGCTGGATTCTCGGCAGAAGCGACGAAGAACTCGACACATTATTCTTCGATGCTCCACTCGATAACAATGCCGATGCACGAGAGCACTTTGAGGGTCTTAAAAACATCGGAACTAAACTTGTAAAACCCTACAGTGAATGGATGGGGAAATCCAAAGAGCTCACTGACGACGTCACTTTCATTAAAGATCCCAATGAACAAGCTCCTCAAAAAGTTGAAGGGCTCGACAACGTCCTCGTTAACACTGATTGGAGCGCAGGACTTTATGCTTACATGCTTCATGCGGGCTACAACGCTAAAACTCACATCTACAATCCTAAACTTCAGCAACTTCCAAGAACAAAAATTTGGGTTCGCCAAGACTATGGATATCTTGATCCCGCATTTTTAGAGAGTTCTAAAAAACATCTCGAACACGGCGGCGTTATTATCAACTTTCTCGACGATAGCCTCGCAAAAGCACTTGGCTATGAAGCCACAGGAAAAGAAAAAGCACCCGATGGCCCTGGTCAATTCCGCACTCGAAGTGGGTTTGGACGTGGCACTCAGCTTTATGGAATTGAAAAGTTTCCAACAACTTTTGCTCGCACTTACAGAAACATCCCAAGTGACTGCCAATCACTTCTCCGTTTAGGCGACAACACCGTAGCTTATACTTGCCCAGCTAACGGCGGAGGAAACTTTATTCAAATTAGTGCCAGCCTTCACGATATTTATAATGTGACTCAATATTTTGAACGTGAAGATTTTGAAGAAAGAAATCTCTTCTTAAAAACTTTATTAAGCAGCACCACTGAGAATCAAATCGATGTAGCGACTTCTAAAGAAAATTCAAAAGTTGTTATCTTTGCGCGTAAAGCTCCTGATCACAATCAATACTTGATCACCCTCAAGAGCGGTCACAAGCTAGATACAGAATTAAAAATGAGATTGAATTTTGCACAAACAGGAAACTGGTTAGTGAAAAACGTTTTCACTGGCGAAACTCAAAACCTCAGTGGAGAAGAGCTTCGCAATCAAGGTGTTGGCATTCAACTCAAACCCTTTGATTCGACAGTTTACTGGGTAGAAGAACTTAAAAACTAAGGCAGCGCTCTAAGCTTCTAATTAGTTTTAAACTTTTTACCTTAAGATTGTTGGGGTGCGGCCGTAAGCATGCGTTATTCAAATAGGCACTTACTTTTATAAAGCCACGGCAGGACACCCCCTCCTCAGGTCTTCGCCATCCGGCTCGACCTTCGGGAACCCCGAGTGCCTTTATAAAAGTAAGTGCCTATTTGAATAATGCATGCCGATGGCGAGGTGGAATCTTAAGGTAAAAAGTTTAAAACTAATTAGAAGCTTAGCGAGCACCGCAGTGTAGTTTGAGCCTACATGAGGAGCGAAGCGACTGAGCAACAACGAATATGGCTTTTTTTCAGCGCAACTGAATCAATCTATGCCGGCAACTGGAACCGAATCTGTGAACTTATCAAGACCAATCTTAGCCATGACCAACTCATCTCTTCTTTGCTGAATGAAATGATTGATGACACTTTGTTTAGCTAAACTCATTGGCATGAAACGAGTTCCCGTATGAATGAAACTCTCATCATCGATTTCAACCTTATGACTCCAAATCACTTCAACCTGAATGCTGAAGAGTTCAGAAGTATGAGGCAAAGGAATTTCAACTTTTAGCACAGTATCGGCTTTGACAACCTTTGAGGTTTTAAGAGCTAATCCACCCTTTGAAAGATTGATTAACTGAGCTGTTTGAACCAAGGGATCTTTTAAAAATCGGTATCTAACTTCTAAGTGAAAATCTACACGCTCTTTACGCATAACGTGTGAACGAAATATTCCTTTTCCACCAGAAGCTGCAAAAAAGGCTTCAGGGTCGAATTCATCTTCTTCGCTAGTTTCTTGAGTTTCAACAGTCCCCTCAAGAGCCATAGCGGCGAGATTTCTACGCTTTTCTTTTTCGGTTAACTTCTTGGGCTGTTCAGCCTCAGGTGCTTTTGCGACCTTAGCTACTTTTTTTGCCGGAGCGGCTTTAATTTTTTTCTCAGGCTTTTTAGGCGTAACCTTGCCCTTAGCGGACTTGGCTTTTTTTGGTGTTTCTTTCTTCTTCGCTTTTGATGACATCGTGATAGTATGCTCCTAAACTTACTATGATCGTCTTGTCTAACAACATCCTAACGCAATTTGTCAATACATTTGTTGGCGGACTGCGTTTTCAAAAAGTTCAGGCCCTAAAAGACCCCCTACAATCAGCCTATTTGATTAAATTGGAAAGCTATCCCAAAGGGCGACTTTTAATCGCTAAAACGAGCTCAGATGAAATTAAATTATGGCAAAAAGAAGAAGGTCTTCCAAAACTCCCCTCTTGGTCTAATCAACAAGTTCCTCAAGCCATCCTTTACCTCAGAGCCCACTTTTTAAACATAGAACTCATGTCTTGTGAGAGATGCGATGCGGAGTCTTGCCTCTTAAAATTTGCGGACTCTCGAAGTATTGAAATTAAATTCAACAAAAATGGATTAGATTTTAAATTTCAGATTCCCGACAAAAAAGCCTTTCTATCTTCACTCAACCTAGCCCAATTGCCCCTCAGCAACGAAGAGACTCCAGCCACTGAAACAAGCGCGACAATTCCACCAGAGGATAAAAAGAAACTCAAACTTCTTAGTAAAATCAAAGAAGACATAGAAGAGGCCCATTCGTTCTTAGATCGCTATGGAGGAATTTTAAAGAAATTCCAAAACGATCCCACCTTATGGGATTCAAAAAGTCGCTGGAGCCTAGAAGATCAAAAAATTTTGGAAGAACTTTTTCAAAAAAAACTTTTAGCCCCCTGGAGCCCCTCTCAACGAAAATCAGCTCTCGAAAAATCTTATAAGCTCATAAGACGAATGGAGAGAAAAAAAATTAATGGCGAAAAGCGATACAAGGAAGTGGAAACCTCCAAAAGCTTAAGTCAAAAAACTCCCAACAATCCAAAAGGCCAAGCCCCCTCGGAAAACAGCATGCCCTCACGCCCGCAGAAAAAACCGGGTTTATGGGTGTGCCTGAAGAATAAGATTTGGGCCAGAATTGGTCGAAGCGCCACAGAAAACGATGAACTCTTTAAACAAGCCAAAGATCGCGACCTCTGGTTTCACGTCAGAAGCCTTGGCGGAGCCCACGTGTGGATTCCCAGAGGGCAAAAGGGTTTTGGCGCTAAAGACGAAGCCCCTCAATGGCTTTTGGAATCAGGGGCGCAATTGGCTCTTTTAAACTCTCAATCGCGCGAAAATGGCCAAGCCACCGTAGATTACACGGAAAGACGCTATTTAAAGAAGATTAAGAGCAAAGAGGGTGCGTTAAGCATACAACGCTCCGAAACTCTTTTTGTGCGCAAAGACGAGGCCTTTGAAAAAGAAATTTTTGGGCACTAGAGTGTAAAGCAGTGTCACAAGATTCGCGCACCTTAGAGCTTTTAGAATGGCCTTCAATTCAAGATTTTTTAGTAGAGGCTTGTCAGTGCGACTTTGGAAAACATCGCGCCTCTCAATGGACGCCTGGCTTATTAAATTCTATCGACGAGTCACAAAAAATGTCTCGCGCAGTTCTCGAGCTTGCAGAGTTTGAACGCAATACACAACTCAAATTACCCTTAGCCGACATTCAAGACATTGAACCCATTCTCAAGAGAATCGAAAGATCGGGAAGCATTTTAGTAGAAGACTTTGCCACTCTTGTTCGATTTCAAAGAGGGGTTCACGGTTTATTCCATTTTTTACAAAGATACCCTACGGATAAAAACGATCTCCAAGCTCAACTTTTTGGGCTCGATAAATTAGAAGAGTGGTGCCAACGGCATTTTTCACTTTTGTCTCCACAAGGAGAGATTGTCGACAACGCCACAGAAGATTTATTTGCACTCAGAAAATTTGCTAAATCCTTACACGAAAACATCAAATCAAAACTTGATGATTTCTTGCATAATCCCAAACAAGCCGAAATTCTCCAAGATCGCTATGTGACCGTTCGTCAAGGTCGCTATGTTATTCCTGTAAAAACTAATTTCAGAGGACGCGCACCAGGAATTATTCACGACCTTTCTAAAACTGAATCCACTTTATTCATCGAGCCCGAAGACGTCGTCGATGCCAATAACAAATTAAAAGTGGCCGAAAAAGAAATTGAAATCGAAATCGAAAGAATTCTTACGGCCGTTGTTCAAAATACGCAGCCCTTTGTTTCTCAACTAAGAAGCAATTTAGAAATTCTCACTCGAGCCGATTTACTGAGTGCGGGCGCCAAGCTCGTCGCCCAATGGTCGGGAGACATTTGCACAGCAAGTTGGGACCGTCAGGGCTTCGACTTCACGAAACTACGCCATCCTCTACTCTCCCTTAGAGAAAACGTTATCCCCAACACTTTGGCCTGGGATAAGGGATTTGTTTTAACAGGCCCAAACACCGGCGGAAAAACCGTGCTCTTAAAGAGTGTGGGTTTAGCTTATTGTTTGGCAAAAGCGGGACTTCCTGTTCCCAGCAAAACGGCACATTTTCCCGAGGCCTTTGATAAAATTTTAGTGGACATTGGCGACGAGCAAGATCTTGAAAAAGATCTTTCTTCTTTTTCGGGACACGTTAACGTTCTCAATGACTTTCTGAAAAATTCAGATTCAAAGACTTTAATTCTTATCGATGAAATCGCCACTTCCACATCACCTGAAGAAGGGGAATGTTTAGCTCAGGCCGTGCTTGAAGCTTTTCTCGATAAAAAAGCATCGTTTTTTATTACAACGCATTTTGGACGACTCAAAAACTTTGCCATGAACGATAAGCGCTGTCGTATCGCTGCCATGGCCTTTAATTCGAAAACTCGGCAACCCACTTATGAAATCATTCTTGATGTACCAGGTGAGTCATCTGCGCTCGATACCGCAGAACGCTTGGGCTTAAGCCACAACATTGTAGAGAGAGCCCGAGCCCTTAGAGGCAACAGTTCCTTTGATTTTTCGCAAGCCGTTCTTCGACTCGAAGAAAGCCGTAAAAAATATGAAGAAAAAGAACTTGAATTAGCCAAAGAAAAAACTCTAGCTCAAGAAGAATGGGCGCGAGCGGAACTCAAGCGAAAAGAGTATCAAGAAAAACTTCATACACAGATATCTCAAGATTCTAGAGAAATGCTTAAAGAGCTCCAAACTTTAAAGAAAGAACTTTCTGAATCTGTAAAAAATGCCACCAAAGAAGATCTCCAAAGCGGTGGGCAAAAACTTTTCAATCAACTTTCCGACACTGCTGAAAAAATTAGAAAAAACATTCAAAACCCCGGCCTGAGCGACACACAACCCCTCACTCCAGAAGATGGAGATTATTTAAAAATAGGGAACTTAGTGGATATTAGTGGATTGGGAATGGGCAAAGTGATCGACCATGTCGACACTACAAGACTCACTCCCAACACTTTAATACTCGTACAAGTTGGAGAATTAAAAACTCGAGTTTCATTAAGTAGAATTCGCAAGCCGCAAAGCGGGCAAGCCGATCACTTCCGCAGTGTTCAAGAAGCTCAAGCCGCTGCCGCTCAAAGAAATAGCAGTAAACTCACTTTATCTTCAAACGCGAGTAAAGACGGCCCAGTCAAAGGTAGTATCTGCGATGTTCGAGGAAAAGTTGTCGATGAAGCCATGATTAAAATCGAAGCCGCACTCAATGAACTCTTACGCAATGAGGCGAGCTCGGTGACCATTATTCACGGTCATGGTAGTGAGAAATTAAAGGACGCTATTCGTCAGCACTTAACTTTAGATCGACCAGATTTAAAGTTCCGCCCTGGCTCTTGGCCTGGTGAAGGCGGCGATGGAGTGACTGTAGTAGAGTTAGACGTTTAACGGATAGTTTTGAGGAGGGATCATGGATCGAAATCTTGCATTAGAATTTGTACGAGTTACAGAAGCAGCAGCTATATCATCGGCGCGATGGATGGGGCGCGGTGAAAGAAATTTAGCCGACCAAGCCGCAGTAGATGCCATGAGAAAAGCCTTCGATTCACTCGATGTTAAAGGTCGTGTTGTGATTGGCGAAGGTGAACGCGACGAAGCTCCCATGCTCTACATCGGCGAAACTTTTGGAATTGCCAATAGCGACAGTCCTAAGGTGGATGTGGCACTCGATCCACTAGAAGGCACTAACCTAGTAGCCAAAGGACACAGCGGCGCTCTTTCAGTGATTGCTGTTGCTGAAGAAGGACATTTTTTACACGCACCCGACACTTACATGGACAAAATTGCCGTAGGTCCCGAGTGTAAAGGCAAAATTCACTACGACATGCCCCTCAAAGACATTCTCAATGTGGTGGCCACTTCCAAAAACAAAAGTCTCTCTGAAGTGACGGTGATAATTCTCGAACGCGATCGACACAACGACCTCATTAACAACGTTAGAAAACTTGGATGCCGCATTCAACTCATCGCCGACGGTGATGTTTCTGCTGCCATCTCAACTTGCAATCCTTCGACAGGTATCGATATTTTATTAGGCTCTGGGGGAGCACCAGAAGGTGTTATTTCCGCCGCCGCCCTTAAAGCTCTCGGTGGCGATTTTTACGGTAAGCTCCTTTGGCGTCACGATGAAGAAAAAGCTCGAGCCGTGAAAATGGGAGTAAAAGATATGGATAAAGTTTATAAAATGGAAGAACTCGCACAAGGCGATGTGATGTTTTGTGCTACAGGCGTGACCGATGGCTCTTGGCTCAAGGGAGTTCATTTTATTGGTGGAGGCTGCACAACACATTCTATTGTTATGCGCTCTAAAACAGGAACCGTTCGCGAAATTCAAGCGCAACATCGCTTTGATCGTAAACCCTTATAGGTCCAAGAATGTTCAAAACAAATATTGGCGCAATTTTTCTGAGTTTGAGTTTAGCTTTTCTTTCTCAACATACACTCGCCGCAGATGCTACAGATTATTATTTACACGCACAAGGTGGTGTCGACCTAAGCTCAAAAACGCTGAGCGGTGGATTCATTTACGGATATTATCCCTGGGATGAATTTGGATTGGGATTTTCCTATGATCAAAGTAAAAGCTACAGCGCTCTTGGAATTGACACTCGATGGAGCATTGAACCCTTTGAAGTCTACATGATTTTCAACGAAGCCTTTTGGTCGGAAAAGGGTGGCCACTGGTTTACAATGTTCCAGTTAGGCACCAACTACTTATTCGCACTATCACCAAGTCTCTCGGCCTATTTACAAGTGAAGGGTATTTTTCCCGAACAGCGCACACGTTCACTACTTTTAGGCTTGGGAATAAGAAGTCTTTTCTAAGTGCCAAGTATTTGACTTTTTGCACTCTGCGCATTTTCTAAAGTAATTTTAGAAATCACTTGTTAAGATTTGGTGTAGATAGGTCGATACCTTATTTGGTGAAGAACAATCTCAGCCGCCAAGAACTTAAAGATAGATTGCAACGGGAATCCCTGTTCACGATCTATTTGACGGCTTTCTTCTTTATTTGTGCAGGCTCATTATGGATGAACCTCAGTCTTAAAAATTATTTTTGGAACCCATGGTTGGTGAGCTCGTGGCTCACACTCCACGTGAGCTGCTTAATGTCGCTTCGATACAAAGAGCGCTCCCTACTCTATCTCTCAATGGGTCTTGGAATTTTTCAACTCTATTGTTATTTCTTAAGTGGGCAAGGCCTCCCCTTTATTCCACTGGCACCATTGTTTTTTACGATTTCAGCACTGAGCTTAGCGAGTTCATGGAATTGGGATCGCCCTAAAGCGGCCGCTTTCTGGGCCCTATGCTGGTTGAGTGCCCTGAGTTGGTCTAAGCCTTTTTACTGGGATTATGCTCAAGGTAGAAATGCCGTCTTTTTAACGGTCAGCATTCATGCTGTTTTTCATTTTACCTTTATTTATCTCGCATCACTTTATAGCCGAAGGCAAAATCGCTTTTTACAAGATATGTTTGGTAAATTCTCCTATGACACTCAAAGAATTCACGCTGGACGACTTCAACTACTTGGAGAACTTAGCGCGAGTCTAGCTCACGAAATTTCAGGATCCATTCTCAACATCCACGGCTATCAATATCAGCTCAATGAAGAAATTAAGGAGTTAAAAGTTGAAAACAACATCATCACATCAACCCTCGATCGCCTCGATAAAAACATTCAGCACGTGATGAATGTTGTTCGTGCACTTCGTTCGTTTTCTAGAAAAGAAATTGATAAACCCGATTCTCAATGTTCACTCACAGAACTTGTACAAGAATCTGTAGAACTCACTCATGAACATTTAAAAATTGCTAAGGTTCAAATGACTTGGGAGATTCCGGAAAAAGATCATATGATTCAAGGATCCAAAGTTGAACTCGAACAAATTATTATTAATTTCTTGATCAATGCACGCGATGCTTGCATGAAATCTCCCATTAAAAAAGTTTCACTACACATTGAAGAAACTCCCGACAGTTTTGGAATTTCCATTACCGATAGTGGTGGTGGAGTGCCCGAAGACATTAAAATCAAAATTTTTGAACCCTTTTTTACAACCAAAGAATCTACACACGGAACAGGACTGGGACTTTATCTCTGTCGAATGATTGCACAGCGCCAAAACGCTGAACTGAGAATTCTCAATGTGAGCGATGAAAACTCTAGCGGAGCTAGGTTTGAGCTATGGGTAAAGAAAGCTCAGGCTAAAGCCTCTTACGCCGCATAAAGTCGCACCCACCAATCTTTATACAGTGCTGTTAAAGTTTCTGACACCAGTGCCGAAAAGATAGACAGGAGGCCGCAAATGATTAAGTGGGAAGAATTTGAACGCATCCACGTTGTCAGAAAAATTAGAGAGGTGCTGGGAAGTTGGTTTCAAGTCGACATTCTCTTAGCAGACGATCAAGGGCGCATTCGCAACTCTCATCGCGGTGAAAAAAGACAATGGTCCAACACCCTCCTTGGACAAGTGCTTCACCAAGAGTCTGGCTTCGATTATCTCTCTCAAATTGTAGAAAAAGTGAACGTAAGCCTTCGCAAGGGCGATCTTCGTTATCATGAATTTGAATTTTTCAGCGGAGTTCAAGGTGTAGCTTTCCCCATTGTGGTCGATGGTGAATACCTAGGCTCAGTGGTGGCTGTAGCTTTCAAAAATGAAGAAGATCATAAAGGCAACAAAGAATTTTTTAAACAAACAAGCACTTTCAGCATCACAGAAGTGGATGCTAAAAAATCGCTTCAAGCTTTAAAGTTTATCCCTCCAAGCGAAATGCAATACTTTAGAGAATTAGCCGATCTTGTGGCACAAGAAATTGTGACTCTCCATAAAGAAATTATTACTCGTGAAGAACGCATTCAAGACCTCAACAACCAATTAGGAAATCGTTATCGCTACGATTCTATGATTGGTAAAAGTAAACCCATGCAGGAGCTTTATTCTTTACTCGACAAAATTAAAGAATCCGAAAGCACTGTATTGATTCAAGGTGAAAACGGTACTGGTAAAGAGCTCATTGCTCGAGCCATTCATTACAATTCTCCTCGAAAAGAAAAAATATTTTTACCCATCAACTGCGCTGCTTTTAATGACAATCTTTTAGAAAGTGAACTTTTTGGTCACATGAAAGGCTCCTTCACAGGCGCACTTCGCGACCGCAAGGGTTGCTTTGAAACCGCCAACGGCGGAACCTTATTCATGGACGAAATTGGAGATATTTCTCCTGCCATGCAAGTTAAGTTACTTCGCGTGCTACAAGATGGATCTTACACTCCAGTAGGTGCCACTGAACCAAAAAAAGGAAACTGCAGAATTATCGCTGCCACCAACCGTGATCTAAAATCCATGGTGGAAGATGGAAGCTTCCGTCAAGATTTATATTTCCGACTTAACGTGATCGGTATTTTAGTGCCGCCTCTTCGAGATCGAAAAGAAGACATTCTTTTATTGGGCGAGCATTTCTTAGCCAAATCGGCCAAAGAAAAAGGCTTCGAACCTAAAGTGCTCACTAAGCGCGCTATCGAAAAACTATACGATTACCACTGGCCAGGAAACATTCGAGAACTCGAAAACGAAATGGAGCGTGGTACAGTTTTGACAGGAAATGAAAAGCTCATCACTCCCGAAATTTTCTCTCCACGTATTCGTGAAGCTGGAGAAAAACAAAAAATCCAAGGCGCTCGCCTTTCAGGAAAACTCAAAGATGCTCTCGAAGAACTCGAGCGAGATATGATTCGCGATGGTCTTCGCAGAACAGGTTGGAACAAAAGTGTGCTCGCCAAAGAACTTGGCATAAGTCGAGCGGGTCTCATCATGAAAGTTTCAAAATATGGTCTTGATAAGAGAAGCCTTATGAAACTGGCTGCCAACGATAAGCGCGGCCCTGGCCACGATGGAGATGACGATTAAGATTAGGTTAAGAAGATTAACCCATTCTTAATTTGAAATTAGCAAAATGTTTAAGTTAGTATTTAACTTCTGGGGGCCTCAAAAATGAAAAATTATATTCGTTCATTAGTCGTTATCAGTTTTGTTTCAACTTTTAACATTGAGCTTAGGGCGGATGATGTTGCCGATGAAAAAATTAGCCCGGCTGTTGAAGAAAAATTGAATGATCTACTTCCTCCAGGTAAATTTGAAATGTACAAAAGCCCACATGGTACTAATCCGTTCTTAAAATATCGAGAAACAGCAGAAAAATACTTAGAAAATAGAACGCCCGAAGAATTTGCCGATTATCTTATGAATAAACTTAATTCTTGCAAACCTTCTTACATAGCTAATGAAATTTATCAATTTTCCATAATCTCAAACAACGCAAATAAAAGAAATTTAAAACAACCCCAAATAAAAGAATCGCGTGATATCGAAAATGAAGTTATTGCAGAACTCAATAAAAAAACTTCCAAGTCAGCTAAAGATGCTGATGAATCCAATGGTAAAGCCCAAGATTCCGCCTTTTGGAAGCAATCTAAAATCCCTCAAGATTTAACCAAATAAAACAACTTAACTTTATTGTGCGCTAAGAAACGGGCCCAGATAATCTACTTCGCTCCCGCGAGCTGCTTAACCATATCAATAGCTTTTAAAAGAAAAGATTTGTCGCCGAGTAATTTTATTTTTCCAGTTGTGATTTTCCAAATAATTTTTGCCGGACCTATTTCACCTTTAGCAATTCCCATGAGAGTGGCCTCATCCATTTGAGCTTTTGAAGTAAATCCCACGTCGTCGTTTCGCTCAATCAAAGCTTGCCCTAGAGAATTAACGGTCACCGAAAGACTTCCTTGATACTGACCATCGGTCACTTCAAGAGTCACTTTTTTATTGAGCAAAAATTCATCCACTACAACGGGCGGATTTGGAGTCACTTTTACAGCCATTGGAATTTTTGAATTCGAAACAAGCTGGCTCACATGAGAAGGGCCTAGATCAAGCACCACATGAGTTCCTTTGTCGGCAGGGCCCAAAATCTCCACTCCGATGTCGTCACCAATTCCTAAATGACTAATGACACTAGCAGCCTCTACATGAGTGCCTTCAATTCGAGTTAGAAAACTGAGTTTCATATCGCCAAAATTTGCCGTAAGCGCTTCTTGGCAAACAGCCACATCCGCACCCTTGAGAGATTTCCAATCCATTCGCTCTAAGAGCACGGCCACGGTGAGCGTATTCAAGGGAGCTAAATCGAATTTTGAGGAGGAATTATTTGAGTGGGATTGAAACGATAAAATCAGTAGAGCGAATCCAAGAATTCTCTTCATAGGCGCTCTTTAAAATCACACTTGACGCGCCATTTCAAATATAAAGGATGGTCCTTCAAAAACGCAGTGTCCAATGGCCGAATTTGACGTTCAAAATGCTTAAAGATAACTTACTGAGCCTATATGGCATTAGATTATCAAGAAATCCTAGGCTCCGAATCAAAAACCCTTTTAGAACACAAATGTACAGCGATCCCCCGGGAATCGATTTACACTCGTGGTCCTAACTGGATCGACGAAGTTATGGTGAACACAAGTCGTTCACCTGCGGTTTTGCGAAATCTTCAGCTCATTATGAACACGGGTCGCTTAGCAGGTACTGGCTATGTATCGATTTTCCCTGTCGACCAAGGCATTGAACACTCTGCAGGAGCTTCTTTTGCTCCAAACCCTGCCTTTTTTGACCCCGAAAACATTGTGAAATTTGCCCACGAGGCAGGATGCGGTGGAGTCGCCACAACTTTAGGCGTGCTCTCAGCAACAGCTCGAAAATATGCCCACAAAATTCCCTTCATTTTAAAAATCAATCACAACGAATTCTTGAGTCTTCCAAACCGCTACGACCAAGTGATGTTTTCAAGCGTAAAACAAGCAGCCGATATGGGCTGCGTCGCTGTTGGAGCTACTATTTATTTTGGCTCTCCCGAAAGCACTCGCCAAATCGTTGAAGTGGCCAAAGCTTTTGAAATCGCCCACGAAATGGGTCTTGCAACTATTCTTTGGTGCTACCTACGAAACAATGGATTTAAAGTAGACGGCAAGGATTATCATTCCAGCGCCGATCTCACCGGCCAAGCCAATCATCTTGGCGTGACCATAAATGCCGACATCATTAAGCAAAAGCTTCCTGATTCCAACGGCGGTTACAAAGCCACTAAACACGGTAAGACCAGCGAAAAAGTTTACACTCAGTTAACTACTGATAACCCAATCGACCTTTGCCGCTATCAAGTGCTTAATTGCTACTCTGGAAAAATTGGTCTCATCAATTCGGGCGGTGAAAGTAAGGGCGCCAGCGATCTAGGCGACGCCGTACGAACTGCAGTGATCAACAAAAGAGCGGGCGGAATGGGTCTCATTGCGGGTCGAAAGGCCTTTCAAAAGGGATGGAAAGAAGGCTTGAGCCTACTCAATGCAATCCAAGATGTTTACCTTGACCCACGCATCACAATTGCTTAACTAGGTTGGCATATGGCGCAGAAAAAAGACATCTACTTCATTCCTGAAGGATCACCTGTTTACCCAAATCTTTTCGACAAAAGAGTTGTTTCTAGAAATCTTGCAAGCGGCAAGATCACACAAAAACAGCTCGATGAACATCTGAAGAACATTCCCGACGAGTCTGATACTTGCGATAAGCTTAATTATGATGAAGTCATCCATTCAGACAATTCATCTAGCGGACGGGAAATGAAGGGTGGAACTACCCACTAATCGTCGAGGCGATAGGCTTCCGCCTATCGTTAGGAAGATGGCCTTTGTTCTTCCTAATTTGCTGACGACGGCTAATTTATTTTTAGGTTTTTTCTCTATTGTTGCGGCCACCCGCTACAACTGGGAAGCTTCTGCTTTGGCCATTCTTATGGCTGCATTCAGCGATGGGCTCGACGGCCGCGTCGCTCGAATGACAAAAACTCAATCTCGATTTGGCGAAGAATACGATTCCATGTCTGACCTGGTCAGCTTTGGAGTGGCCCCCGCCCTACTCATGTATTTTTGGGCGCTCTCACCATACGGTCGCCTTGGCTACATAGCATGCTTCTTTTACCTCACCTGCGCAGCTCTTCGACTCACACGTTTTAATGTCCAAAAACAAAATGTAGAAAAACGCTACTTTCAAGGACTGGCCAGTCCCGTAGCCGCCTGTTCAGTAGCCACAGCCGTTTTGTTTTACGAAGACATTCAATCCATGAGTGCCTTCAAAGACAAATACATGTTGGCCATTATGTTTATTTTGGCCATCAACATGATTTCAACATTTCGCTATCGCAGTTTTAAAGACGTACGATTTGTTAAGTCTCAAAAAAACTTTGCTTATTTGATTGTTGGAATCGTAGCCATGCTTATTGTGGCTCGTAAGCCTGAGCATTATCTATTTCCCCTCAATTTCACTTACGTCTTAAGCGGCCCTGTCTTTGAAATTTTCCGCTTTTTCTCCAAATTACTCCGCAAACCCATCAAAGCCCGCCCCAAGCGCCCTTAAAAAACACTGTGCGCCCTAAAGAGTGGTTCAGCTGCAATACACTGGAAATAATAGGCACCCTCATACAGGATTTTTAAAATAT
The DNA here is from genome assembly GCA_018001635.1 of Pseudomonadota bacterium. GTDB lineage: Bacteria > Bdellovibrionota > UBA2428 > UBA2428 > UBA2428 > JAGNHS01. The sequence continues at coordinate 20,121 of JAGNHS010000015.1, read as the reverse complement.
CTTTGTTATTTCAATAAAATAAGCCATGAGAATGCAGGATTCCTTTTAGACCTAGCTTCACTTTGAACCCTCAATTTAAAATGAGTTTTAAAGGAGCCAAGACCATAAAAAGGCAGGTCTTTTGAAATACATTCATTCCAAAATTCGTCAAAAGCCTTAAAGATTTCTCGGGAGCTTATTCGACCCACTCTTAACGTCGCACAGTAGAATCAAGAGGGCTTTTTGCTTTAGAATCATATTGGGATCTGCTAATTTTAACTACTTAGAGAAAATCACAGAGGAAACAAAATGACAGGAACAAGAATCGCGGTAGTTGGGGCTAGCGGACTCGTAGGCCAAGAACTTATTAAATTGATTAAGGGCAACCCCAAAACCTCCACCCTCCAAATGGACCTTTACGCCTCTCAAAACTATCCCGAACAAGGCATTAAAGCTTTGGCATCAAACTGGGATGAGCTTCGCAAAGCCGATTTTGTATTTAACATGAGCTCATCTGAAATCGCTGTGGAATTACGCGAAAAGAAATCGGCCAAACAAGTCGTCATCGATAATTCTTCGGCCTTTAGACTTCACCCCGAGGTCCCCCTTGTGGTTCCAGAAATAAATGCCGAACTCCTTGAGTCTGGTCCGAAATATATTGCCAATCCAAACTGCACTTCAATTTTACTTTGCCTTCCACTGCAAATATTAAAACCTCTTGGACTCAAAAGAGTCATCGTTAGCACTTACCAAGCCGCCAGCGGTGCGGGTAAAGAAGGGCTCGAAGAACTTAAAAAACAAAGCGAAGGAAATGACTCCGGAAAGTATCCCGTATTTGGATTTCCTCTCAATAAAAACATTATGAGCCACAACACAAAAGTCCGTGCGGAAGGTCAAGTGGGCGCTGGTTACAACGAAGAAGAATGGAAAGTTATCGAAGAAACTCGAAAAATTTTACACATTCGCCACCTCATGATCTCCGCTACATGTATGCGAGTTCCCGTTGAACGCGCTCATTTAGAAACCGTCACTGTAGATCTCGAAGAAAATGTTTCACTTTTAGAAATAAGAGATTTATTTTTTAAAGCGCCTGGCCTAAAAGTTGTCGACAATTGGGAAAGCAATCATTTCCCCATGCCCATTGAAGCGCAAAATCAAAACGATGTTCTAGTGGGTCGATTCCATCTGGATTCCTCAACCGATCAAACGCTTCATTTTATTTTAGCGGGCGACCAGCTCCTTAAAGGAGCCGCGCTCAATGCTCTCCAAATTTTTCAAGCCTACCCCAAGCATTTCTTAGAAGTGTCATGAAACGCTACGTTCTAAGGCTTGAGTTTGAAGGAACTCCGTTTTGCGGATGGCAAATTCAAGACAAAGAACGAGAGTTAGCCAATAAGGCCTCCATTCAAAGTGTTATTCAAGAACAGCTGCAAATTCTACTCCGAAGTCCAGAGAAAATTTATGTACAAGGCTGCGGCCGAACCGACGCTGGCGTGCATGCCGAAGAATTTTTTTGTCACTTCGATTTTAATGACGAAGCTTTAGATACCGAAAAAATTAGGCACGGTTTAAACGCCCTTTTACCATCAGAAATTTCAGCTCTTTCTTGTTTCGAAGCTCCCACAAATTTTCACGCCATCGAAAGTGTCGTAGAAAAACATTATCGCTATCAAATACTCATTCGCCGCACCAAAGCTAGTTTTTTAAAAAATCAAGCTTGGTGGTTTCCAATGACCCTAGATAATTTTTCAATCGATAAAATTAGAGAGGCTAGCCAAGACATCTTGGGAACTCATGATTTCTTTGCTTTTTCTGCTGCGGGCTCAAGCGTCAAAACTACTGTGAGATGCGTTAATAATATCCATATTGAACTAAAAGCCCTCGGCGATGATCCTTGTTTTGGACATCAGCTCAACTTAGAATTTAGAGGGAGAGGTTTTTTAAAGCACATGGTGCGACTGCTCACCGGAACTCTTTGCGAAATAGCCACCGGAAAACGCAATCTGCATTTCATTTCTGAAACTCTTAAACTCAAGCACAATAATTCCTTCGACGAACTACCTCGACTATTATGTGCTCCTCCACAAGGTCTTTTTTTAGCTAAGGTAAAATATGAAAAAACTTAAGAAAAAACAAAAGCGATTTCTTAAGTCCATTTCCCTAGGAGTTTTACTATCTCTCTCTACACACATGGGGATTTTAGGATTTCTACTTTACAAATCTTCTTGGTTTTTCCCTAAAAGCTTCGAAGCCGAAAACCCTCTCAAAAGCTCTATCGTAGAAACCCAATTACTCTCACAAAATGACTACGAGCAACTTTTCAATAATTCTAAACAAGTTGTTGAAAGTGCATACACCAATAAACAAGTTGAAAATTTTAAAAAAACTTTACTCGTCAGCGAAAAAAAAAATCGCGTTGAGAAAGAATATAGGGCCGCACAAACTGGCTCTATTTACTCAATACCTATGATTGCATCATCGTCCGAAGCAGCTGTGAATAATAAGAAGAACGCAAAAAACAATAGGTTAAAAAATACCAACAACGAAGTCATGACATTTAAAACTAGTTCTGGCCAAGTAGAACGAGGAGATAATTTACTAAAAAATAATCTTCCCTTTGGGAGCATGGACTCTCTCGATAAAAATATTGCCATTGGTCCACAAACGATTCTCAACACCGATGAATACCTTTATTCATCTTTTTACAATCGATTCCGTTATCAAGTTCTACCCTCATGGGACCCCCGAGTGCGCAAAGCTCTTCAAAAAAAACCACAGTTGGGCGCCAAGGACTATTTTGTTACAAGCACATCGTTTTTAGTGGGCAAGGATGGTTTGGTTAAAAAAGTTTATGTTTTAAAAAGTTCAGGAATCTCTGAATTTGATGAAGCTGCAGTAGCTTCATTGTTTGATATTCCAGTCATCAACAATCCACCCGCTGATTTACTCAACAAAGATGGACTCTACGAAATAAAATTGCAATTTATTATAGAACTTCAGAAGCAAAATCTCCAAGTCCGCTTTCAACCCCCCGAAAAACTACCTCGTCATTTCTAAAACATTTCTAAAAGGCGCCTAGCGACTTTTTACAGTCGCCCCCCACCCTTTTAGCTTCAAATCCAATAAAACAAGCAACAAAGGTGGGGGGCGATGGTAAAAAGTCGCTAGGCGCCTTTCAAAGGAGATTTAGAAATTCTATAAGCAATCTGTGAAAATATTTAGAATCATATTTTTAATTTTTATGACCGGTTTTGTGAGTTTTTGGCTCTTCGGCCTATACCTAAAAAAAACTTGGTCTGAAGACATCAGCGAAGTTAAAGTTCAAAACGAAAAGTTTTCTTTTGAAGCTAAACGAAATGAAATCGGTGTTTGGCACATCAAAAGCGATAACCAAGAATCACTTTGGTTTGCTTTTGGCTATTTACAGGCTCACGATAGAGAATTCCAAACTGAACTTTATCGTCACTATGCCCTCGGTCAGCTTACAGAATGGTTTGGAGAAAAAGCACTCCCCAAAGATCGGCTCATGAGAGCTTTTGCTAAACATAGCCGAGAAGAATGGGATAAAATTCCCAACAACTCTATCGTTAAAGCCGCATCGCAAGCCTACGTTGATGGCCGCAATTATTGGTTAGACCAAACTCAGCAAACAACTCCTGTTGAATATAAATTGTTTCAGATTGAACGCAAAGATCTTACTCGATGGGAAGCTTGGCAAATTGTAGCTATCTCAAGACTTCATGCCTGGGAACACTCCTTCGACGTTCACAACGAAACTCGTTACCTCGCCATGCAAGCTCAACTGGGAAAAAAACTGGCAGATGCTCTTTCTATTAAAAATCAGTCCAAGGAAGGCGTTCTTTATAATCAAGATTCAGTCAAAAGCAATATCAAGAAACTTTCAGCGCTTGGTCCAAACACATGGGAAGACTCCCAATCCGCAAAAAATACTTACAGCACAGTAAAGCTAGAAAAAAAACAAGACATCACAACAGCATCAACACTCAACTTTAATCCACTTGAGTCACTTCTCGGTGCTGACGAGCTCGGGGCTTCCAACGCATGGATTGTCGCCGACCCCAGAGCTAAAACTGCCCCCACTCTTTGCAACGACACCCATCTCAGATTCACTTGGCCCGCCCCCTTTTTTCCAATATCCTACGAAATCCCCAATCTTGTTAAAGCCAAAGGCTATATGCTCTCCGCTTCACCCATACTCGTCATTGGAGAAGTTCATAATATTCCAAAAAATAATTCACTCACATGGGGCATAACCCTAGCTGGATTTGCTGACACCCAAGACCTCATTAAACTTTCTCCATCCTCTTTAAACAACTCAAAGAAACGTGAAGAAAATTATAAAATCAACAATCTTTTAGAAGGCACAACAAGTGAAATAAAAATAACTGAAGAATGGACCGCTTATGGCCCTAGAGTGGATTCCTTTTTAGAACTCTTTGGTTTTGAAATTAAGGAAGCTCTAGCACTCGATTGGATTGGAGCTCGATTTTCAAAAAGTCCGTTAGAGTTTTTTCTAAATCGAAACATCTTGGGTCCGGAAAATCTCAAAAATGACTTTAACAATCATTGGCAATTTCCAAGCGTCAATTTCACTTGGATAGAAAACCAAGGTCCCAAAAATATGTTTGGACATATTTTAACTGGCAATATTTTCTCTAGAAGTCGCAGCGTAGACTACATTCCTCTACCAGAAAACAAAGTTTCTCTGAGAACAATATCTGAAGCAAAAGAACGGCCCTACTTTGAAAAATCCTACGACGGTTCAAGTTTTTTAATGGCCACAGCCAATCAAGCCATCTTTTCCGACAACAGTCTCAACTCTAAACTTGGAGACGACTGGATTCCGCCCACCCGTGTGAACGGAATTCTCAATCAAAAAGATAAACTTGTTTTTAATCCTGAATATTCTCAAACAGATCGCCACTCTAAAGTGCTCACAAAATGGTTAGTGCAATTAAAAAATATTGATACAGACAAAATCTGCAAAAAATTCGCAGATAAAAGCAAAAATTGCCTCGACGTTTTAGGAGATTTAAAGAACTGGGACGGAAATGCACTTAAAGAATCATGGCAACCCACACTGAGCTCTTTATGGTTTGAAAACTTTAAACTCCAAATATGGACTCCACAAAAAGTCTTAGGCAATAAAAACATTGAAAATCTCTTTGGTTCTTGGACTCGAAGCTACCCAGCCGACAATCTAGTTATGCAAGGAAGTACTTCTGAAAATTTGATTATGGGTGGATATTTAGACAATCCAAAGTGGATAAACATTATTGAAAGCGAAACTCATCAAAACATTAAAAACATGCTCAAGTCTTCTCTAGAAGAATCACTCACCAGACTTAGCGAAAATTTTGGCTGGGATTTAAAAAAATGGCAATGGGGCAATTTTCATAACATGGATTGGGCTCACCCCTTTGCACAATTACCCCCTCCTTTTAATAAGTTTTTGTTGGAAAGTTTACTTGGGCCCCCCAGACCCGTTCCAGGAGCCTGGGATAGTCCCGGGGTATTTCATTATTCTTGGTCCCCCTCTGAAACTCTAAATTTCCCAGCAGGATACGGAGCTGTCATGAGATTTTGCAGCACCCCACAAATGAAGAATTTTAGATGGACAATGAGTACGGGAGTTTCTGGAAATCCCTTTTCAAAGTGGGGCTGGAAAATGGCCAATGAATATTTTTTTAAGGATAAACTCTATCCAGATAATAACTAAAAAAACTGCGATAATCGATTTTTTTTCGCTAAAGACTATTTAATCTAAAGCGTTAACGTTTATTGCTTCAAATTGCTGCTGCCACTATATTCACCTTATGTTTATTAAAAAAGAACTTAATCCCGAAGGTATATTTGAAGTTTCTGCCGAGGAAGTTTCAAAAAATCTTGATCAAGTTTCTTTAATCGATGTTAGACGCCCTGATGAATGGCAAGGCGAACTGGGTCATATTGAAGATGCCATACTCTGCACTCTAGGCTCCGAACTCAACGAAAAACTTAAAAAACTTCCCAAAGAAAAGCCCTATGTTTTTGTATGCCGAAGCGGCATGAGATCCCTCAATGCTGCACTTGCAGCGAAACAAATGGGATTCACAGATGTTTATAATCTCAAAGGCGGAATGATCGCCTGGAACAATCGCTAGGATTAATAATAATCATTCATGGGCTTAAATTTCACATTGAAATCATGGTCTGCACTAAAAACTTTAAAATTGTCAGTAGTCATCTCTGAAAATGCCCAGAAGCTAAAATCAAGATCTTTAGACTGTGTCTTTTCTTCAATTGCTTTTTGCAACTCAGCAGGTAAATCTTCAAAGCTATAAGAAACTCCTTCAACAAATACAGATTCACCTTCAATAACTTTTCCTGCTTCCATTTTAATTTTCCCTAAAGGTGAAACCCTCAAAGCATTATCATTTTCAGCGGGAACCCAATTTTCAACAGCAACTTTAAGCGCTCCCATTGTGCGATCTAGTTCATCCGAAGGGGAAAACGAATGCCCCTCAGAAGGAAGCCTTTTATGGATTTTAGTTTCTATTAATGAGCCCAATCCTCTTTGAAAAGCTTCGAAATCTTTTTGCCTTTTTTCTACATAATATTTTATATAATCTAAAATATCGGCTCTATTTTCCGCAGAATTCATATTAATCTGAAAAAAACCATCTCGGCCTAATTCAATCAATTCTGAGGACAAACTTAAAATATGAAAGCTAATTTTTCTCAAATCATCTGAGTCCTTTAGTGTTGAAAAATCAAGTTTTTTTAGAATCAAATAAAAGAGTTCCAATTGAGTAGGAATATCATTTGCGACCATTAAACTATGCCTCATCTTGTCTTCCACCATGGCCTCATAAAACATGTTTGCACCAGCATAAGAGCGAACTTTTATTTTATTTTCGATAACATTAAGTATAAATTCAATGTCAGAAGCACTAAAGCTTGAATATTCTGTTTTTAAGATATTTAAAATTTTAGTTAAAATATAATCATAACTAAGTCTATGGTCTTCTGGAATTTCAAATAAGCTTTGTAATTTTATATTAACGTTTTCAATTAAATACGTAGTTTGAGAAGTTTCTTTCGCGACTGCATAATGTAGAGCGCAACTTCTTAACTTCGTAGAGAGACGTCCCTTCAGCGATTTGATGATTTGTTTTCGAGCAGACTCTACGGCATTTTCAGTGTGCCCTTTAGGATTCAACAAGACTTCCCAAACTTCGCTTCTTTTTCGAATAGCTCTGTATAATAGACTTTGCGATATTGATATTGGTAGATTTCTCAATCTTAATTCAATGCGATCGCTTTCGTTTATTAGCAAATACTCAATCATTGAAGTTAACTCATTTAAATAATCTTTAGAGAAATTTTGAGCTCGCCAATTAGATAAAATTAAGTGAAGCTCCTTTTGCTCCACACCCAAAAGCTTCGCCATCTCAACAAACTTAGAAGTGTCCGACACTTTAAAATCATCATTAAAGAGTTCTAAAAAAATTAAAGCAATTCTAGTGGATATCGCTTTTAAGCTTTCACTATCGGAAATTGAAGGTAACATTTTCAATCTTTCAATAGCTTGATTTTTAGAAACCCAAAATGAAGATCCCATCAAGCCAAGAAAAATTGCCTTTGAAAAAAATGTAGAATTATATACCCTTACATTTTTCACATAAGTAGCAAAGGCTTCTTTTCCTGCCCCGTTAAGTTGAGATTCATCTAATAAAACACTAGGAGAAGTTGAAAGCACCAAAGCTTCTTCGCAAGGAGGATCTTCAGCTTTTAAATTAAAAGTTGTACATTCAAGTAGAGATAGGAGCATTATAAATCCGAAATATTTATATCCTCTCATGGAGCCACTATCCTAACCAAAAGCTCCTCTTGGCTATTAAAAATTGTAAACTCATTATCTTTAATATTTGAAAAGGCCCAAAAGCTCCATAAACCAGACTCTAAACTACCCTGTGTAATGTTTCCTTGTATGAGTTCTTGTAAGTCAAAAGGCAATTCTTCAAATTCATAACTTTTTCCTTCAATAAACTCTTTGCCACTCGAAACATATTTTCCATTCTCAATTTTATGTTTGCCAATAACACCAGACCCCTCAGATTTAAGAATTAACCCACTCTTTAATCCATCGCTAAAAAATGCATCCCATCTTTTAGCTTCCTTTGATACGGATAATAATTGAGCAGCGCCATCAGCAACAACAACACTAGAATCAACTGCGACCATATTTAACGAATCGCCTGGAGACTTATCGTTAGGATTTAAACGCCTATACTCTTTTATTTTTTCATCCATCAGGTGTTTAGTAAAATTTAAAATATCAGCACGATGTTCCGCTGTATTTTCATCGCCATACCAATGAATCCATTTTTGCAAAATGTCTTTAGTTAAATCTAAAATATTTCTTTTTACGTAACATAACTGAAGATGACTTATGCCTGATTTTAAATCTAATTTCAAAATCAGCTCATGAATTAACTCCATTTGCGTTGGAATCTTCCATATATCTAAATTACTCAAATTCTTCCCCGCCCTGTCCAGTGAGCTTTTGTAACTCAACGCATATCCACGAGAATAATTCAAAAAATTTGCTCTTATGTTGTAAAGAAACCTCTGAAGCTCTTCATAATTAATGCTTTTATACTTTTCTCTAAGGCCTTGTGTAATCCGAGGAATTCTATATTCATCCCTCAAATTCTCTCCATCATCCACAAACAAAAAATCGACTTTTGCATTGGGATGCGATGAAGATACCGAAGCCTCTCCGGCACCCAATGCCAATGATTCACTTTCACTTGCACCTTCTATTCTGGAAGCATGAGATCGTAACCAAATTGAATTATTCAATTCCAAATATCGTGACACAAAAAAGAGAGCTTTATCCTTTAACTTCGGCCCCTCATTTCGATAACCTAAAAATATTTCCCAATGGTTAGAGCCTTTTAAAAGCGCTCGAGTTTTGAATGAATAAAAACTCATATTTGAAAGTTTTTTAATCCTCACCTCTAAACGAAGGTTTTCGTGCACTAAAAGAAACTCAACCATCGATATTAGCTTTTCAAAACTCTCGACTAACTCTGCCTCTGATTTCCAATTCTTTAGAATCTCGCTTAACTCATCGATTCTAACCCCTAAAGTTTGAGCCATTTTATCAACGGCTTGAGTTTCCCTAAAATCAAACTCATCCTGAAAAAGCATTAAAAGTTTTACAGCAGCACCCTGAGCTAAACTTCGTATTTGTTCTTTATCATTCAAAACAGGTAGTATTCTTAATCTTCGGAGAACTTCAGTTTTTCCGACACTATAAACTCCGCCCTTGAGTTCCCACGCTATCGCCGTCGCTAAAAGAGGTGAATTAAATATCTTTTCATTTTTCACATAAGTGGCAAACGCAGCTTGTTCCCCTTCTCTCAATGGAGAGCTCGCCTGCCCAAAAGACAAAGTTAAATTGGAGGCAAGCACTGAAGCGCTCCCACTAAGAAGCAAAGCTTCATCGCATGACGAACTAGCAGCATCTTCTGCATGGGTGCTTAAATTAAATGCACACACGGCGATAAGAAAAATTTGAAACTTTGAGCCTATAGCCATTTCCAGGGCTTAGACCTACACCACGTTACGCGTTGCATCAATAACTTTAGCCCACTAATCCAAGCAATTGTGCGCTAAGAAACGGGCCTGGAAATCTATACATACCTTTAAAATCAGTAACTAGAGCGGCTTGGGCGACCCCTGAAGCTCGGGGCTTTGCCCCTTCGCTCACCCCAAGATGCTCTAGTTATTGATTTTAAAGCTACTAATAAATTTTGGCTGTAATATGCCAGGCCCGTTTCTTAGCGCACAATCGATTCAAGCACTATCGACTCAAGAATGGGAAGTCGCTAAATCAGCAACGGTGAAAACGGTGAAGGCGGAGTCAATTCTTAGTTTTTTAGTTAGTTTAATCGTGAACTTAGCCTTCTGCCTTACTTTAAACGCCCATCACCACACCCAACCCTGCTTTGTTAATCTCATAGACCCATCGCGAAGCCTGGTGAATCTTGACCCCAGCCTTTACGCCGAAAGATATCAAAAGCTAGATGCCCCCAACAAACAACAAGTTCTCGATGATATCGCTCGGGATTTAACCTCAAAAGAAAGACCCATCGTTAAAGATGAGCACAAAAGAAAACTCATATTCGCACTCCATGTAGCGCTCAATCCTTACGAATTTTTCTCTCAACAAGCAAAGAATCAATCTCCCCTGGAATCACTTCGCCTTTATCACGAAAAACTTTGCCAGATTTTGAAATGCCAAAGAGATTCCAAACGATTCGATATTTTAATTGAACAAATTAAAATTTTATTTCGAGAAATAAAAACCAATCCCAACTACAGCAATTCCACTCTTGTGCTGTTTGGATCTGCGATTGCCGGAAGCTGGAAGGAGCACTCAGATTTAGACATCGCCTTTAGTTATTTTCCCTATCCTGTGAATTCGCAAAACCCTACCGTCTCAGACTGGAACCATCGCTTTGCTAATATCAACTCTGATTATTTCCCATTAGATCGAATTTCCATGATTAGCGAAGCACAATTTTTTTCAAACTTCGTGCCTCTTCAAATCGTAATAACGCCTTATTCAGCTTATTTAGAGATAAAAGATCTCACTCAACCTGAAACGCAAAAACTCACTTTTTTATTAAATGATTTTTTAAAATAATGCTTAATGAGTTTCTTTACTTCGTAGCGTGCGCATTTCCCATAATTGATAGCGCTCTTTCGCACCCGTAAACGCATTATTTCTGTTATCAAAAACTTCAAAATTATTTTTATCTTCAAAAATTTTGAAGAGCTTTTTGAATTCTGTTTTTACGCCGCAATAAGAAGGGCGCATATGAAGTTTATTGAAAGCCCTTAAGCCTTTGACGAAATTGGAGATGCCTGAGCTTCCCACGAACTCAAGTTCGCTCATATCAATAACGACTTTAGCCGTTTCATTATCTCGATAAATGCTTTCAAGATGATCCGCAATGGGTCTAGCACTTCCAAAATCGAGATAACCACTAAGCTCAACTACGGTCACATTTTCCTGCGACGACATTTTGACTTTCATATTCTCCCGCTCCCCCCTTTATTGTGTCAGAGAAGTCGAGTTTTGTGCGTCAAAAATTAAGGGGTCATTTGTTCGTCGCGTCACTTCCTTGCGAGTGATTCATAAGCAGACCTACAATAGTCTAAGTCATGCACATTTCAATCATAGCCCTACCTATAGGCAATAGCCTCGACCTTAGTCCTAGAGCTAAGTCTAGCTTGGAAAATTCTCAAATTGTACTTTGCGAAGACACTCGAAAATTCAAACAACACCTCCAGCAACTCAACTTAGAATTAGCAGCAAAATTTATAAGCTTTCCCGCATTTAAAGAAAGAGAATGGAACTGGGAACTTTTCTTCAAAGAACACGCAGAAAAAAACATAGCACTCGTGAGTGACGCTGGAACTCCGATTATCAACGATCCGGGCGAAGACCTCCTTAGAGAAGCTCACAACCGAAAAATTCACGTAACCGCCATTCCGGGTCCTTGCGCCCCCATCACCGCACTTCAATGGAGTGGTGGTTTTGGAGTCCCATTTTGTTTTGCTGGTTTCACTCCCAAGTCTCACAAAGAAAAATTTTTCTCAAAAATCGACACCGTTAGGAGTTTTATATTTTTTGATACTCGTCATGAATGTTTAGACACTCTCGAATATTTGATGAAAATTAAATTAGAAGATCGAAAAATTTTTATCGCACGAGAAATGACTAAAAGTCATGAAGAACTCTTTGCCGGAAACGTCAAAGAAGCTTTTCATTGGCTTAAAAAACTTTTATCAGACAACAAAGGAGTGGGTGAGCTGACACTCATTCTAGAGGGATTAGGAAATCTAGAAGCCGCACACAAAAGAAGCCTTGAAGAACTCTTAAAAATCAGATTTGGAAGCGACAAAGAAGCTTCTAAAATCTTATCAGAATTATGCGATGAAAAAACTTCAGACTGTTATGGAGCCATTCAAAAATGGAAAAATTCTTAAAATATCGTTGGCTCTTTGTTTTTTTTATTTTCAATCTTTTTATTTTTTCTTGGATTTTAAAGAAACAAGCTTCTTTTAGATTTGAAAAAAACCCCCGTAACACTTTGTTAAACAGAACCCTTTTAAGCTTAGAAAATATTGAAAACTTCATTTATGATTTAAAATTTAAAGACCATCCAGCTCGAGCTCGCGTCGCTGTGGCTAAAATTGACGACAGTTCGTTGCTAAAATTCGGACGTTGGCCTTGGTCGAGACAAGTTTACAAAAAACTATTAGAAGAACTTTACCAAAAAGGGGCCAGAGTCGTAGCCTTCGACGCCGTATTCTCCGAACCAGAATGGAATAGAGACGACCTCAAGCGAAACCTTTCCGTTCCTCTTCCCGGTAAATCCGTAAGTCTAGAACAAGAATTAGGACTCGGTGCCGATCGAGTAGAAAAACTGAGTGAAAATTTGAGTGAAGTGGGTGATCGCTTTTTTTCAGACGCTCTACAAAAATATCCTCAAACTGTTTTGGGTTATGTTTGGCTCGAGCAAGACAACTGCCTTGAACAACAACGACAAAGCCCCAATTCACTTATCGATCCCATTCTTAGCATCCAAACTCAAGCGACAATCTCTGAACTACCCAGTTTCAAACAAGACACCAAGACCAAAGCTCACCTGATGTCATGCGTGGTTAGCAACCGATCGAGTTTAGCAGCTGGAGCAAGACGTCAGGGTTTCTTCAACTTCGTTCCTGATCGCGATGGAATATTCCGCCGCTATCCAGGCGTTTTCTTGTGGGCTACAGATTTTCTACCTAAAGAAGATCTCGACTTTTTAAATCCAGAACTGATTCAACAAGGTTCTTACTTTGCTTCACTAGGCATGCAAGCACTTGCAAGTTATTGGGATGCTCAAATCAAAGTTATTAGCTCGCAAGACAATGCTGGCGAATTGATAATTAAAGAAATTGTTTTAGAGAAAGATAAAAAAGAACTAATTTCTTTTTCAACCCACCCCGATGCTTCAATCTCACTAGGTTATTATGGTCCTCAGAATATCGACAATCCGCCTATTTATGATTTCTCGCTCACTCAAATTCCAGATGATTTAAAAGATTACATTGTATTTATTGGCCCCACCTCACTAGGTGTCTATGATTTACGACCCTCCCCAGTACAAAAGGATATGCGGGGAGTTTATCTTCACGCCACTCTAGCCTCGCAAGCTCTAGAATTTGCAGCCAGCGATAAAGAAGATTTCATTTCTTTTTCTAATTTTAATCAAGAACTCATCCACCTCTTCATATTCACATTAATTTTATTTTTAATTATTTGTTACGTTCCCATGGGAACAGCCATTACAAGCTCTGTTGTTGTCGTGGGCATTCAAATTTTTTATGATGTTTGGATTTTTCAAAATCGCCATACGAGCTACCCAACCGCAACTCTCGCGATAGCTTCCTTCGTCATTATAAGCATGGGCTTACTTTATCGTTACATAACTGAAGAAAGAGAAAAAACTTTCGTTAAAGGAGCCTTCGAAAAATACGTTTCACCAAAACTAGTAAAAACAATCATGAAAGATCCCCAGAACTTGAGTTTAGGTGGTGAAAAACGACACATGACTGTGCTTTTTACGGATGTTCGAAGTTTCACAAGTATTAGTGAAAAATTAAGCGCCTCAGAACTTTCAAAATTTCTCAATGATTATCTTTCGCCTATGAGCGATATCATTCTTAAATTTGATGGAACCATCGACAAATACATGGGCGATGCCATCATGGCTCTTTTTGGAGCACCCATTTATTTCGAAGATCATGCAAAAAAAGCAGTGGATAGTGCTCTCGATATGATTTCAGAACTAGAAAAGCTCAATGAAGTTTGGAGCAAAATAGGCCTGCCAAAAATTGAAACCGGAATCGGAATCAACACAGGCGACATGAGCGTTGGAAACATGGGATCTAAGAAAATTTTTTCCTACACAGTTATGGGCGATGCCGTAAACTTAGCTTCACGTATTGAAGGCATCACCAAAGAATATCACGCTCGTCTGTTAATCAGTGAATTTACTTTTAAAGAGCTTCCTAAAGAATATGCCTGCAGAAAAATTGATAAAGTTCGAGTGAAAGGAAAAGAAGAACCCGTCACCTTGTTTGAAGTGCTCGCAAAAAATCGAAATCAAGATCTCAATCAACAAATTCAAATTTTCGAAGAATCTCTTGAGCTCTACCAGAAAATGGATTTTCAAAAAGCACTTGAGGGTTTTTCCAAACTTTCCGCCCAAGACCCCGTCTCAGCAGTCTTCGCACAACGCTGCGAGTTATTCGACAAGGCTCCACCTCCCTACGATTGGGACGGTACGTGGACGATGCTCACAAAATAGGTTTAAATTTTTATATGGGTTTGGGAATTGTCCTCAACGAAGAATTTATTAAGAAATTTTCAAAAAAATTTCCTCCAGCAGCGCATCTCACTCGAGAGGGCGACACTGGCGACACCATGTTCTTAATCACTGAGGGCAAAGTCAACGTTATCAAAGAAAGCACTCAAGGTGAAAAAGTCATCGCCACTCTCGGTGATGGCGACATTTTTGGTGAAATGGCCATTATGGGACTCCAAAATCACAGAGCCGCGACCGTTAAATCAGTCACACCAACGACTGTCTTAGAACTCAACAAAGCCGCCTTCACGACTCTTATTCGAAAATCACCTGAGATTGCCTTAAACGTTATTAAAATTCTTACGGAAAGATTACGCGATACCAATGGAAGAGTTGCCGCTCTCATGCACGAAAATAAATTCGAAAGACTCTCCGTTTATCTGACTCATTTGGCAAACGACAAAGGTGTTATTCCTTCAGGTAAACCCCTAGGAAAATGCTTCACATTTGACTTAGGAAACATGTCATCGACACTCAATCTAGACCCAACTTTTCTACAACAATACATGAGCTTAGCCCGACAAGCTCGTATTATAGGGATTAACGGGGAATGGTGCTGGATTCCCTACCCGGAGTATATTATTCCTTTTGGTAATCTTCTGAGAGAGAGTAAAAAGTAGGGCAAAGTGATCTTGGAAAACAATAGAAAAACTCCGGGTATTAAAAACCCCAAAGACTTAGTCAACAATCCCTTCTCGGCACCGGAAGGTTTTTGGGTTCGTTGTGATAGTTGCGGAAGTATTCTCCAGCACAATAAACTCGAAGAAAATTTTCACGTATGCACTGAATGTCAGCACCATTTTTCATTAGGGGCCCGCAAACGAATTGAACTTTTATGCGACAGCAGTTCCATGAGCGAAAAAGATTCCGATATTGAAGGTCGCGATGTGCTCAATTTCGTAGACTCTAAAAGTTACGGCGAAAGAATGACTGCTTCTCAAAGCAAAACCAATCTCAAAGATGCATTTGTATCTGCCGAAGCCAAACTGTTTAAGCGCCCCATTCAAGTGGGAGCTTTCGATTTTTCATTTATGGGCGGCTCTATGGGAATGGCCGTAGGCGAAAAAATCTCTAGAGTCTTCGATCGTGGCTTTCAAAAAAAACAACCCGTCATTTTAATTCTTTCTAGCGGCGGAGCCCGTATGCATGAAGGGATATTGTCCCTTATGCAAATGGCAAAAACTGTAAACTCCATGAATCGCTTTCGCGATAAAAAACTTCCTTTTATTTCTTTATTTGCACACCCAACCACTGGAGGCGTAGCCGCTTCTTTTGCGTTCTTAGCCGACATTTGTATAGCAGAACCCAAGTCTCTAATTGGATTTGCGGGGCCTAGAGTTATTCAACAAACCATCAACGAAAAGCTGCCTGAGAATTTTCAACGTGCGGAGTTTCTACTAGAGCACGGCATGCTTGACTGCATAGTTCCTAGATCACAACAAAGGGCCTATATCCATCGCATGCTGAGTCTTCTTATAGACTGAGCCAATAGTGATGAGGGGCAAACTTCGATCAAAAGACATCCTAAGAATAATAAGCCTTTTCTACTTTTTTTCTCTTTTGAGTTTGGCTCAAGAAAACAAAGAAAATTTTACTTTCACCGCTAAAAAATACCGTTCCAATTTAGACAGTGGAATCACTTTTCTAGAAGGTGATGTGCTCATTGAATCTGAGCAACGAAAGCTCAAGGCCCAATACGTTGAAATTCACGGCAAAACTGGAGACATCGTTTGTCGCGACCAAATGGAGTACACACAAGGGCCCATCACCATCAAAGCCGGAGAAGCCGAACTCAACATCAAAAATGGACTTGGAACTTTCAAAAATTCAACGGTCAGAATTACAGATCGTTTATATTTAGAAGGAAAAGAAATTATTCGCGTTTCCGACGATGAATATCGACTTAAACACGGTAAAGTTTCTACTTGCCAAGACTGTCCTCAGTCTTGGAGCTTAGCAGGATCACAAATTGATGTTGAAATTGAAGGTTATGCTGAAATCCATCATGCACTCATTCAAATTCTTGATACTCCAGTAGCTTACATTCCACTGGTTTACTTTCCTGTTAAAACAAAAAGACAATCGGGTGTTCTCATTCCTCAATTCGCCAAAACTGACGACTTAGGTTTTCAAGTTGGAATTCCTTATTTCTGGGCCATTAACGAAAACTCCGACGCCACTTTTGAATATCGCCCTATGAGCAAGGGTGGAAATCGTCTTTGGAATGAATTCCGATACGTTTATTCAGACAGAACTTACGTTTTAGGAAATTGGTCCTACACTCGAAATCAAGAAGTCATCGATGTACCACTCGACCGATGGGGTATGTCCTTTCAACAGCGCTTTCAATGGACTCCCTACTTAACACAAAGATATTCTGGAGAATGGGCTAGCGACACTCGATATTCACAGCATTTTGACAAAGATTTTAGATACACAAGACTTCCCACATTAGTTCACAATCCTTCACTTCAATGGATTCGCAATAATCAATACGCTTTGATTGAAGCTAAAATCCACACCGACAATCTTCCAAGAAATTTAGAAGCGGGACAAGATCAAGAAGCCATTCAAAGCGTTCCCGCATTCGATGCCGCCTACCCTTCATTCGGATTAGTGGGCCCTCTGAGAATGAATTTAGAAACTCAATACTTAACTCTGCGTCGATATGATGAAGAAAAAAAACATAAAGTCAGCCCCATCGACGAAGGTACAGAGTGGATTCGTACGGGCGATCGAATGAGCCTACTCACCACTCTTAAAGCTCCCATGAGCGCCTCGTATTTTACCTATGAACCCTCTACTGAAATTCGATTCGATCATTATTCATTTGGTCAACCTGTTGATCCTGGTAGTGCCTCAAGAGCGCGTTTCTTTTTTAATCAAGAAATTGAATCTGAAGCCTGGCAAGTTTTTAATTTTCCAAATAACACCAGTATGAAAGCTTTAAAACATACGGTCACTCCTAGTTTACGATGGAGTTATGTGCCTCGAGATGCGCTCACCATTCATCCTTTCTTTTTTCAAAAAGATGCGCCTCGTTTTGATTTGTTTGATCACGATTCTCCCGACGCTGCCAAAATCAGCTTAGGAACTCTCAGCGAAGAACAAAGACTTGGACACCACCATTTAATGACCCTGGGCCTTGGAACAAGAATGGTAGGACGTTATGGTGAGAATAACGATCGCCATTACGAAGAGCATTTTGGCGCCAATGTTAGCCAAGACTATGACCTTCTCGCCATGGGACTGGGTCGATTGTTGTCTTCAGTTTTTGCCTCATACGCCCCTTGGATGATTCGAGCGGAAATGTCTACCAACGTTCACACGTGGCAATCTGATGCCCGCAACGAAATTTCCTACACAATTCCCAGATACAAACTTTATGTTTTTCAAAACATTCGAAAAGAAACAAAAAACTATGGTGGTGGGGGATACTTAAAAGCCATTGGCCCGCTGTCTTTCACTGCCGATGTGATTTACGACATACTCACCAAACAAATGCAGGAACAAACCTATAACATCGCCTACGAGAGCTCTTCAAAATGCTGGGTTTTCGAACTGGGATTTAACAAAGTTCCCAATCGTCGCGGAAGCTTTTTCCCAAATTTCCGTTTGAGTTATCAAGAACAAGTTAAAAAACCACTCAATATTTAGTCGTAAGTACTTCTAAAACTAGACTTGCCAAAAGCCCCTAAGCCCTATTAAAAAACTCCTCATTCTGACGTGCTCGCTTAGCTCAGTTGGTTAGAGTACTTCCTTGACATGGAAGGGGTCGGCAGTTCGAGTCTGCCAGCGAGTACCATATCTTACCAATCATAATCATCGGTATCTTTTGATGCGTTTTTAAGTCTTTCTAGCTGTGCAGCACATTCGGCTTCCCGTTTAAGAATCCCTTTATGCAAAGTCCCCAAACCACCTTCTCCATGAGTAAAAGAATAACTGGCATTTCTAAAACTTAATGACCAGCTTGAGGGCCCTGAGACCCCCATTTTTTTAGTTAATACATCCATAAATGCAATCATTGGGGCTTCCAATTTATCAAAACCCCCATCTTTTAATAAGGGATACAAGGGTAACTCGTTGGCTAATGCTTTATGCACATACTTTCCCCTTGGATCTCTTAGTATTTTTTCTCGATAATAATTATTTTGTTCTAATTTAATAGTTTTTTCAGCTTCTTCTAATTCTGTTTCTGAAATGTCTATTCCTATGTCTTTGAGGCGTTTTAAAATTGTAGTTCTCTTTTTTAATATAGGATGTCGATCAAAACGCCTACTGGCTCTTGCACCCATTTTTTTATAATTTGTAGAAAAATCACCACTGGGCATGATTCGACTAAAAAAATTTATCCATTTTTCATACGAGCGACTAGGCTCAATGGAATCTAAAATAATATCTCTAACTTGATTCCACTGTGGATGTTTGGCAAACGCCGCAGCGATGCTCCTATTATTAAGAGAATGAAGATTCTTATCAAAGGAATTTACGTGAAAACTATCCAATGCTGTTAATTGACCCATTATGTTTGTTGGAACAATATATCGGTATCTAAGATTTTGATCGTTATGAATTTTAATCATCAATTTTCTAACACTGTCCTCTGCATCTTCATTGTATGAATGCAATCCTCCATAAACGCCTGGCCAATGTGGATAGGTATCCCAAATAGGTCTGTTACTAATGTGGCAACTAACACAAGAGGTGGGATTGTGAGTGATTGGGATTGTCTTCGAAAAATCAATTGATTTAAACTTAAAATCTTCGTCTTTTTCATTAAACTCAATAACCTCAACTAAGGAGCCCCCCTTAACACCTGCAGAACCTGCAAAAGCTAATATTAATTTTGAATCACGAGTGCTTAGAATCATTCTTGGTATCTCACGACTTGCATGCTGAAAGCTCGAGCGCGTATCGTGAACTAAGATCATTTGATCGCGCATTTCATAGGGAAGTTTATCCAAAAGATCTTCAACACTTTTTATTTTCCCTTCGTTTATCCACTTTTCGATATCTGAAAATTGAATATTGAAGTGATTTCTAGGAACACTATCCACCAATGTATCTGCTTGTGAACTTGCACTTCTCAAGTCTTGAGCAGTAAAAAATATTAATGTAAAAAAATATAAAATATATAATTTTATATTTTTTAAAAGCTTCATCATTTACTTCTCCACCCACCCTGCTTTGGGAATTATTATCTCTTCAGTATTTTGTGGATTTAAATTTTGCAGAGTATCTCCCCCCGCTTGACTCATTGTTGTTTCAAAATCCTCTCTAGGTATTCTTCCATGATTTTGTTCGGGCAAAACATTTTGAGTGGGTACTATTTCTATAAGCGGCTGATTATTATTTCGTGGATTTGAGAGTCCGGCAAAGGGGTCGAGCGATTGCCCCTGCAAGCCCATAACTTCATGTATTCGATCAGACAAAGG
Organism: Pseudomonadota bacterium; assembly: GCA_018001635.1. Classification (GTDB taxonomy): domain Bacteria; phylum Bdellovibrionota; class UBA2428; order UBA2428; family UBA2428; genus JAGNHS01. The sequence continues at coordinate 212 of JAGNHS010000015.1, read as the reverse complement.
AGCCCCAACCCACTGGTAATATCCAATGGCATCAAAGTGATCCTCATTGGACTCTCCTTTCATAAAAGATTTTCTCTTCCCTTCAACTTGAGCCACAATAGAATATCGAGGTCCATATCGAGCTTCCTCGGGACGATCGTTTATAAAATCAATTATAGTGGGTAATGCTAATTGTTGATAAGTTTCCTTACATCCCCAAGGCATTCCTGTTC
>JAGNHS010000014.1 GCA_018001635.1 Pseudomonadota bacterium | reverse complement strand
TTCTTTGTAGACTTATAGGTTTGGGACTTGCAAAAACAAGCGCTTCTATAGCCTGAACAATTTCATCACGATCGTAAACCAAGCCTTCTTTTGCGACTATAGTTGTTGGATCAGATTCAGAGGACGCCTCTAATTGGATTGACTCTTCAGATTCAAGCTCAAGAGCTTCAACAGGAATATCCGCCTCGACTTCAACAAGAGCCTCTTCTTCAGTCATAGAGGCCACTATAACGATTTCTTCGTTGTTCTCAGCACCAATGACTTCTACAATTTCCTCTGTAGAAACTGGCTGAACTTCACTTTCAATATCTTTCTTCTTTTTCTTCTTTTTTTCTTTCATATATTCTTCTTCTTTAATTCTTTTTTAAAAACCCTTTAATCCCAGCTCAAAGTGTTTTTTGTAAGCTTCACAAAACTTTCAATTTCTTCGGGATTCATTTTTCGAGACAAAACTATAGGCCCGAAGTTTTCGGGTTGATTGATTTTCAATACTTGTAATTTTGCCATTTCCAAAGAACCCAAAAAATTCGATATCAAATGGGGAACTGAATGAAGGCCCGGCATTAAAGATTCAAAAGTAAAACTTTCCTCCGCCTTCAATCGTTCAACTATATTTTTAATCGCTCCTGAAACTGGAACGGAATCACTAAATACTTTATGAACCACACCCGCTTCACGCTTTATGGCTTCTCTAAATGCTTCTAATAACTGAAACGAATTACTGAGTGCGACTTGCGGCTCAATTTCATTTTCGATGTCTTCCAAACCTGTATTTCGACAAACAAAGACATCGCGATTTAAACGAGGCCTATCTTCAAGCATTTGAGACAGTTCTTTGTAACATTTGAGCTGCAACAATTGTCTAATTAGACGATTCTTGGGATCGGGCCCCATGGCTTCATCTTGAACTTCTTGAGGTAAAATCAACTGACTTTTTATATAGGTCAGCGTGGCCGCCATAACTAAATAATCACTGGCCACATCGAGATTAAGCTCTCTCATGTAGTTTAAGTAACGAAGATATTGCTGAGTAATTGTCGCAATTGGAAGATTAAGAATATCGAGCTCATGCGTTTTAACTAGATAAAGCAAAAGATCGAGAGGTCCTTCAAAATCAACCAGTTGAACCCGGCAATCAATAGGCACCGAATTGTCTCGTACACTCATTTACGAATAGTTTTAACATGAATTTTTAAAGGCCGCACCCTGGCTTTTAAAAGCTAAAATCAAAGACCCTAAATGATGTTAAAAACTTGATAAATAAGGGCATAGAGAATGGTGACTGGAAGCGCCAAATACCTCAGAACCCCAGTAAACAAGAGTATAATCAATAAAATTTGAGCTTGATTTGAATATTCATCTATTTTTAAGGCTGTAGCGGGTTTTACCAAGCCTTGAATGATTCGAGCGCCATCTAAGGGCGGAAGCGGTAATAAATTAAAAAAAGCCAAAAAGAGATTCAACTGAACGGCCATATCGAGCATTTTCAATCCCGATCCCATCATTCCCTGAACTTCCATAGCTTGAAAAATTGAACCCGGGACATATGACTTCAACATCGACATTATAAAAGCAAAAACTATGGCCAAGAGGATGTTAGAAGCTGGTCCAGCAGCTGCAACTAAGGCCATATGTTGAAATGGCTTTTTAAAATTTCTAGAATCTACAGGAACTGGGTTGGCCCAACCAAAAAGTAAATGCGAACCCATTAAAATAGATAAAGCGGGAAAAATAATCGTTCCAAACCAAGAGATATGAGCCATAGGGTCTACAGTCATTCTCCCCATATAACGAGCCGTAGAATCTCCAAAGCGCTCAGCCACCCAGGCATGCGCATATTCATGGAAACTCAAGCTGATGATAAACGGAGGTAAAAACAAAAGAATCATCTGCACTTTATCCATGGGAAAATCCATAAGGATCTAGCTTAGAACCGAGTCACTCAGAAGAAAAGTCTAATTCTTAGGACTAGTGAGTCTTGACGCTAATACCCAGCGTGCCTCAAAGTGAAAACATGAGCTTGGGACTCTTTGAAAGTTTACTTAAAAATGCCGTAGGAGTCGGCGCCAGTGATTTGCATTTGAAAATTGGCCTACCAGCGCTGGTTAGATATCGAGACGAAATCAGAGTTCTCTCTAAATCAAAAGAAACTTTGAATAAGCAACAAATAGAGGAAATGATATCCGCCATTCTTCCACAAAGACTTCGCTCATCCTTTGAAAGCGGGAAGGAAATTGATTTTGCTTATAGCTTTTCTGGAGTGGGTCGCTTCAGGCTCAATATTTATTTACACCGTGGTCAACACGCTATGGCTATTCGCTTCATTCCATTTGAAATTAAATCTATTGAAGATTTGGGATTGCCCATTATTTTAAAAAAAATTGCCCTTAAAAAAAGAGGCCTCGTTTTAATTACAGGGCCTGCTGGTAGTGGAAAATCATCTACCTTGGCCTCCATGATTGATGAACGCAATAAAACTGAAAGCGGCCACATCATCACCATTGAAGACCCAGTTGAATTTTTAATTCGCGATCGCAAATCCATTGTGACTCAAAGAGAAATTGGTATCGACACCGAAAATTTTCAAAGCGGGATTAAAAATTCGCTCAGACAAGACCCCGATGTTGTCATGATTGGAGAAATGCGAGATCGTGAAAGCATTGAACAAGCTCTAAGCGCTGCCGAGACTGGCCACTTAGTCTTAAGCACTCTACACACACGTGATGCCGCTGAAACAGTTTCCAGAATTTTAGGAATATTTCCTTCCGAATCTCGCGATCAAATTCGATGGCAACTGAGTTCATGCTTAGAAGCCATAGTTTCTCAAAGACTTGTGCCCATTTTAGATCGAAGCCAAAAGAAAACTAACGTTGTCGCTACCGAACTATTGCTAGGCACTCCAAGAATTAAAGAATGCTTAGAAGATCCGAGAAAACTTGGAGCTCTCTATGAAGCCATTGAAAAGGGGAGTGCTTATGGAATGCATTCTTTTGATCAATCACTCATGCGCCTCTACCAAGAGGGCTTAATTAAACGAGACCAAGCTGTTGAAAACGCCACTCGTCCCGCAGATATGGAACTAAAACTTAGAGGGATTAATCCGAGTGGAAGCGGATCGAGCTCCGCTCAAGTAGACACCAACAGTGGCCATAGAGACATTGAAATCGAAGATATAGACCCCACCCACATAAAACGTAAAAAATAATCAAAATATTCTCATTTTTTTGATTTTATTTTCCTTGTTTAAATATTGAGGCTCTTAGAATTTCAAATCACTGCAATTTCTTTTTGCAGAGAGGAGTCTTTATGAAAACCAAATTACTTTTATTATCAGCCCTTTTGGCTACAAGCTTTTCAGCCACTTCTAAAGAAGAAAAGAAAGAGCCCTGCCAAATCGGTTATCCCTTAGCCACCGTAAACACCATTGCCGACGTTCTCACCGGATATGGAGCCCAAGAAAAATTAAAAGTCTTTAGGCAATATGTTTCAATGACCGACTCAGTCACCTTTTCAGAAAAAAGAGATTGGCACAAAAACCCCGTATCTTCAGTAACACTGAGTGGAAATGCGGCGGTTGAAGGTGATATCGCCTGTGGTCGATTGAGCTTAACAGTAACAAGGTCTTTTCAACGAACTAAGGGTGATCCTTTGTTTCCTGGCTACTGGGTTTATAACTTCAAAGCAAAAACCTCTGAACTTTTAGACTATTGCAGAGATCAAGTTAAAAAAAGTCTAGCTCTCTAATCTTTACAAGCAACTTAGCGGTGTGCACCCCAACCCACACCGCTAACTCTAGGCGCCATAGAAATATTTCGAATACTTCTCAATTTACTGATAATTATCTTAATTAAGAATGAAAAAACTGGTTAAGGGTATTATTGAGTTTCGACAAAAAAAACTTCCTAGCTACAAAGATACTTTTGCCAAATTAGCCTTGGGCCAAAAACCTGATGCCCTCTTTATTGGATGCTCTGATTCTCGAGTCGCCGTAAATGTCTTTGCCTCAACAGATCCTGGCGACCTATTTGTTAATCGAAATGTTGGAAACATTGTCCCCCCTTATAGGGACCGTGATCAAACCCAAGATGGTGTTGCTGCAGTTATTGAATTTGCTCTTGAAACTCTAAAAGTTAAAAATATCATTATCTGTGGACACTCAGAATGTGGCGCCATGATGGCTCTCAACGATGGCCTCCACAAAATTACATCACGGGGTTTACAATCTTGGCTAGCCAATAGTGAATCCGTTTTAGAATGGCTCAAAACAAAACCTCAATTTGCCTCTGAATTGCCCCAACACAATCGACTTTCGCAACTCAATGTTCTCAAACAAATTGAAAACCTTAAAACCTACACCCTAGTTCAGAATCTTATAAAAGCAGGCGAACTCAAGATTCATGGTTGGTGGTTTGATATCGCCAAAGCTGAGGTTTACTCATTTGATGACAATAAAAATGCCTTTTTTCTAATTGAGGAAAATGAAGAGTCTCGTAACGTATTGAAAATTTGAGACATTTTTATATTTAAAAGCCCATACTATGTCCAAATTATAGACTCCCATGATCTAGAATTTCCATCAGACATGCGTAAGATAAGAGTTATGAAATCAAAACTTCTTAGTTTTACAACACAGATTAAAATCTTTTCATTATCTTTGCTCATTGTGAGCTTAGCGAATTCTATATCCTCAGAAGCCGCATCATGGAATCTTCCAGCTTGTAAAATTCTAGCAAGAAAAGTTAACACCAAAGCCTGGATGCCCTTTCCAGAAAAATTCACCAAAGGCACCGACATAAAAGCACTTGGCGCCTCTAAAATGGGAAAAAATCCCGCCATTATTTTTCAACTGGCCGGCACACCTAGCCCCTCTCAACAAGGATTAGAATTTAAAGCTCAAAGAAAATGTTTCTCTGGTGATTTACCAGCCGAACAAGTGGGTTCATCTAATTCATTAACACTCGACGACAGCTCAGATTTTGGAAATATCGATGAAGCTCCTCCAGCTTCAGAAGCTCCATCTTCCACTGGTGCTAAAAATCGCAGTTGGATGATTCGAGGATTATATCTAACTAAAGAAGATCTCTTCTATGAAAGCTCTACATCAAAACTCGATAGAGTTTATGGAACTTATTATGGCTTAAGCATAGGTGCCGCTTTCAAACGCGATTGGGGCAAACGACAATCAGGCCTGTATTTTGGAGCCGTCTATTTAACCGGCGAAGGCGAAAGTTCTAAAACGACTAATATTGCTTATAAGGCGTCCTCAAGTGCTTACGGCGCCGAATTTGAACCCTATTATCTTTTTGGAATGGGTCAGAAATTTGCAGCTGGTCCAGCAGTTAATTTAATGATCACCAATGGAAGCTGGAAAAAAGCTACCAACGGAAGCATCGACACCACTCTCAATATGACCACAACTATGAATTTAAAAATGGAATACAGAATGCGCAAATACATACTGGGTTCGAGAGTGGGAATGGGTATTAAAACTCAAGTATGGGGAGCCACTCTAGACTTCGGCGCTCCTTTTTAAATCAGGAGTTTATAGGACCTCTGTTATACTGAAGGTGTGCTTAAGCCGATTAAAATCACTCTATGGGCCGTGATTCTATTAACTCCAATTTCCGCCTTTTCAAAAATAGATTTCTTTGTAATTTGCACTAATGCTCTAGGCAAAATCTCACAAATTATAAATTTTAAGAATAAAAAGGCTATTCTTGAATTAGCAGATGCCGATCGAGAAGTTATAAAAGTAGTCCCTTTTAACGACCCCAAAAATCCCTTCAGCCATGCAAATTATGAAGCTTCAAATTATGGAATCAGCAGCGGTCACAAACACAATGATGACTATGTTAATCGCGCCGTTAAAACAGCCCACAAGGTTTTAAACAGTCTCAACAATGGAGCCTCCATGGAAGAAGCTTATCATATAGCCGTTGAGGGTAGACTAGTTTTGGACAAAGGCCTCGACCCAGGAGTGCGTTTTCGAAAATCTTCACAAGCGCCCTTAGACAAACTGGCTACAACAGCCTCTAATGTTATGGATATTCCCTATAGAAATAAACTTTATGAACATGTTAATGGAATTTTTAAACTCAGAAAAACTAGTGAAAATGTTTATACACTTAGCGATGGTAGAAAAATGGAATTAGCCACAATCACACACAATGCTATCGGAAATGCAAATGACATAAACGATACATTTTTAAGAAATGGAAGAAGCCTGGAAGATATCAACGAAGCCTTCAAAGATGTCTTCAAACGTCTTGACAGGGCCGCTACTTCTCAATCAACAGAAAGCAAAATCGACGATTTCTCTCATGCTTTATACGGATTAGCCAACACCTCGCCACTCTACCGTGGAAACTCTTCAGTGGCTCGTGATTTTATGACAGCCGCTGCATTTAGAATATTTGGAAAAAGTTTTAAACTTTACGCCGATATCACTCTAGAAGCCATGTATCGAGAAGAAGATCAATTTTTAGCCCTATTAAAACCCAAGATCAAAGAAGCCCTCAATCAAGCAACGTTAAAGCCAGGGAAATAAATCAAAATTAATTTGGTAAATATTTTTCTTTTGCGACTTAAGAACTCTGCGCTCAGATTTTTTTAAGAAGTCTTTAAAATCCTCTTGCATAGCTTCAAACGCATCGTCATCTGCAGAAAAAGTTGCCATAAAATTCAAATCTTTTTTAGAGGATTTTGCTGAAATTCTCTTGAGACACATCATACGAAGTAAATTCTGATGAGCGCTACACCATGAAGAATCTTTATCTAAATGCATATGATCTTTAATAACCTTTAACTGAAGTCCCTCTTTCTCAATCAAATTTAGATGGATCAATTCTTCAATACAGGAATTTAATTGTGCATCACTCATTTGCAAAGAATTTTGAAAATCCTTCATTCTTTTCGAATCTGGCTGAGTTCCTAAAAATAAATGCAAAAGCATTATTTTAGGTTCAAGAAAATATTTGAGCATGGAATCGCTTGCCGCTTGAGGAGCCTCAAGAGAGCTTGAAAGTTTTTCAGCCTCTTTTAAATATTTATCCGCCCTTCGCGACCATTGCTCACGTCGACCAGGGTTTGAGCTTCGCTCATATTCATTGAGTGCCTCGAGACAACTGAGCTCAATGGACTTTAATTTTAAGGATTCTCCTAAGGCATAAATGTGATCGGGCTGAAGAGCTTCCTTGCCCTTCATGGCCTTAGACAACTGACTAGAATGTAAACCAGACAAACGAGCAATTCGACTTAGTGTGAGATGACGTTGCTGAGCCCTCTTTTCAGCGATGATTTTATTAAGATAAGTCGAAAGATTTACTGAAGGCATTAGGTATTTACACATAGCGTTATAATGGCTATAAGACAAGAAAATGCGGAAGCTTCTCTTAATTTTAGCTGTAGCTTTATCTCGCCTAGTCGCGGCGGGTGGATGGGTGAGCAGTGGGGACGATGGCATTATGTGCTTTGCCTCTAGAGACCCTAAAACCCCTGAATATATTAAATTAATTAACCACGATTATGAAACAAAGGGCTATTTAACTAAAGAAACAAAAGCACTTATTCTTCCAAAAATACAAGAACTGAGCACCCTGGAGTTTTGGGAAACTCGCGAAGCGGTCTGGATTGAGGAAAACAAACAAAAGCCCAAAAACAGCAAGGATAAAGATCGAGATCCCAAACTTCCCTACAATATGGGTATTTATATCAATGCCGAAAATACTGAAGGCTACTTAAACACTCTTGAAGAAGATTTCATTCAATACTCGCCGCTCTTTCATTTGATCTATAAGGAGTTCTCAAAAAAAATTGAAATTGGAAACTTCGAGTTCGATGACAAGCTTCCCAAAGTTGACGATAGTCGCCCTCGATTTGATCTCAAGAAATACCCCAATTGCGTTATGGTACAACTGGCGGTTAGAAAAACTGAAGACGTAAAGGGAATTCCAAGCAACCTTTCAGTTTCCATAGATAAAGAACTTTTTGATAAGCTCAGAGACGATCTCAATCGAGCCCTAGTTGTTTCTCACGAGCGACTTTATGCTATTGCCTTTGCACTAGGAGTTCGAAACTCTGACAGCATTCGAATCCTTAATGGTGAATTGTTTAGAACCCAACATTGGATTAGCGCCATTATGAATCCCTCTCTTCCTGAAGCCTCTATGATCATCGTGGATTGGCTGCAATTTTTAATAGGAGACTTCTATAAACTCATTCCGAAACTTGAATCGTATAAGCGCGCTCAAGAAAAAAACACTCAAGAGTATATTCGTTTTGAGGCTTTCATGAAACTTCGCGAAAAACAAAATAAAATTTTTGTGGAATGCCTTATTTACCACGAGAAAAAAAATCCAAACTCAAAAACTATAAACTTCAAAACTCTTAAACTCTGCCGATCTTTTGGAGATGACCCCGTTAGAATAGCCCCCTTAGACGAGATCCAAAGTTTTATATTTTTAAGCCAAGCCAAACACCTTGATCAACTTAAAGTTGTAGACCTCAACGCGCTCACTCTTCCTAGTTTTGAAACTTTCTTGGACTTTGAACATCAAAATAAAGATTTTAATACTGCGAGAGTCATAAAAGATTATTGTGAAAGAATAGCCAGCGCTCGAGACTCTTTTAAGGATTTTCTGAGAAAAGAAAAGGACCCAGCTCAGCATATATTGATACTTAAGCAACTTTACGACAACGCTCTAAGCTATTGCCAAAAAAACAAAGACTAAGGCCACTTACGGGTGCTTTACTAAAGAGTGCTTTATTGCTTAAAACAAAGGTATGAATGTTTTACTTTCTCTTTTAGTCTTTTTTTTGGCTTTTTGTTCTTCAAATAAAGTTAAAGATTCTGACAATCCCGAAGCCATTTACAATGAAGCTATAAAAGAAATTGAAGACGAAGATTATTTAGAAGCTAAGGATTACCTCGACACAGTTAAGAAAAAATTTCCTCAATCAAGATTTGCCGTTCTTGCAGATTTAAAACTTGCCGACATTGAATACAGTGAAGAAAATTTTACAGAGTCAGCCGCGATCTATGGCGTTTTTGTCGATCTCCACCCCAATCACGAACAAGCTCCTTATGCTCAATTTCGAAAAGCTTCCGCTTATTTAAAGGACTCCCCCGAGAAGATTGCCCGCGACCAAAGCCCTGCTGCCGAAGCCGTAAACTCCGCCCGCAAATTTTTGGCGCGTTACCCTAACAGTCAGTTTAAAAAAGAAGTCGAAGAAATCCTACTTCAAGCTCGCACTCGCCTAGCCCAAAAAGAGGCCTATATTGCTAAATTTTATGAAAGAAAAGACAAACTTGAATCTGCAAATCAAAGATGGCTCAACCTTTTAAATGAATTTTCCGATTTAGAAGATAAAGCGGGAGAAGAAGGCAAGAAACTTATACAACTTGCGAAAAATCACGTTGCCTCTTACGCTCAAAAGAGAGCCTCTGAAAAAAATGAGTGAATATTTAAAACAAGAACTTTTATCTAGAATTAAAGAGTCTTCAGAATTCAACGAATGGAACAAAGTTGAATATTGGGCTCAACAATGGATTCAAAGCTATCCTCGAGAATTTCACGGCTTCCTGCACCTAGCACGAGCCTCTGTAAAACTAGGAAAACTTGAAAGAGCTGCCTACGCCTACCAGAGAGTTTTAGACAGCGACCCTAAAAATGCTGAGGCTCTAAAACACTTTGAAGAATATCCCTCCACTTCGTCTATTCAGCAAAAGGCTCCTTCATTAGTGCTGGCTGAGAGCCACGATAAAATCACCTTAAAACATGCTGAAAGAAAAGAACTGGCCGATGCTGAAAATAAAATGGGCTTGGCTTATTTAAAATTTCATTTATTTGAAGATGCCGTTCGCTGTTTTGAAAAGGCTTTTTTCTGGGTAGAGACCGAAGAATCTGCACTGAATTTATCAAGATGCTTGCACCGATCAAATCGAAGTCGCGAAGCCCAAAGATTTTTACGCGATCAAATTCTTAAATATCCTAAATGGGTTGAGGGGCAAGTGCTACTAGGCCGTATATGTTTTGAATGTGGTCAAAAGCAAAGCGCACAAAGAGCCTGGCAAGATGCGCTCAAACTCGACCCTGAAAATCAAACGGCTCTTAAATTCCTTCGTGGAATTTACGAAACTATCTAGTTGGTTTTGTCGCTATAGGATGCGTAAATTTCCAACTCGTCTAAATACACATTTGTTGAGTCTGTGTATTTTACAGTTACAGAATAAGATCGAGCCTTTGAAGTTTCAGGATCTATTCTCACGCCTTTAATAAACAAATATCCACCCGCGCTTGAATTGTCAGCGTTGACCCATTTATTCGTCACAGATTTAATACTGCTCATTCCCAATTGAAATTTATGTAGAGCGCCGGGAGTTGATCCATCTTCTGGTCCAGCAATTAATAAGTAAGCCGTGCCCAATGAATTTGTGTGTGAGCCATCTTTTTCACTAATGAGCACTCTCAAGCTATCAAATAGGGGTTTCTTAGGTGAGGACTCAAGCTTGTGTTGAAGATTATAAACAGATGCTACTTGAGAAACAGCCACATCAACAGGATCAGTTGTAATAGTTTGATCAGCAAATACAAAACTCGAAGCAAACACTGTAACAATACTTAAAGATAAAAACTTATTCATGACTTATCCACCTCTTAAGCATTGCTACTCAGTGCGCATTATTAAGTCAAAAATAGTTTAACTTAAAGACACTCGGGGTTCCCGAAGGTCGAGCCCTGATGCGAAGACCTGAGGAAGGGGGTGCCCTGCCGTGTCTTTAAGCTAATCTATTTTTGACTTAATAAAGCGTGCTAAAAGCTTGGGCTAAGGCGAATAAAGGCGTGCAGTATCAATGATGTATAAAGACCACACACAACATCATCGGCCATCACACCAAAGGCAGTGGGCTGATGATCTAATGATTTCGCAGGAAATGGCTTCACAATATCCAACAACCTAAAAATTAAAAACGCTGCCAATACAAAAGTCCATGGAGGCAAGACTTCCTCCACTCGCCAGAAATGTCTCAAACTTAAAATGCCCAGGGCTTGCCCAATAACTTCATCCCAAACTATGTGCGGTGAATCCATTTCACCGAAATGTTCACAAGTTCTATGAATTAATGGAAGTGTTATAAAAATTAAAACACTGAGAATTATAAGAGACTGCCAAATTGGAATTTTAATGAGTAACAATCCCAAAAAAACACCTGGTATGGACCCAGCGGTTCCAGGTGCCACAGGCACAAATCCTAATCCACCCGCAGTACTAACCCCTAAACACAAATAGCGATAAAAGGGATTTTTAATTTTCTTTTGTGCGATTTCTTGCTTCATGGCGAAACTCCACAAGCCTTTTTAACACGACTCAAAAGCTTTTGAGCATAATCATTAGCTCGATCGGCACCTTTTTTTAAAACGGCTTCTAGATATTTGTCGTCATGACGGACTTTTTCATAAGTTTTTCGAGCTTCACCAAAAACATTTTCAATTTTATCGAGCAAAGCTAACTTGGCGTGACCATAACCATAATTTCCGGCACGATATTTTGCTTCCATATCTAAGACTTCGTCTTTTGTAGCTAAAAGTCGATACAACGCCACAATGTTACAAGTGCTTGGATCTTTAACGTCTTCAAGACCCTTACTATCCGTGACAATGGCCATCACTTGTTTTTTCAATTCCTTTTGAGGAGCAAAAGGTTCAATTCCATTTCCATAAGATTTACTCATCTTCTGACCATCAATCCCAGGAACAACGGCCACTTCGGCCTGAACTAATTCTAGAGGCTCTTTAAGAGTATCGCCGTAAAAATGATTAAAGCGTTTGGCCATAGCTCTAGCCATTTCCAAATGTTGAATTTGATCTTTGCCCACAGGCACAACATCGGAGTCATAAAGTAAAATGTCGGCAGCCATCAAGACAGGATACGAAAAAACTCCCAAATTAAGCGTGCCCTCGATACCCTTATCTTTAGCCGCCTTATAAGCATGCGCGCGCGTTAGATCGCCCATAGAAACACAACTTGATAAAATCCATGATAATTCCGTCACTAAAGGAACATCCGATTGTCTAAAAAAAGTAGCCTTATCGGGATCTAATCCACTGGCAATAAAACTTGCGGTCACTTCATGAACTGAATCCCTAAGATCTTTGGGATTGGGGTTTGTCGTGAGTGCATGATAATCAGCAACAAAATAAAAACAATCGTATTTTTCTTGTAAATCTAAAGCAGGTTTAATCATCCCCAAATAGTTGCCTAAATGCGGACGGCCTGTAGGTTTAATTCCAGAAAGACTTCTTTTTTTCACTTCCAGCAAAGCCTATCACAAAAGATTGCGCTTCTTCCAGAAATCTTGTGCCTTCAGGCAAACGTACTCACCAAAATCCAGCTGAACATTATGGGACCCATTGGGAACCGAAAAGTATTCACCGTCAACCAAACCCGCTGCTAAATGCTCTTGATTCTTCTTGGGGGTCACATAGTCATGTGTGCCAGCCACTATCAACGCAGGAGTTTTTATACGTGATAATACGTTTTGAGTTTGCCCCTTAGCCAATTCCGTTAACAATGGAAAAAAAGTTTTAGGGTGCACTGAAGCCACGGCAGCTACATAAGTTTCGATATCGTCACTCTCAACGGCCTGCCAATTAAAGCCTGCAAACATGACAATATATTTTGTTATTTCAGGTCTAGAGAGTAAAATTTTCCAAGATGCTGTAAAAATCTTTTCATTATTGGGGAAAAGATTCAGTAAGCTCGTCATCGATTTTTCTAAAACATTAGTTCCAAACATACGCTTGAAGGGATTCTCTGCGCTACCGCAACACAAAACCAACGAACGACATAATTCAGGTTCGGCCAAAGCCAACTCCAAAGCCACATTGCATCCCATACTGTGACCCCACACATGAACGGACGCTTTAGGAGATATTTTTTGCTGAATCACCGCAGCCGCATCTTTTGCAATGGCGCTTAAGTTCATGGCTCTAAAATCAGAGGGGGAATCACTCTTATGATGTCCACGATAATCAAACAACAAACAAGGATTCGTTTTTGAAAAAAACTCAACTTGGGCACGCCACTGATTAACAGAACAAGCCAATCCATAACAAAAAAGCAAAGGTGGATTTTGAGTTTCCTTAGGATCCGGACCATGCATCTCCCAATAAATTGAGGTGCCATCAAAACTAATCACAAATCCAGAATCTCGAGGCTCTGGAATTAATCTTTTTATATTTTGGGATCCAAACTCAGGTGCCACAGTATTTTTAACCTATCCGAATATTTAAAGCGTTACCAGAAACAAGACTAAGAATAACTTTAAGCACTTTCTTTCTTATGATTAGGAACTTGAATGACCCCTTGTCTTTGTAGAATTTCCACTAAATGAGAGAGCATAGGGTAAGGAGCAATGTGTGTTGAATAATAAGGCAGGAGAACTTTAATCGCTTGCACGATAATAGCCTCTTGCACAGGCTCAGGAGCCCTGGCCAAAGTGAGCAGAAATTCACCTACAAGTGAATTTTTACCATCGCTGCTGTTTTCATCAGACACTTGCTTGATCCTCCCTACTTTGCCAAGATATCTTCGGCATGATGATAAAAAATCCAAAGTTTTTTCTAAAGTTTTTTTTATTGGCTTTAAGCGCTGCAGCGACGTCTAGCGACAAAGACGTGCGTCAAGTCGCTAATTTTCAAGTCGCAATACTTCTTCCATTGAGTGGAGAACTCAAGGACGAAGCTAAGAAATATGAAGAAGGCTTTAAGATGGCCGAAGTGGATCTTAAGACTCATAAAGCACCCATCGAAATCCATTTCATAGACACCAAGAGCTCGACGGAGGAATGTGCTCGTCTTTTTATTGAAGAGAATAAGAAAAAAACAGATTTAATTATAAGTCCATTTTCTGGATGGTGTTTGCCAAAAGCTATCGAATTGTCCCAAAACTTAAAACAGGCCTCTATTAGTCTAAACAAATACCCTCTATTGGTAGAAAATAAATCATCTTTTTTAATTCATTTTTCAACTCACCCCGACCGCTATCCTCAAGCCATGGCCATTTTTGCCAAAGAAAGTTTAAAAGCCGAATCTGTTGCCATTGTTTCCGAGCTTGGAAATCAAAACAGCTGGAAAAATGCACAAACTTTTAAAGAGTCTTGGAAAAAATTAGGTGCTAAAAATTTCAGTGAGACCTCAATTAGTTTTAATCCTCTTGATACTAACGCCATTATTGAAATTGCAAAAAAAAATAATTGGAAATTTGTCTATTTTTCTAGCGATGGACTTAAAAGTGCCTCTCTAATAAAAGCCATAAACGATAGTGCGTTAAAAGTAACCTTCTTAGGAGATCCCTCTTGGGAATCAGAAAATTTCTTTAAAGTTCCTTCAGAATCCTTAGCTGGAAATTTTTTTCCAATAGATTATTTTTCCCAAGATCCTGAACGCTATAATTTAGACACGCTCGAAAAATACTCAAAGTTTCTCAATAAAAAAACTCCAAGCGCCGCCATGGCGCTCGCCTTCGATTCTATGATGTGGGTGAAAGAGGCTGTCGTTAAAGATCGTTCACAGTGGTGGACGCTTTTGGAAAAAATGCAGGATGTCCCTTGCTTGAGCCATTGCGAAAAAATTAACAACAAATTTTACATGGAAAGAAAAATAACAATTTTAAGCACTCAAAAACAAAGGTCCCGCTTTCAAAGCACTTTATGATTAGAATTCTCAACGGCAAATGGAAGGGTCAATATCTTAAAGTTCCCGACGGTAAGGGCACCCGCCCCACTTCTGCCGCCCGTAAAGAAGCCCTTTTTAATATTTTAGAGCATGGATTAGCCCACAATTCCGAAAGAGTTTTAGACCTTTTTGCTGGCACTGGCTCTCTCTCCTTTGAGGCACTTTCTCGCACAGCGCATCGCGCAGTTATGATCGAAAAAGACCCTAAAGCCTTATTATCCATAAAAGAGAATATTGAGAGATTACAAATTAGCCCACAAACAGTCAGCGTCATTGCCAGTAATCGAATTAAAGAATGGCCCCTTAGACTTGCTCAACTTACGGATTTTCTTCCTTTTGACACTATTTTTTGTGATCCACCCTATGGTCTGGGGCTCGTAGAAAAAGTCATTCCTAAATTTGAAGCTGTGCCTCATATTTTTTCAGACAACGCTGTGCTCATTGTTGAAATGGACGAACGCGAAGACATACCCATTTTCAAGAATTGGGAATATCTTAAAGAACGCGGCCATGGAGAAGGTAAACTCATTTTCTTTCGAAGAAAGAAGTGATAACTTTCGATAGCATGAAACGTTCGGCTGTATACGCCGGAAGCTTCGACCCCCTCACCCATGGCCACCTCGATGTGATAAGGCGAGTGCTTCCTTTATTCGACAAACTTTATATTGTTGTCGCCACTCATCCGCTTAAGGGCCCGCTCTTTTCCGTCGAAGAACGCCTCGACTTAATTAAAGCCTCATTAAAAAATGAAGTTAAAAAGGGGCAAGTTGAAATTCACTCTTGGTCCGAATTATTGGTGCATTTTTGTGAGAAAGTGAATTCAAAAATTCTCATTCGTGGGATTCGTAGTTTGAGTGATTTTGAAGTTGAGTTTCAAATGTCGACCATGAATAGACATTTAAATCCCAAAATTGAAACTCTTCACATAATGACAGACGAAAAATTTTTCTTTGTAAGCAGCACTCTCATTAAAGAAGTGGCCCGCTACGGGGGCTCTTTAAAAGGATTGGTGCCTAACAATGTGGCTCTTGCGATTAAGAAAAAAATACCGGAGGTAAAGCGTAAATGATTCCTAAAAAAATATCTGGCAGCGAAACCCTTGCCCTTCTTCAAAGAATTCGAGAACTCAAGGCTAAAGGCGAAAATATAATATCTTTTGCTGCTGGTGAAAGTGATTTTCAAAGCCCCACTCAAGCTGTCGAAAGAGTTTATAGCGCTTTAAAAAGTGGAAACACCAAATATGGCCCCACTCAAGGAATACCAGATTTATTGAACGCTTTGGCCAAGGATCAAAAAGAACGACTTAATATTTCATGGATTCGACCCGAACATATTCTTCTATCTGTTGGTGCAAAACAAGGAATTCATTTGGTCCTCTCTGCATTACTCGAACAAGGCGATGAAGTTTTGGTCCCAGCACCTTACTGGGTTTCTTACCCAGGCATTATCAAAGCTGTGAACGCAAAGGCTGTTATTTTTAACACTAGCGCGGAGAAACATTTGTTTCCAACAGCTGCAGAACTCTCAAAATATAAAACTTCAAAAACAAAAGCCGTCATAATGGCATCGCCCAACAATCCAAGTGGTTCCATGATTCCGAAAGCTCAACTAGAAGAAATTATTCAATGGTGCAAAGAGCAAAAAGTGCTTCTTGTCTTTGATGAACTTTACGAAAGACTTGTTTACGGAAGTGAAAAACACAATTCACCACTTTCTCTAATCAACGAAGCCGACTCGGAATGGGTGGTCAGCGTTAATGCTTTCTCTAAAGCTTATGCCATGACTGGTTGGAGACTAGGTTATATTTCTAGTCATAAAGATAACATTGCTGCACTTTCTGCATTACAAAGCCAAGTGCTCACATGTGTGCCTCCTTTTTTACAGGAAGGTGCCGTAGCTGCAATTGAAAATTCTTCTACATATCTCCCGCCAATTATTGCTTCATTTAAAAAACGAAGAGATTTGTTTATGTCTATTGCGGAGCAAATCCCCTACGTAAAAGCTTATTCTCCTCAGGCCTCTTTTTACATACTTATGAATGTAGAAGAAGCCATGAAACGAAAAGGCAGCAAAGATACGAATGAATTTGTTGAACAATTACTCAACGAAGAAAAAGTCGCCATCAATGCCGCAAATTCTTTTGGTATGCCGGGACATGTGCGCTTTAGTTTTTCTGTTTCTGAAGCAGATATCACTGAAGGCTTGGCCCGAATCAAACGCTTTGTGACTCAATAGTCGTCCGTGAAAAAGCCCAAAGCATTAAATAAAACGCGTCCGGACAAAGAAATTCGACGTTTTTCACAGGCGACTAAAATCCAGTAAGAATCTCGTGTAAAAAGGGCACTACCTTCATGTGCCCTTGCACGATAATAAACCAAATGGATGTTCCCATAAGTGTGATACTTAAAAGTAAATATAGATTTTTTTTGAGGGGACTACGGCTTGGCTTTTTTTTCAAAAAAACATCTAGAAAAAAAGTCACCGACAAGGGGATGGCCCAAAACGGATAGTTTCGAGCCAAAATATAAATCCACCCCATTAATAAATTCTCAGCCGTGAGAGAGTAGTGCTTTCAACTCAGTTGTTAAGGCTGGCACCACCTGGAACAAATCACCGATAGCTGCATAATCAGCTTTTTGAATAATCGGAGCTTCAGGATCTGTATTAATAGCTACAATAATTTTGGAAGTTTTCATTCCAGCCAAATGCTGAATGGCGCCCGATATTCCACAAGCGACATAGAGAACTGGATTTACAGTTTTTCCAGTTTGCCCTACTTGCATGGCATGAGGAGCGTAACCCGCGTCCACAGCTGCGCGAGAAGCACCCACAGCAGCGCCAATCACATCGGCCATATCAAATAAGATTTTAAAATTATCTGCGCTCTTAAGCGAACGACCACCGCTCACAATTCTTTCTGCCTCAGAAAGATCTGGACGAGACGATCCAGAAGCCGCACCTTCAACAGCAGTAGTTTTAGCTTTTCCGCTTCCTGCAGTTAACGCCAAGTTTGACACTTGCGCCGCTGAACCCTTAGCGGCTCCCACACCTAATACGTTAGGGCGAAAGCTAATGACCGCTGGAGCAGATTTAAATTTCACTTTTGCAAAATATTTTCCTGCTAAGAGAGGTCTCTTTACAAAAACATCAGCCCCATTCACATCAAGCCAAGTGCAATCAACAGCCAATCCGCCGTTTAAGCGCACGGCCATTGTTGGAAATAAATCTTTCACTAATCCCGAAGCTGCAGCAGCTAAAATCTGATAGCCACCCTTTTTAAATTGATCAGCCAGAGTCGCCGCTACACTTTCTTGTTGATAATTTGAGAGTGAAGCATCGTTGACTACATGAAGAGTTTTTGCTCCTTGAGATCCTGAATCAGCAGCCAGTGCCTCTCCGCTCAAAGAATTACCAAACACTATGGCTTCAACTTCAACTCCTTTACTTGAAAGAGCCGAAATCACCTCGAGAGATGATTTTTTTACTTTTCCATCTTTTTGTTCAATGAGGACGAGTGCTTTTGACATATTTATTCCTACCCCTTAAATCACTTTCGCTTCATTACGAAGTGCAGTCACAATTTGTTTTGCCAATTCTTCAGCGCTTCCTTTGAGAATTTTTCCTGCTGGTTTTTCAGGAGGCAATTCAAAATCACAAAGCTCAGTTTTAGCATCTTGTGCGCCAGTTCCTAGCGCAGAAATTTCGACAACATCGACTGGAACTTTTTTAGCTTTCATAATTCCAGGCAAAGAAGCGTATCGAGGAGTGTTCAAACCTTTATGAGCTGCAATGACTGCAGGAAGTTGCAATTCAATAACCTCTTCAGCGCCACCATCAATGGCCCTTCGCACCTTGGCTGATTTTCCATCGGCAGACCATTCTAATTTAGTCACTACAGTCGCCCTTGGACATTCTAGAAATTCTGCCATCATTTGCGGAACCGCAAGAGCGTCGTCATCGATGGCTTGCTTTCCTGCAAAAATGACATCAAAGGGACCTTTTTGTTTTATGGCCGCCGCCAAAGATTTGGCGATCACATAGGAATCACATTTTTTATAATCGTCTTCACTCACTTTAACGTGAATGGCCTTGTCGCAACCCATAGCTAAAGCCGTGCGAATGGCATCGACAGTTCTATCGGGTCCCACACTAATAACCGTCAGCTCACCTTTGAATTTGTCCTTAGTCTTGATAGCTTCTTCAACAGCAAATTCATCATAAGGATTAAGAATAAATTTAAGCCCTGTCAGATCCAAACCTTGAGGACCCAATTTAGCTTTTGTCTCTGTATCTGGAGTTTGCTTAACAATTACGGCAATTTTCATAAGACCTCACTCTAAAGGTTCTTCATTAAGCCTTCAAACATAGCTCAGAAGATTCAATGCAGCGGGTCGCGCAATTAGAAGCATGACGCTAAGCGCATCGGGGCAAAAATTTAAGAATCAAAGTTCTCCGCGCATGTGCCGATATAGCTAAGGGGAGACATGTCTAAATCATGCTGAGTCCGAAATTAAAATCTTTTATGATTTCCGAACAATTGATTGCTGAACAGCATATCAATGAGTGCGTCGAAATTCATAAAAAGACCGGCAATCGAATGGTAGATATTTTTCTCGATAAAAAAGTTGTCGACGAAGATCGTCTCGTAGAGTTTTTCGCAAAACATTACCAACTTCCAATCATGGATCTCAGTCACATTTCTTTCAGTCAAGACATCATAAGCCTCATTCCCGGCGCCATTGCCAGCAAGCACCGAGTGATTCCTGTGGGCCGTCGAGGAGAAACACTTGTCGTGGCCGTTTATGATCCTACAAACATTCAAGCTATTGACGACATCCGCTTTGAAACCCGCGCCAAAGTGAAGCTCGTGTTGGCTCGACCCAGCGGAATTCTACAAATCATTCAAAAATATTACAGCATGGAAATGACCAAACTCTCTCAGTCTTTTGATCAAAGCGCTGCAGAGGGAGTTGAAACTGTAGATCTCGACGCCGCTACCGCCGACGACGGCGAAACAAACGCCAACGATGCCCCCATTATTAAATTTGTAACAAACATGTTAGTGGATGCTATTCAAAAAGGCGCCTCAGACATTCACATCGAACCTTATGAAAAAGAATTGCGAATTCGCTACAGACTCGACGGTGATCTCACCGAAGCTTCTCGCCCACCCAACAACGTAAAAAACGCTTTAATCGCTCGAGTTAAAGTGATGGCCAAATTGCGTCTCGACGAAAAACGTCTTCCCCAAGATGGTCGAGTCCGATTGAAAATCAGCGAAACACGCAATGTTGATTTTCGAGTTAACACTTTACCCACCATTTACGGCGAAAAAGTGGTGCTTCGTATTTTAGATAAAAACCAAGCCGTCTATTCACTCGACCAACTCGGATTCGAAGACGACGATCGGCAGAAATTTGAAAAAGCCGTTCGAGCCTCGTGGGGTATGGGTCTTGTTACGGGTGCTACGGGTTCTGGTAAAACCACCACACTTTATGCAGCTCTCAATTTATTGAATGGCCAAGATGTAAACATTTCTACCATCGAAGATCCCGTGGAATATAATTTCACTGGAATTAACCAATGCCAAACCAAAGAACAAATTGGATTTGGATTTGCCGAAGCCTTAAGAGCCTTCTTGCGACAAGATCCCGACATCATACTAGTAGGTGAAATTCGAGACACAGAAACCGCTGAAGTGGGCATGCGCGCGGCTCTGACGGGTCACATGGTGCTCTCTACACTTCACACTAACGATGCTCCAAGCGCCGTGATGCGACTCAAAGACATGAACATCGAACCCTTCCTTATCAACAGCGCACTTCGTGTTGTTGTAGCTCAACGACTTGTTCGAAAAATTTGTGCTCATTGTAAAACCGACGACACTCGTGCCGATGAAGCCACACTGAGACGCTTGGGTTTTCCAGAAAATAGCATAGGAAAATTCAAAGCCAAACGCGGTCGCGGTTGCTCGGATTGCAGAACCACTGGTTATAAAGGCCGACTGGCCATTTACGAAGTTATGCCCATGACCGATCCCATTCGCGAAATTATCGGCAAAAGTGGTAACACCGACGAAATTCGTAGAGTGGCCGTTAAAGAAGGTATGAGAACTTTAAAAATGAACTGCATGATGAAAGTTGTTCGAGGCGATGTGTCCATCGAAGACTTAGAAATGTTGGGAGACTAACCATGGCTTATTCACTCAACACTCTTTTAAGAACGATGATCGAACAAGGCGCCTCAGATTTACACCTCACTGTAGGGGCCCCACCCGCCTTTC
Organism: Pseudomonadota bacterium; assembly: GCA_018001635.1. GTDB lineage: Bacteria > Bdellovibrionota > UBA2428 > UBA2428 > UBA2428 > JAGNHS01. Next base: position 33,901 of record JAGNHS010000014.1, on the reverse strand, counting down.
GGGTGAATGGGCAGCTTTACCGCTCAAAGAGTCAAATACTCATGCCCGAAGACACTCAAAGTCTTTGTTACTCACTTTTAACGGACGAACAAAAAAGAAAATTCGAAGAAAAAAAAGAACTCGACTTTGCCTTTGGGGTAAAAAACGTAGCTCGACTTAGAGCAAATATTTTTATTCAACGAGGCGCCATCGCCGGTGTCTTTAGAAGAATTCCCTCTGAAGTTCCGAATCTTGAAGATTTAGGATTCGGCAGTCATGTGCAAGGTTTAACGGAAAAGCCCAACGGTTTAGTTTTAGTCACCGGAGCTACAGGAAGCGGAAAATCCACAACCTTAGCTGCGTTCTTAAACTCTATTAATAAATCGAAGCGCTATCACATCATCACTATTGAAGATCCCATTGAGTTCACTCATAAACATGCCACGAGCCTCGTTAATCAAAGAGAGATTGGCCCAGATTGCGAATCCTTCGGCACTGCAATTCGCCAAGCCCTTCGAGAAGACCCAGACGTGCTCATGGTGGGAGAAATGCGCGACCAAGAAACCGCAGAAGCCACTCTAAGAGCCGCCGAAACAGGTCACTTAGTTTTTTCTACACTCCACACAAACGGCGCCGTTCAATCCATCAATCGACTCATTCAAATGTTTCCCCACGATAGACAAGATTATATTCGCACTTTGCTTTCATTCACTCTTGAAGCCATACTTTCACAGGCCTTAGTTGAGACCATCGACAAAAGTCGTCGCGTAATGGTTTACGAATATTTGGCGCTCACTCCAGCCATTCGTAACCTCATTCGCGAAGACAAGCTTCATCAAGTTTATTCACAAATGCAAATCGGCCAAGAAATCCACGGCATGACCACTATGAACCAAGGACTCGCTCGATTTGTACAACAAGGAGTCGTGAGTTTGGACCAAGCCTTTTCATGGAGCCCCGACACTGAAGAACTCGAACGATTAACTTCCAAAAATAGTGGGAGGAAAATCGCGTGAAAATTAAATACGAAGGAGTGAATCGATCAGCTCAAGCTGTATCAGGTGAGCTAGAAGCGCTCGACGTCAACGACGCTCAGCAAATTCTCAAAGCGCAAATGATTCGGCCAAGAAAACTCACCATCCTTAAAGGTGGAGGCGGATCCTCCAACACTCAAACACAATCCAGAGTGACTACACAAACTCAATCCGCTGGCGCTAGCTTCTCTTTTGAAGAAATGTTTAACTCACGCAGACCCGCACTTCCGCAGTTCACCGCCTTCATTAGACAATTGGCCACTATGCAAGGCTCAGGGATTCCACTGGTTCAAGCCCTCACGCTTTTAGCAGACCAAGTAGAAAACAAAGCCTTTGGCGGCGTTTTAAAAGTCATTATTTCAAAAATTCAAGAAGGTATGAATTTTTCAGCTGCGCTCAAACAATATCCTGATATTTTTGACAAAATTTTTATCAACCTCATTGCCGCTGGTGAAATTTCTGGATCACTCGACACCATTCTTTTAAGACTATCTCTGTATTACGAAAAAGAAGCCTCCTTAAAACGAAAAATCAAATCCGCCATGACCTACCCCATCATCACATTAGTTCTAGTGGTAGCTGTGGTGATAGGTATGTTGCTTTTTGTAGTGCCTGTATTTGAAAACATGTTTTTATCAAACAAAAAGGAATTACCCGCGGCCACTCAAATCATTATTACTCTGTCGAAAGAATTCCAAAATCACTTCTTCTTATACTTTGCGATGCTCGCAGGGGTTGTAGTTTTTATAATGTATATCTTTAAAAACGAAGAAGCTAGAAAAAGCATGGACCCATTTTTGTTAGCATCGCCCATTTTTGGAAATATTATTCTCAAAGCAGGTCTCGCGCGCTTCTCAAGAACCCTCGGGACTCTTATGCAATCTGGCGTTCCCTTTCTGGACGCTCTAGATATCACTGCAAAAGTCAGCGGTAATTATTCTATTGAAACATCCATTCTTAAAGCCAAAGAATCCATTAAAGAAGGTCAAAGTCTTGGTGGAATACTTGGGACTAATAAACTTTTTCCCAAAATGGTTGTCGGCATGATTACTGTTGGCGAACAAACAGGACAACTCGATCAGATGCTCAATAAAGTGGCTGAATTCTACGAGGATGAAGTGGATGCTGCCGTAGGCTCTCTCACATCTGCATTAGAACCTTTAATGATTATTATAGTGGGTGCCATAGTGATGGCTTTCCTTGTTCCGCTTTATCTCCCAATCTTCAAAATAGGAGATGTGGTCGGTGGATCATAAAATCAATAATAGCCCTATTATATTAATCACGAGAGCCGCGCTCTATTTGGCTATCGTTTTTTTTATAGTGGTTTATTACCCTATACTTTTCATTGCCGATAACTCTGAACATTCGCACGTTCTCTTCATATTGATATTTCTCTCAGCCAGCTTACAGTTTGTTTATAGTTTTAAACTCACTAGCATTCACCAAATATTCAGTTTGTTTTTAGCAGATTCCGCAGTGGCCATGTATTTAGTTAAAACCACGGGAGCCAGCGCTTCTCCATTTTTACTACTCTTCCCTTTATTGAGCTTAGGTTCTGCCATTATTTTAAAAACTCTATGGATGCCTTGGATAGTGGCCGCATCCAGCGCTCTTCTCATGAGTTTTGCCGTAGGTTTTGGCCCCTCTATTTTTGGAAACGTATTCGCGATTTTAGTCACCACATATCTCGGGCAATACTTAGCAAGACTTCTCGAAAAAACTGACCGCGCACTCGTAAAATCCGAAGGCGCGCGCAAGCGTTTAGAAAATTTACAAAAAGCCATACTGCAAAATATTCCCAGCGGACTTATGAGTATTGATACGGCTGGAAAAATTATTCAAATTAACCCTGTGGGTTTACAAATATTAGGAAAAGCCGAATTTGAAGTTCTGGGATATTTTTTAAGCGACCTCATGCCAGAGCTCGACAAATTAAGAGACAAACTCCACACCCTAGTGCCCGTCATGGATCACTTGCGTAGAGAAACCGACCGAAAAGTTGTGGAATTTTCTAGCGCAAAAGGAAAAATGAAATTGGGATATTCATTAGCGCGACTCTATGACCCCGAAGACAAAAGTCCGATTGGTACCCTGGTTGTTTTCCAAGATCTTACACATATTATGGAACTCGAAGAAACTCTTCGTTTGAATGAAAAATTAGCCGCCGTAGGAAAACTAGCCGCCGGTATTGCCCATGAAATTCGCAATCCACTGGCCAGCATCAGTGGCTGTGCTCAACTTTTGATAGGAACTCCAAACTTAGACCAAGAAGATCAAAAAATGCTCAACATCATTCAATCAGAATCTCAAAGATTGGATAATTTGATTACAGAGTTTTTAGATTACGTGCGCCCTCCTCAATTGAAATTTGAAAAAGTTGACTTAAAGGCTCTCATTACAAGAATTAAAGAGTCCTTTCAGCTCAACCCAAAATGGCTCGAATTAAAATGTGAAATTATTTGTAATTTTCCCGATTCAGAAGTGATTGCGCTGGGAGAACCCAACAAACTCACTCAAGTATTAATGAATTTCATTCTGAACGCCGGACAGGCTGGCGCCCATAGAGTCACACTCAGTCTTGAAAGTCCCGCCAAACTTAGCATTAAAGACGATGGGTCTGGCATTCCCAAGGATATCCAAAGTCGAATTTATGAACCTTTTTTTACAACCAAAGAAAAGGGAACTGGTCTTGGGTTAGCTATATCCTATAAACTATTAGAGTCTATGGGAGCAGCTGTTAGACTTGAATCCCCTTTGATTGAACTAGGGAATCAAAAGGGAACACAATTTACAATTGACTTCAGAGGAGCCTCAACACGCCATGAAAACATCGCCGTTTAAACCCACTATTCTTGTTGTTGATGATGAACCCAGCATCCGCGAATTTTTGCAAATCATGCTCAAACGCGAAAAAATGAATGTAGAGATTGCAGAAAACGGAAAAGTTGCTTTTGAAAAATTTCAAAATGGAAATTTTGATCTTGTCATTTCGGATTTACAAATGCCAGAAATGGGAGGATTAGAACTTCTCGGTAAAATTCGCAGTAAAGACCCTAACGCACTCGTGATGATGGTAACAGCTTTTGGTTCAACCGAAACTGCTGTTGAAGCTATGAAGTTAGGAGCTTTTGATTATCTCACTAAGCCCTTTAAAATTGACGACGTTAAAGTGCGCATTCAAAAGGCGCTCGAAAATCGCGTATTAGTTCAGGCCAACCAAAGAATGCGCGAAGAGTTGGGCGAAAGATTTAGTTTTTCCAATATCATAGGTGGCTCTCAAGAAATGCTCAAAATTTTTGATCTCATCAAAAGAGTCTCTCCCACAAAATCTAGCATTCTCATTATGGGAGAATCTGGAACAGGTAAAGAATTAGTCGCCAAAGCCGTTCACTATAATAGTGAATTAAAAGACGGTCCCTACCTTAGCGTCAACTGCGGCGCTATCCCAGAAGAACTTATTGAATCTGAACTTTTTGGCCATAGAAAAGGTGCTTTTACGGGCGCCATCGCCGACAAAAAAGGATATTTCGAAGCCGCTAACGGTGGCACACTTTTCTTAGATGAAATTGGCGAATTGCCTCTCACACTTCAAGCTACGCTCCTAAGAGTTTTACAAGATGGAACTTTTAATCCCGTCGGATCTACCGAGGCACTCCACACCAATGTGAGACTCATAGCAGCTACTAATAGAAATCTCGAAGAAGAAGTGGCCAAAAAAACTTTTCGAGAAGACCTCTACTTTCGACTGAACGTAATTCAAATCAACGTTCCTCCATTAAGAAAGCGCAAAGACGACATTCCCATGCTTGCCAATTTCTTTGTTGAGAAATTCTCCGAGCGTTTTGGAAAAGAAACAAAATCACTCGCGAGCGAGACTTTAGAATTACTCAAAACTCATCGCTGGCCGGGAAACGTACGAGAATTAGAAAACGTCATTGAAAGAATGATGGCACTTGAGAGTGGCCCTTCACTTTTACCAGAGGGTCTTCCCGATAGCATCCGCGAACCTTTAAAACCTCGCCTGGACACTCTAGGAAAAGAACTTGTTTGGAAAGCCAGCGGGGTCAAAATCGATGAAATATTGGAAACCGTCGAGAGAGAATTCCTTCTTAAAGCCTTAGAGCAAAGTCATAATCAGAAAAAAGAAGCCGCCAAATTATTAGGCATCACATTGAGATCGATGCGCTATAGACTTGAGAAACTTGATATGGCTAGCGACGACGATGATGCCGACAGCTCGACATGAAAAATAGAAATTTAAATTTTTTATTTAAATTTTTAATTCTTTGTCTGCCATTTCTTCAAGCATATGCATTGCTTTCCTCTCAAAATTTTTCCGATCCTCGCAACGGAGAAAGAGTTCTTCGTTTAAAGCACGAAAGAGAATCCACCGCTTTTAAAGAAGACCTACAAGGAAAATCATTTAGAAGGTTTTTTTTTCCAGGTTTAAAAGCGGCTCAGCTTTCATATATTTGGTTAGAAACTTTGCAGGGGCTCCATTTTAATTCGAGTTTTGAACGCGACTATAGCTGGCTTTTTTCTAAACTCCATACCTTTGCTATTTATTCAAACACTCAAGAATACCGAAGAATATTATCTATCACTCCCGTGCTCTTTGTGATTGGAAAAGACCCGATTGGCTCTACCATATTAATGAATGAACTCATTCACAGAGCTCCGCAATTTTTCACACCCTGGTATTGGGGCGGATATCACGCCATCGAAAATCTAAAAGACCGACAACTAGCCGCTGAAATGTTTTATCAAACTTCAAAAAGACCTGGAGCCCCAATTTTTGCAGCTTCACTTGCTGAAAAACTTGGTCACCGTGAAGTTTCTTCACTCAGCGAAACTCAAAAAGAAGAATTCCAATCGCAGCTCGATCCCAATCTTCCGAAAAGAACTCTAAAATAAACTGTTTTTCAATTAAATTTGCTCAACTCAAATCTAAGCTTGGCATGAATCTAGCTAGGACTAATTCGCCTTGTGGGCACAAAGTTTTCACATGGATGTGGTAGCGCAACAGAAAGGTCGGGTGCACATGAGACACCTCGAAATTCTGTTAATGGTTCTTCGCCTCATCCAAAGCGTTAACGCGCTTTGGATGAGCTTAGGACAACGAAAGCGGAATAAACCCCGTAAGTAGGAATCGTCCACTTTCTTAAAAAACTTAAGCCTCATTCTTGGAATTTAGCGAAACCGTTGCGGTGAAATGAATTTCTGTGCCTGCAAGGCACTTCAATAGTACTCAATAAAAAAACCCCCACTCCAAGCTTGCACTTGTGTGGGGGCCACTTCATAAAGTGATTAGTGGATTAGATTATTGAGCGCCTTTGACTGAGTTAATTAGTACCTTATTCTCATTTATGGTCCACTCATCAGGGGTACCATCAAGCTCCCCTGAAGCTACTGCCAAAAAAGTACCATCACCTGGTACTGTACCAGCAGGTGAAATACCAGTGTTTACTGTACTCTTATAATGAAGGACCCCGGGACATGGTATAGCTCCCAATGAAGCTATCTGAGGATCATCAGATCCTGAAAATCCAGTAGCGTAATATCTCGTATTAGCAAATGTTGTGGCGGTTGCGTTTGGACAATTTTTATCAGCACCTGTTCCACCTTTTTTAGGATAACCATCCGGGATATAACCTACGTAAGGAAGGTTATTATGATACTTTCCATATTCAATACTGAAATTCTGTTCAGACATAAACACACCTGTGAGCTCTGCTTTCGCATTGGTCTGCTTAGCTTTGCTTTTGAACTTTTGATAGTTCGGTAGAGAAATCGTCATGATGATACCTATGATGGCTACAACCACCATAAGCTCGATCATCGAGAAACCTTTATTGTTTTTTAACATAAAACCCCCCTATGGTTTTTTTATCTTATCACCCAGATAGCTGCACACTACGTGCCAATTTTTCGACTGTTAAAATGCGGTTAATATTAGCAAATCAAAGAACTTAGGCGGGGCACACTGTTTAAGCTTTTCTCTCAGTTTTGCGAATATTTCGGCTTGTCAAAAATGCGTCTGTAAAATGTCGAACAGCGCCTAAAATAGATACGGAAAAATTAAGAATTCAAGAAAATCCTCCGATATCAGTAACATGAGAGTTGTTTGGTTAGTCGGAGGGCAAGATTCGTATTTGCCTCTCTGGAAAGCGCTATTATCAAGAGAAAGAAGCGCGCGCGAATATCTCATGAGACGAGCCGAAAAGCTCGAAGAAATTCCACTCGAACATCTCCAACACAACGGCACTGTTATTTTAATCGATGCCTTTCACCCAGCCTGTGCAGGCTTCAGTAGTTTTGAATTTTTTAATAAACATAAAACTACAGCCCATGTTTATTTGCTCGGCGAACCTGCCACCGAACACATCACCGAGCCTTATAAACACAGTTTCTTTAGAGGCTTTTTTCCGCCGCTTCAAAGACTCGATCACTCTTTTATGTGTGGAACTCTTTATCACACTGTTTTCTTCGATCACGACGTGTCTCTAAAACTCTTCCTGCAAAACAGCGGAAAATTTTCCACGGAAGATATCAACAGCACCAAAGATTTTGAACAATTCGAAAAATTGCTCACCACTTTTTTAAATAAATTTGGAATCGACAACGACAAAACCAACAAGCTCTTACGAGGCCTCACTCTGCCTCACGGAAAAGTTCAAGGCGGAAAATTTGAAGTCAGCTCCCCTTTTAAAATCCATTTTGGATTAGATCCTCTAAAATTAGTCATTGCTATTTCCAGCTTTTCCAAAGCCACCTCCTTAGATTCTATTAAAAAAGATTTCACCAACTCCGTTCAGGCACTGGGCCAAAAAGCCTCTCCTCCTAATTCTATTTTCCCAGAATTTTTCCACAGCATTCAACACTCAGAAACCTTGTTGTTTTTTCATGGATCCTTTAAGCAGAGCAACGATCAAAACGATCCTGTTTATCTTGTTACACGACTCAGCTTTCCTAAAAAGTCAGGCGAAGCCAACGCCTCTGGCTATTACTTTTCATTTTCGCACAGCGAACCTAGCGATGAAATGCCCGAAGAAATTGCTAAAAAAATTGCAGCGAGCGGCATCGCACTTGAAAACACTAAAGTGGCTGAAGCCGTCATCGAAACAACCAACACCAAGTCTATGGCCTCTAAAAAGGTCAACTCTAAAGACCTAGAAGACATTCTCAGAGAACCCGCTATCGTAGGTGATAAACCTCGAGGTAGCGGAAGGTCCACTGCCGTAGATAACGTCAAAAGCATTTTTCACGGAAAAAACGAAAACTCTAAGGAAGCTCACGCTAAAACAAATGATGAGCCTGTAATTCAAAATCCAGGAGAAGTTCAAAAACTCAACATCACCATCACCCAACTCAACCAAGTTTGTGCAGAACTTTCGAAAGATCTTTTGCATCTCATGAAAACTCGCAGACAAGCCACCACCGACAAAGAACTCATCGACAACAACGAACACCTCAAAAGAAAAGTGGAAACTTTGCAAATAGAACTTAAAAAACTTCTAGAATCAATTGCCAATAAAGATAAGTCCATTGCTGAACTCGAAGAAAAAATTAAAAAACTAATGAGCGAAACAGCAGCCGCTTAAAGCCCTGCTTTAATGAGTTTTTGATAATAATCCGCCTTAACTGAGCCCCAGTCTTTTTCACTTAATTTTAAAAATTTAAAATCTTCAGTGAGTTTAAGTCGAGCATCGGGAATCATGTCGATCTTAGGATTTCTGGCTCTATTCTTTTCATAGATCTTCACTAAAGCTCCGCTTAATCTTAAAGCACACGTTAGAGCAAACAAGTTAGGATCTGAAAATCGTAGCAAATGAGGATGATGATGGAAATCGATCGACATCTCTATATCTTCAAAAAAACTCAAGCGACGAAAAAACAAAGATCCTGCTTGAGCATGATCAAAATCAAAAAGTTCTTCTTCTGCATCCGTTGAATCTACCCTATGTGCCGCATCCGAGCCTGTTGATTTAATAAAGGCACTTTCAAATTTCAGGGGGTCATAAGCCAACAATAAGGCTTTACCAATATTGTGACAGAGTGCTGTTACAAAGATTGTTTTTTGATGGCGAATCACAATTTTAGACATGAGTGAATTCGCCGCTATTCCACAGCGAAGTCCGTCTTCAAAAATATTACCTACATATTGAGGAATGTTCTTCAATCGTTCATCACTAAGCTTTTGTATATCAGGCAAACTTTGTAAAAATTCTCTCACATAATCAAAAAGCACTCCCCCAGCAAAGGCTTGGCCGGGATAGGAATTTCTAATTTCGGTGGCAACATTTTCAGCGCGAATAGCAAAGCTTAAATAATTTTTGTAACCCATCACATCGGGAATAATTTCAGAGGCCGAATCACTCGTCGACGTGGGCGAGGGTAGCTCTGGAGGAAGAGTGTTGAGAGGAGATTCTACAGCTTCTTTAGCATCACTTTTAGCTGCTTTTTTATCTTCACTATTTTTAGCAGCATGTCTTAAAGTGCCTCCCGGTTTAGCGGCACCCTTATCGCCAGCCTCGTCACCTGGGGCCGCTGACTTAGCGTCTGAAGCCGCTTGAGCGACTAACGATTTTTCTGCTTTTACAAAAGCTCTTTCTATGTAACGTCCCAAGACCATATCTCGAATACGATCTTGGCCCAAAAGAGTAATCACTTGCTCAATTTTTGTGGCACCCTTACCCATTCTCTGCACCGTAACTCGTGCCCAATGCTGTAATTCAGGATCGAAATGGAGAACTTCTGCAAAATCGTCTGTAGTTTCACCGCCACTCATTACGTATTTGAGAATTTTGGTAACGGCAGGATGCGGCGTTAGTGGCAAAAGACAGCGTTTATAGAAATCAAAAAGATCAATTGCCATAGGCTCTTCCCATTGTAGCAGGATAAGTCAAAATCGGGAGCCAAGCCCTTGACTTTGTTAGTGCAGAGAATGAAACTCCATCTTGCACATCATAGGAGGTTCATCGCATGATCGAAGTTACAAATCTCGAAAAAAAATATGGCGATTTTGCGGCGCTGCATGGCATCAGCTTCAAGGTCGAAAAAGGTGAAATACTTGGCCTATTAGGACCCAACGGTGCGGGCAAATCTACCACCATGAAAATACTCAGTGCTTTTATGCCAGCTTCATCAGGTTCGGCAAAAGTTGCAGGCTTTGATGTTTTTGAAGATCCCATGGAAATTAAAAAGCGCGTGGGTTATCTCCCAGAAAATCCTCCGCTTTACCTCGATATGAGAGTTAAAGAATATTTAGAATTTGTAGCGCAACTCAAACAATTGCCAAACGCTAAAATTCCCGAGCGAGTTCATTATGTGCTCAGCCATTGTGGATTGGACGATCGCGCTCAATCCGTCATACGAAACTTATCCAAAGGTTATCGACAACGCGTGGGCATTGCCCAGGCCATAGTGCACGATCCCGAAGTGGTTATTCTCGATGAACCCACTGTTGGACTCGATCCGGTTCAAATCGTGGAAATTAGAAACCTCATTAAAAATTTAGCCAAAACTCACACTGTTATACTTTCCACTCACATTCTCCCCGAAGTGATGATGACTTGCGATCGCGTAGTGCTCATCAACAGAGGACGAGTGCTCGCCAACGGAAGCGTGAACGAACTCACTCAAGGCAGTGGCGGTAACTTAGAACAAGCTTATTTAAAAATTATCTCTCAAGATAGTCATCAAGCTTAAGGAGCATCAGCATGTTTGTTAGAAACGTTATGACCATTTGGAAAAAAGAAATCAAAGGATACTTCTACACACCCCTAGCCTACGTCTTCATTGGCCTCTTCACGTTGCTGATGGGTTTTATGTTTTTATTCTTTCTTCAAACTTATATGGTTTACACACAACGAAGTCAGTTTGGAATGGCACCTGCCATCACCATCGATCGATTGGCTGAAGCCTTCTATGCCAATATGCATTTCATTATCATGATGATTTTGCCATTATTCACTTTCAGATTATTCACCGAAGAAAGTCGTCAAAACACATTAGTGCTTTTAATGACTTCCCCCATAAGAACTTGGGAGCTTGTGATTTCAAAGTTTAAAGCCGCAAGCACTGTGTTGCTTATCAAATTAGGACTCACTCTCATATTTCCATTCTTTCTCATACTCTATAGCGCGGGTGGACCGGGCGGAGGCCCCGATATGGGAATTATAGTGAGCACTTATGTTGGTTTAATTTTAACTGGCTTAGGTTATGTCTCTATCGGATTATTTTGGTCGAGTGTCACTGAAAGTGTGTTGATTGCTTTAGTTCTCACTTTTGTTACAAATTTCACTTTTGGAATATTGTTTTGCATTGCTGCTCAAGGAATGGGTCCGGGCCCTCTACAAGAAGCGGTCAAACACCTCTGCTTCAACGAGCATCTCACCAACTTTCTTAAAGGTAGTATAGAACTGAGATCCGTTGTTTACATGGTGACCATAATTTTTGTGTTTTTATTTTTAACTAACCGTTCACTCGAAAGTCGTTCTTGGAGGTCGTAATTTTATGCGTAAGTATGCCGCTAATGCTTTTATACTAAGTATTTTCTTAATCATTATTCTTTCTCACTTTGTTAGAGACCTTTGGTTATTAGACTGGGTTTTCTATTCTTGCTGGTCTTTATTTTTGGCCAGCGCCGCACTCTGGTGTGTTTTAAGTCTCGACAAAGTTCGCTTATGGCTTAAAAAGCGAAGCACTCAATTCGCCCTAGGCCTTGTATTCACTGGCGTAGGTTTGATTCTCATTGTTGGCGTTGTAAATTGGCTAGCCTCATCTAACAATAAAACTTGGGACTTAACGGCCAACAAAATTCATTCACTCAGCGATCAAAGTCAAAAAGTGCTCAAAGGTCTCAAAGAAAAAGTGAGCGTTGAAGTTTGGACCACTTCCATTAAGCAAATGTCGGGCAGTTTAGACATGGACCGTTTTTTAAATAATTATAAAGAAGCCTCTCATGGCAAAGTTGAAGTGATTATAAAAAATCCCATATCCGATCCTGCCGGCGCACAAAAATCAAAAATAACTCGAAACAACGTATTAGTCGTAAAATCATCTTCTGGACGCGAAACTCGTATTGAGAATTTCTCAGATTCAAAGGCCGAAGAGCAACTCACCAATGCCGTTATTCAAGTTATTAAAGGAAGTAAAAAAACTGTTTGTATCACCAGTGGCCATAAAGAACTCGATGTTCACAATACAGAGGCTGAAGGACTTTCATTTTTCAAAGATGCGCTGGCCAATTCCTCTTATGAGGTTCGAGATTTAATTTTAGCAGCGCTCGAAGAAGTTCCCGCCTATTGTGAAGCTCTCATCATCCCTGGTCCACAAAGCGAAGCCGTAGAAAAAGAAGTCAAAATGCTCAAAGCTTATATCGAAAAAGGTGGCCCTACATTGGCACTTTTTGGAATTGGAACTCCCGCTTCTTGGAGTAAACTCTTTGAAAATTATGGCGTGAGCATCAATAAAGACGTGGTGATTGATCCTAGAGTGCAACAACCTCCTCTAGGTGTTCTCACCAAGAATTATTCTTCTGGAGTGGATATTGTTAAATCCTTTAGCCAGCCCGTATTTTTCACCTTTGCCAGCTCTGTAAAAATGCCCACTCAATCTCAAAACCCCAATATTGAAGTGAGAAGTTTTGTATCATCTGAATCTGTCAGTTATTCAAAAAATGGAGATTTGAGTAATCTTCGTGGTGGAATTGGCAAAAAGGCTGGAGATCAACAAGGGCCCCTCGCTATTGGTGTTCTTATAGAAGATAAAAATAAAAAGAAAGCCGCAGCAGAGTCTAATGATGAACATGGATCAAATTCCAGCTTTAGCTTATTCCCAAGTGCTTACGCTGAAAATGCGCCCACCATCACTCCGCCTGCAACACCTGTAGCAGGGCAAACTCCAGCAGCTGAAAACCCAGCGAAGCCAGGCGTTAGAATTATTCTTTTTGGTAACCATCACTTCGCCATGAACGCTATCGTTCAGCAATTTGCCAATATGGATTTATTGCTAAGCTCTGTGAATTACCTATTAGAAGATAACGACGTTATGGGCATTCGACCTCGCGACAATAAAGACGCCCGTCTTGAATTAACTGAAAAAAATATTTATCAAGTGCGCGGCTACATAGTATTAGCCGCTTGTATGTTTATTGTCTTAGGTGTTTGGGCTACTAGACGTCGAAGAGCCTCTTAATGGACGACATTTATATCCACGGCCCGAAAGGTGATTCTTCCAATCAAAAAGATAAACCTGGGCCCGTGGATAATGATGACTACTATGACATTAGTGAAAGCACCCCAATAGAGGATTTAAAAACTCTTTTTAAAAAACCCTCTTTGTTTTTTTCCGCATTTAAAGGCGCCTCTTCTGAATTAGAGCTGGGCAGCTGGGTTTGGACCAAAGCCTTTATAAGTTTTTTCTTTTTTCATTGGTTAGCCTCTTTTCATTCTTCAACGAGCGCTTGGGATAACGTCGAACATAGTTTTGATGGAGTTCTTGGCTCGTCTACAAAGGATTCTGTTTTATCGATGATCGGACCTGATCTTGGTCCATTAAAAGACAAAGCAGCCTTCATCATGTTGTTTTTTCAACAAGCAGGAATATTCAGCGCACCCATTTTGGCACTCGTATCTCTTTTAGGTTTTGTTTGGGTGAGTCAGTGGGGATTAAAACTTTTCGGAGTTCCAGAAAACAAAATTAGCTTTAAAGGAATATTTATTTCCGGACTTTATGCAAAATCCTTTATAGGGTTTTCAATACTTCCATTTTTAGGCTCCACTCTAGCCGCTGTTCTTCCAATTTTTTATTATTTAAATGCATTAAAAGTTCTTTCGAACGAATCTTATCCAAGAGTCTTTTTGGCAAGCTACGGATTAAATTTGTTAATTTGGAGCATCTTTGTACTCGCCATTTTTTTAATGGTCTTAATTTTTGTAGGATCGCTCGGGTCGATGATCAGCACTTAATAATTTAGCTATATCCATTGCGGAAATTCGGGACTTTCCCTGGACGCCCATCTTTGCAAATTTTGTAAACATCGTTAGTACGCCAGGTCAGGAAAGCCCCGTATTTCCGTCATTAATACACCCGTAATTAGTTACTTTGTAATTAACGTTTTTATACCAGGCCAGGAAAGCATTATTTTTTTCCTACTTTCAGATAATGAATCTAGTAGCTATTTGTTTATTAATTAGAGAAAATATTCATGAGGCACTCGGGGTGCCCAATGCCGAGCCGTAAGGCGAAGGCTGAAGGGCGGGGCCTTGCCGTGCCTCATGAATATTTTCTCTAATTAATAAACAAACAACTACGTTAAATATTTGCCGAAGACTTTAGCGCCTAAACCATAAAACAATGAAAAAGGAGTGTTTTTGGAGTTATTTAATTTAACCGCGTGAAGCAATTGCTCAGCGGTTGGCCATAAAACATTTTCTGAATCCGCAAAACCCCATTTTGTATCTGACTCAGATACTTCAACCAAGGAAGCTCGATTAGTGTCTTCAATTTTTAAAAACTCGTAGCCCTGAGCCTTCGCATCAGCCCAAGCAAGATCGCGAGCTCGCTGATGTCTTTGAGGAATAATAAAAGAAGTACCTTTAATATTTAAATCAAAAGTTGGAATGCCAATAATATCAATTCCAAGTGCCATGCCCATACCTTGAGCATACGAAGAAGCAATTCGTAAACCGGTATAAGCTCCAGGACCTTGAACGCAAAATATTTTTTGAATTTGAAAACTTTGAATTTTAGCTTCTTCAAAAATTTCTAATATACTTTTATCAAGCACTTTCCAGTGATCAAGAGTGTCTCGCTCATCCCACTCGCGGAGAGCTAGAATTTCAAATTGAGAATTGATTATTATACAAAGGCCTTTTGAAGAAGCTAAGGAGAGCGCTAAGTACATAATTCTTACAGCTATTAGCAGCTCGCGCCTTAGCTCACAATCTTAAGGATCTAAAGTGTATGGAAGTGGGATGATTCCAAATGCATCTATTTGAAGAATCACTGTTCCAGTTAAGGTATTTCCAGCAAGAATCGAGCTGTAACCTTGTTGTCCTAAGCTAACAATAGTTCCCTGATCGCCTCGAAGCACAACACTGATATCGTCGCCAGAATAGGTATTGCGATTAATGAATCCAGTGTAACCCATTGAAGAAACGCAAGTGCTAAAAGGTACAGAACCACCATAGAAATATGGAAACACTGAAAGATTTGAAATATTGATTGAACCCACCGCGCCCACCGAACCGGCTTCACCAGAATAGATGTCTAACTGAATATAAGCGCCGCCCATTCCGAAGTTTCCGCGAACAGTTCTATCATAGCGACCGCCCGGAACCTGACAAAATTGCCCGCTTCCATATCCATTAGGAACCGCTGCGACACCACCTTTTTTCTTTTTACCGCAAGCGCCTAAGCTCAATCCCAGTGCGATAACCATTAAAAACAAACTAAAGCGTTTCATAAAAAACTCCCTATTGAACGACCACATCACTTAAAGAAAACTCTATTCTTCCCAGAGTGTAAGCTGATGACCCATATTGACCCGCAAGATAGCGATCAACAAGAGTGAGCATTTGCGACTCTGAGTAATAACCACCATTAAGACCCCAGCTCGAAGAGTAGATTGGCTGAGTCCAGCTCGCACATTGAGCGACGGTGTAATAACCGTTCTTACAATTGTCATAAACACTGCTGAAAGTTGAATTATAAGTGTGAGCAACATCAGTTGTAGCAAGGTTGCTGAATTTTATAGTTGTAAGATATTTTCCGTTGGATTGCTTTGAGCCCTTAAGTTCAACAAAGCCTGAATTATCAAGCCAGATCACT
This sequence comes from Pseudomonadota bacterium, assembly GCA_018001635.1. Taxonomy (GTDB): domain Bacteria; phylum Bdellovibrionota; class UBA2428; order UBA2428; family UBA2428; genus JAGNHS01. The sequence goes on along the minus strand of JAGNHS010000014.1, from coordinate 18,050 downwards.
CGTAGTGCATTATTCTTAATTTCTGAGAAAATCGTGTAATCCTTAACCATGTTGTATGAGTGAATTCCAAAATCATCTTCATATTCAATTCGTATAGCAGCATCGAAATATTTAGAGGTGCCGTAGAGTTTTAAGCAAGCGCTTGCTGGGCCATCCATATTTTCCACAGTGCCCGTAAACATATAAGCCGCTAATGCATTGATAGAAAGATTTGTAATATCCAATGAACAAATTCGAATGTCTGAATTAGGAATTTCGGTGCTAGTAGGTGCGGGATTAGAAGTTGTCGTAGTGGGTGTAGTCGTGCCTACCGAAGTTGAAGTTTTTTTCTTACCACAAGCTGAAGCTAGGGCTAACACTAGAACCATTGTCAGCACAAACAGCATGTCATTACGCCAGGTTTTCATTTCATAACTCCCACACGTTTAGATGCAGAAAGCATGCCGACTTTAATTTTTTATATTTATCGAGTGATATTGAGAGCTTATTAGATCATGTTATTTTTTTGTAAAAATTGTGTTATCGAACTCTCTAACAGCTGTAAAAAGTTTAGGCAGTCCAACTTTTTGAAATTGTAGGAGTTAAATATTCCCTCAAAACGACAAAGGACTCCAAAGGAGTCCTACAAGAGAATTCAATTAAAATTTTGAAATTCTATTAAAGAGGATCCATAGAGAAGTTGCCAAGATGAACTTGCTCTATATTAAGTGGAGCAATAGCCGCAGCTAATGTCGGATCTAAATAATCGCGAGTCACGCCTATGATATTGGCATATTGTACGCTTGATTGCAGCCATCCAAAATCAATGTCCATTGTATTCAAGTTAGAATCCCACATTTCCAAAGGAATATTAAACGCGGTTGAGCAACGATGAAGCACATTGCTTGTATCCTTATAATATCCTCTCAATGGAGAACTATTAGTATCGGTATAGCTACTCGCTTGGCACTGAGTAATTTCATTAGTTGATCCCCAATGAACAATATGTGCCAAATTAGGCAGGTTAACAAAGCGGAAGCTTCCTTTAACTTTACCATCGGCGCTATCAAATGCACCTTTGATTCCAAAGAAACCACCAGAATCTAAAATGATAATTTCAGTATCTAAAGCATCAGGATTCACTTTCAAAACTTTAAACAAGGATCCTGATTTAGGGTAGCTAGCTATACCGTTATCGTCTTCCCATTCTAGACGAAAGCTAAGTGCTTGAGTTGTATGGTTATAGGAAAGACAATAAGTCACGGGACCATCTATGTTTTGAGTCGGTCTATTGGGAGCAAATTTATTAAGTACAGTCTCCATATTAAAGCCAGGAGTAGAAGGGATTAAAACAGGTTCTGTGCAATATCTTTGGCCACTAGTTGTGGTCGTTGTTGTCCCAGCTCCAGTGACTGTTGTTGTTGCTCGACCACTGCCATCAGAGACGGAGTCTATTGTAGCTTTGAATTTTTTACCGCATGAGCTTAAGCCTACGGCTAAAAATAGACCAAAACCTAAAATGTTTAAAGTTTTCATAAACCCCTCTGCTATTCCCTTTACCCAATTAGTAGCAGGAAGCATGCCTTAATAGTTAAGACGAAATGCCATCGGATATTAGAGGTTTATGTCTTAATCAAAGCTTAACCTACCGTTGAAGATTTGCTCTACTGTCTAAAAACTAGACAGCCCTGAAAAATGAGAGAAAACTTTGAAAATCACCAATTTCGGCCCTATATACTTCGTAGTGGATTCAGAAAACGCTTTGAATTGGGCCAGCGCCCATAAACTTGAAACAAGCGGAATCTTGTATGGACCCTACTGTATTCGCAAAGCTCAAACAGATGAAGAAAAAAAATCAGCTTGGCGTTTGCGATTTGAAATATTCAACGAAGAGCTTGGAGAGGGAATCCCCGAAAATAAAATGATTGGAATGGATGTCGATGAATTCGACCCTCATTGCGATCATTTAATAATTGAAATTGAAAACAAAATTGTAGCCACAATTCGATTATTACAAGGCTCGAAAAGACCTCAGCAAGGTTTTTATTCTGGAACTGAATTTAATCTTAAAAACTGGAATCTTGATTTTTCTAAATCCGTTGAAATGGGAAGAGTTTGTATTCACGCCGAACATCGAAGGCGCACCACTCTCATGCTCTTGTTTTGGGGACTTAGAAATTATGTAGCTCTAAAAGAAGCTCGTTATTTATTTGGCCTCGCTTCTTTAATACCTATGAGCAATGACGATGCTGAAGCCACTTTTAAGGCCATAGAGGAAAATCAACAAACTAATCTTAGCTACAATATTGAGCCCTTAGAAAAAAATGCTTTTAAAGGCGACCCCAGTAAAGGTCGCCCACAAATTCCCCAACTTGTAAGTATGTATGTTGATTTTGGAGCCAAAGTTATAAGTCGTCCTGCCTATGACCCGGTCTTTGGATGTCACGATTTGCTCATATTTTTTGATTTAGCCCACCTGACCATTCGAGGAATGGATTTGATTAATAAATTCTCAAAAAGAGCCAACACCTACGGAGAAACTTAAATTATGTCAAAAGTTGAAGAGCCCTCACAGCCCACCCCATACGTCACAGTGACGAATGGCATTGAAATTTCAGTTTGGCCCGAACTGGATTCTCAAAACACCAATATCGAAAATTCGATTTACACATACGCCTACACAATAAAAATCAAGAATACTAATCCCTATGCGGTACAACTCATTTCACGCCAATGGATTATCACAGATGGTTTTAGCAATATTGAGCATGTCAAAGGAGAAGGTGTTGTTGGAAAACAACCTTTGCTTCAATTCGGAGAATCATTTTTGTATCAATCGTTTTGCCCCCTCAAAACTCCAACAGGAAGAATGAAGGGACTTTATTCTATGAAAACACCCGAAGGAAAAAGCTTTGAAGCTGAGATTGGGGAGTTTCTCTTAAGTAATAAAAACTTAATTAATTAGTTGTCCGTGAAAAAGCTTTTTTACAGGAGACTAATTAGATGGGGCGGAAAATGGTGCGCCGCCTGGGCCCGCCATTCCTTGTTTCTTATTTTTTCTAAATAAGATAATTCCATGACTTAAATCGTAAGCCGAAACACCCACAGTGACTTGATCACCTACGATGCATCGAATTTTATTTTGTTTCATTTTTCCAGAAAGTTTAGCGACTATAGTTTTTCCGTTGGTAAGTTGCACGTTATAGTGACCACCACCAGGAGTTGAAATAATTACACCATCAAATTTAGCTAAGTCTTCTTTCGACATTTGCCCCTGAAAATACACGAAGTCACCCATTTGGACAATCCGGGGGGGCTCAGATAAAATCATTCCCTGTGAGCAGCGATAAAAACCCTGAAAAACACGTATTTCTCTGGGCCAGTGTAGTCCTTTTCCTATTTATTTTAATGCCCTTCATGCAAGCCCTAGTCTTGGGACTCCTGGTGGCCCTAGTTCTCAACCCCCTCAAAATGACCTTAAGGCGAAAATTACACCTAAGATCACCGGCCGCGAGCTTCCTATGCACCTTGGGCTTCTCCTTAGGAGTCTTAGTCCCCATCGTAGCTCTTCTTGTTTTTGTGGGGGCTGAATTAACCAATATCTTTCCACAAATTCAACTTTCTATTTCTCAAACCCAATTTTTTTCAGCAGATTGGTGGGAACCCATTCGACATAAACTCGAGCAAGCTAATCTTTTCGAAAAAGTTTTAGAAATATTATCAGTTTTCGTTAAAAAAATTGGAACCTGGATTACTATTTGGGCCTCTAGAATTCCAAAATCTCTCATGGAACTTTTTATTTTCACTCTCACACTTTTTTATAGTCTCGAAAACAGTGTTAATCTCTCTGCCTTTTTTAAAAAACTCATTCCTTTAAGCGATAAAGAGTTTGAAGATTTTCACAAGGCAACAGAGGCAATATTCAAAGGAGTCATTGTAGGTTCGCTGCTTTCCGCAATAAGCCAAGGCACTCTAATTTTTTTAGGTTACTCAATTTTGGGAATTCCGCATGCTTTCTTGTTTGGTGTTCTAACCGCGTTTTTATCGGTTATTCCAGTAGTAGGCACTGCTCCAACAGGCTTAGGAGCTGTGATCTATTTGCTTTTAGAACATCGATATCCCGGCGCTGCCTTTATGCTCATAATTTTCACTGTCACTGGATTTGTTGATAACATTATTAAACCCATAGTCCTTAAAGGTGCCGGCGAACTGCATCCACTTTTAGGACTTCTTGGAGCCCTGGGCGGACTTAGCTTATTTGGCTTTATCGGATTATTTCTCGGACCACTCATTATCGCCTTAGGCGTAATCAGTTTAAAAATTATCGCCCACAAAGGCAGAGTTAGTATCGCCACAAAATAGAATCTACGAATTGTTTTTTTCTCCAGAGTTGTGGGGTGCGGCCGTAGGCGTGCGTTAGGTCTATTTCTATAAAATTGCATAAAGACACGGCAGGGCACCCCCTTCCTCGGGTCCTCGCCAAGGGGCTCGACCCTCGGGAACCCCGAGTGTCTTTATGTAATTTTATAGAAATAGACTTAATGCACGCCGATGGAGCGGTGAAACTCTGGAGAAAAAAACAATTCGTAGATTCTATTTTGAGGAGATAACAACTTCTAGATTTTGGGTGCCGACTTTAGTTTTTACTGAGGTCCTAAGGTCGCCCGCTTGATTTGTGAGGGGATCAAATCTTCCGTCATCTTCCACTTGGTCCAATTTAACGGCTAATTCTACAAAACCCTCAAAAGCTTGAGCGCCGCCCATCATCATGGCATTGGCTTCGGTCAATGAAAATCTAAATGGAAATTTTTCTGCTTTCATTTTCAAAACAGCCAAAGGGGGGCCTCCCTGCAATGGTCGTGCTGAAATAAAAATAACATAGTCTTTTTGGGGAACTTTCGTGCCTTTAGCTAATTTCACAATTCCTCGAATAGATTTTTGATCCGAAGAATCTTCAATTCTCGCTTGTTCGTGAGCGCCACCCATTACGGCCTGAGTGTTTTCAGCTCGCTGCAAATCTGTAGTTCTACCTACGGGCCCAGGAAAACGAGCACGAGAAGGTTGATTAGAGCAATTTTGCAAAACAAATAAGAAAACCAATAAAAAAAACTTCATCATTTTTGCTCAGCGATCCACGCCAATAACGACTCAGCTCCATCAGGAGGAAGCGGTATTTGTCCTTGAGCGCTTTTATCTTGTCCTCCGCCCTTACCACCAAAGTTCTTAGCCAATTGTGATAGTAAGTTTCCGCTATGGAAACCGATAAGCTTTTCCACATTAGCTGTAACCATAATGATAGGATTAGCCCAAAGAATATGAATGAATGAAGATTCATTTTGTCGCAAATGATCTCCTCGTTGCCTTAAAATATTGACGTCCGCATCTTCAATCAAGTGCAACTTCAAAGAAATACCCTTATATTTTGTTTCTAAAATTTTACCTTGAGAAGACCCACCGGTAGCAATTTTTCTTTTTAACTCAAGAATTTCTTTTTCAAGATTTTTTTGATTATCGAGAATTTGTTCAACTCGCTTTTCAAGTTGCTCTGGAGACACCTTTAAAATATTGGCCGTATTTAACAAACGCTTTTCCTGAGTTTGAAAATACACAATAGCCTCATCTCCAGTTATAGCTTCGATGCGTCTTGTTCCTGAAGCCACTCCACCTTCAGATAAAATCTTTAGATATTTAATTTCACCAGTCTTTGAAACGTGCAAGCCTCCACAAAGTTCAATAGAAGCTGATGGAACTTCAACGACTCGAACGCTATCACCATATTTTTCACCAAAAAGAGCCATCGCCCCCAAAGCCTTAGCTTCGTTAATGCCTTTTTCAGATATAGAAAGTGAAATATCTTTTTCAATTTGCTCATTCACATCGGATTCGATTTTTTTCAAATCTTCTTGGCTCACTGATTTAGGATGAGAAAAATCGAATCGAAGTCGTTTGTCATCAACCACCGATCCAGCCTGAGCGACATGTGTTCCGAGCACTTTTCGTAGAGAAGCATGCAACAAATGCGTTCCTGTATGATTGGCTCTAATTTTTCTTCGTCGCTCATCATCAACTTTAGCCAGCACTGTATCAGCTTCTTTAAGAAGTTTTTTGGGATCATGAACCAAAAGGGCAATACCGCCCTCATAAACTTTTTGCACGTCTTCAACTTCTAAAAGAGTTTGATTAGAAAGTTTTAATGTCCCGTGATCTGAAACTTGCCCACCACTTTCAGCATAAAAAGGACAAGGATCAATAGCCACCCATGCATGTTCAGCATCTCGACTAATCGCCAATATTTTTGAAGATGTTTCTGCTTTTTCATAAAACACAGGTTTAGGAAATATATTTTGCGATTTCCATTCTTTAACCTTGGCATCTGGAGCCTTAGCTCCTGAGCCTTTCCAAGACGCCCTAGATCTCTCTTGCTGAGAGCTCATTAAAGCTTGAACTTCATTATGATCAAAAGTGAAAGCTCTTTCGCGGGCAATGAGCTCTGTTAAATCAACGGGGAAACCATAGGTGTCGTAAAGTCTAAAGACTAAAGCGGGATCTAAAGATTTTTTAGAAGAAGATTTTGAAAAAGCCTCTTCTAAAAGATGTAAGCCCTTTTCAAGAGTTTCAAAAAACTTTTCTTCTTCTTGCTGCAAAATATCTCGAACAACTTTTTCACGTTCTTTAAGCTCAGGATAAACATTCCCCATCTCATTTTTAAGAAGTGGATATAAATCTGCTAGAAAAGGTCCCTTAAGCCCTAATTGTTTTCCGAAACGTAAAGCTCTGCGCAAAATTCTTCTAAGAACATAACCGCGGCCTTCACTGCTAGGCAAAACTCCATCCGCCAACAAAAACCCAGTTGAGCGCATATGGTCGACAATGACTCTTAAAGCCGCTTCCTCTTTAGAAGCACTCACTATGTTTAATTTTTGATGTGTTTGTGCCTCAATGTAAGAATGAACTCCAGTGATCAGTTTTTTCATGAGGTCTATGTCGTAATTACTTGGAACGGCTTGCATCACTGCAGCCATTCGCTCAAGTCCCATTCCTGTATCAACGCTGGGCTTGGCCAGAGGAACCAAAGTCCCATCGGACTGTCTATCAAATTGCATAAACACACAATTCCAAAACTCTAACCAACGATCGCCATCAACTTCGCGGCCTTGATCCCAAAAAATTTCAGAACAGGGGCCGCAAGGACCCGTGTCGCCCATGGCCCAAAAATTATCTTTTTCGCCAAATCGGACAATTTTATCTAAAGGTAGTCCCACTTTTTTGTGCCAAATTTCAGCACCTTCGTCATCCTTTTCAAACACAGAAACACGTAAGCGATCTTGAGGTAATTTTAATACATTAGTTACAAAATCCCAGGCAAAGAGAATGGCCTCTTCTTTGAAATAATCTCCAAAACTAAAATTACCGAGCATTTCAAAAAAAGTATGGTGTCTTGCAGTGAATCCAACATTTTCAAGATCGTTATGCTTTCCCCCGGCCCTAACACATTTTTGTGTTGTAGTTGCACGACTGTAATCGCGCTTATCCAAACCCAAGAAGCAATCTTTAAATTGAACCATCCCTGCATTTGTGAAAAGCAGTGTTGGATCATTGTCAGGAATTAAACGAGAACTGGCCACTCGCTGATGCCCTTTGCTTTCAAAATAGGCCAAAAAAGCTTCTCGAATTTCATGTGTTAAAATGGGTCTTTGAGACATAAAACCTTTTTAAACCAACATTTAGCCTTTTTCACTTGGGAAATCCCTTAACAAACAATTAAGTTTGAAATTATCCTGCCGAAGTTTATCCTGATTGGGATTTAGTGCATGTAAGCTCCCCGGTTAAATTAAGACACCATTAAGAGGGGCTCTATGTTGAACAAATTTAATGCATCATCATTGATTCTTATTTTCGGAATGGCTCTCACAAGCAAGAGTAGAGCACAACTAGAGACTCAGGGGTGGGACTGGCCTTCACAAAGCTCATACGAGCACATAACTGACTATAAAAAAGCTAATCCAAGCCCGGGCCCCGAGCCAAAATGTGTTGTGAATGTTAAAAAAACTATGACCATTAAAGGAACACTCGATGGTAAAGGCTGCCTCTATCGATGGAGAGGTGAGGGTTACCCTAAAAAGTGTCACGCGCCTGAAGAACTATCTGAGAGTGAACCTCGCATGTTCGTGATGAGCCCAGGAAGCACCATTAAAAATTTACAAATGGAATGCTCTCTTGATGGAATTTTAATGAACGATAACACCACTGTAGATAATATTATAAATAGAGATTGCGAAGAAGATTGCATCACAACAAAAGGTAAAAATAATACCATTAAAAATTCTAAATTTTTCCTTTGTCAGGACAAATGCCTTCAACTCAATCAAGCCTCAAATGTAAAAATTCTCAACAATGAATTTTATCACGCCCTACGTCCCATGTCGGGATCTGGAGGCAAAAAAGGGGGCGCCTCTAACATTCAGGCCGTTGGAAATTATTGTTACAATTGCGAAATTATGATTCGAGCACAATCAAACCATGATTTTCACGCTAAGGATAATGAGCTCAAAAAAGGCGAATGTATGTTTGAAACTGTAGATAAATCTGTGATTTATGACCAAGGCGGAAACACAGTCTCTGACGCCACTCAAATGTGTTCAGACGGAACGAAAAACGTTAAACCTGAATAATTTTATTATTTGAGCGGATGAAATTCATTGAGCATTTTTCGTAAGTCATCGTCATTAAATTTCAGATATCGCTCTGTGGTGTTGATTTTACTATGTCCCAAAAGTGCCTGAACAAATCTCACATCAGCGCCACCTTGCAATAAATGAGTTGCAAAAGAATGCCGGAGTTGATGGGGGTGAACGGGATCAAGGCCCTGCTGTCTTGATCGTCTTTGAAAGATTTTCCAAAGCGCCATTCTTGTCAGCGGTTTTAATCTTTTAGAAACAAAAATTTTTTCACGAAATTTCTTTTTTAATTGATCTTCCCATTCTGGAAACTTTTCATTTTTATATCTTTCTAACCAATATAACGCCCGTGCACTCAAAGGTAACAATCGTTCTTTTTGTCCCTTGCCCACAACTCTGACACTCGGCAGTCTTTCATCAATGTCCATCCAAGATAAAGACAATAGCTCCGAAGCACGAAGTCCTGCAGAATACATCATTTCAATGATGGCTCTATCACGCAGAGCTTCAGCGTCTTCATGAGTTGGAAACGAACAGAGTTGAGTGAGTTCTTCAACACTTAATGCCTGCGGGTCAAACTCATCCTCATATTGAGTTTTAAGCTCTTCGGCTAATGTTGAATAAGATTCTTCCGTCTGAGCTCTAAACTTTAAAAAAGATCTCAAAGCTATTCGTTTACGAAACAGAGTGTTCTTATGAAGATTTTTCTTTGATAATTTTTCTATAGCTTTTAAAAGGTCTTCTTTGTGAATTTTTTTCTCAAGATTAAGACCCGTCTTCAACCAATCCGACAAATCGCTCATGTAAGCAGAGACACTTAAAGGCGAAAGTCTTTTTTGGTGAACTATAAAGTTTTCAAAATCATTGAGATGACTCACTTAAGAATCATTTTAAAAGATAAATGCTAGTCTTCGCAAGGCACGCCGATTTGAGGCGAAAATGTTTTGCCTGTGCGCCTCGCAGTAAAATACTGCGCGTGATCAACTAAAATCACTTCAGGTCCACAAATAGGATACAAATTAACCACTTCACCTTTATAAAACCCATTACAATTATCCGTCACACAACGACCCACTCTTAACTTATAATTTTGCCCTTGAAGAGTGACACTAACTTCAGACGTTGCCACACTTCGACTTTTGTCCATGTAATAGGGAAGTTTCTTATACGATAATGGCAAAACATCAAAAACTTCTTGTGGCTTAATTTTAGAAGTGAAGATTGTGGTTCGACGAATTTGATGACGATGCTCTTCTCTTAACCTTGGAAGGATGCTTTCCTCAAAAAACTCTTCAAATTTTTCAAGCAAAAGAAAATGGGTTTGAACAATATGAGCCTCTGTCTGTGGAGATATCCGCTTTTCAGGAACTCCTTTATAAAAAAATGAGTCTGGAAGTATCGGGCGAGCACAGCGCCTCATCGTATTTAAGATTGGCAAGGAATCAACCTCATCCCCCGACCAAAGAAATGAAACGAAAACAAAAAATAATAAAAATTTCACTGCAATCCCGCGCAACATCCCATGATTACTAATTTGATTAAATTAACGCTGTCAAAGTTTAAAGCTAAGCTACTTCTAATTTTTAGACTTATGATTCCAGAAGCACCTTAAAACAAACAATCAAAGCTTTCCCATGGCTCTGAGTCTTCGATGCTCCACAAGAATACAAGCATCTGAAACAACTAATAGACCTGCATCTTTAGCCTTTTTTTCTGCTTCATCGTTGAAAACACCTAATTGAAGCCAAATAGCTTTTGCTCCAACTTTTATAGCCTCATCAACAATTTCCGGAACAAATTCGTTGGCTCTAAAAATATTAACTATTTCAATTGGTTTTGGAACTTCATCCAAAGATGAATAACAGGGTCGACCCAGTATTGTTTTTTCTTTGGGTCGGACACCTACAATATCGTAAGCAGCGGAAATCATATACTGAGTCACGCCATAAGAGGCTCGGGAAGGATCAGGACTCAATCCCACCACAGCAATTCGTTTATATTTTTTCAAAATTTCGAGGGCTACATCCATAAGTCACCGTTAAACTATCATTGCTCAGCACCAAAAAGCAAAAGATGAGGAGCGATGGTATTTCCTCATGGCCCGTCTTTTGACTCGCAGTCGCTAGGCGCCTTATAAACAACGGGTGATCATCGATCAGATCAATTTAAATGAATTGCGTATTTTCGTATCAGTTTATGAAAATCTCAGCATGACTAAAGCGGGTGAAGCTTTGGGTTTAACTCAAAGCGGAGTCAGCCAACATATCATGCATTTAGAAGACATATTACAAACAAAGCTTTTTGATAGGCATCATAAAAAACTCATTCCCACGTCCTACGCAAAAGAATTATTTGAAGCCTGTCGCGCCAATCTAGTCCAAATTGAAGCCGCCCTAGCTCAACTCCAAGTGGGTCAAAAAAAAATTAGCGGGAAAGTCTCTCTAGGAATGCCCATAGAATTCGGAAACAACATTATAATGCCTCTTCTCGCCAAGTTTTGTATTCAACATCCCCAAGTCGATTTGCAAATAAGAATGGGTTTTGCCTCAGAAATGAATTCTTTATTAATTTCTGGTGAATTAGATTTTGCCTTTGTGGACACTTACAATCTAGACCGAGAGCTTGAGAGTAAAAAAATATTCGATGAAATTCTCTGCCTTTGTTGTACTCCCCGATATCTAGACTCTAAAAGTCGACCTAAAACGCTCGAAGATTTTGAAAATTTAGATTTTATTGAATATCAAAAAGGCAATCCCGTCCTTAAAATGTGGTTTGAACAAGAATTCGGCAAAATGCCCAAAAAACTCAATGTTCGAGCCTATGTTATGGACGTTCAAGGTGTCGCAAAACTTATAAAAAATAATTTAGGCTGTGGAGTCCTACCACTCTACGTCGTGGATTCTCTCAAAAGTCGAGGGATTTCGCTCATAGTTTTTGATGATTTCAAAAACAAAGTTCACAACATCATCAGCATTGCCCAAGTTAAAAACAAAACTTTCAATAGAGCCGCCTATGAGCTTCAAAAATATTTATTAAAAGAAATTTCAGAATTAAAAAATGAAAGAGAGCCGCTACCCTTTATTGGGCAGCGGCTCTCTGGGGTTGAATTAGGCTGATGGGTGAAACCAGCCCCTAATCGGGTCGATCTTCAAGGAAGTAAAAGATCAAGAAGACCTTTTACAAAGTTAGCGCCATTCTCAAGAATTTTGAGTCCACTATCAGCCAAAATGCTTACAGACTTGCCACTAGAATCGGCCACACCGAAAGCAATCGCTCTAGTGGTTGCTGTAGCTTTTGAGCCGATATCATAAACTTTTGCAGTGCCAGTTTGAACTGCATTGATACTCAAATCATATGCGCTTTGAGTGAAAGCTTTTGTGCTCACATAAGCGTATTCACCAGTTTTTGCCACACCGTTAAGAGAATTGGCGACCAAGGTAGAAGCCGCATCGCCAGTCACAATCAACATTTCACTGCTTTTTTTGAAAGCCACACCACCAGCTTGAGCCACATTAGAAGCTGCATTGCCCGCTAATAGAATGGCTTGTTCACCAGAAGCTTCAACTTGAAAGCCTAGAACTTCCACGCTGCCCTTAAGAGTCTTAGGGGCCACTTGAATGTTCAAGACGTTCGCCCAAAGTGCTGATGTGCTGAGTGCCAAAGTTAAAAATCCTATTTTGTTTAAAGTTTTCATTTTGTTTCTGTCTCCTCGTAGAAACAGAAATACACAAACACTCTTTTCCCAACAACTCTTCTCGCTGACACTTTCTACAAGTTTTTGTCAGATGAATTTTTAATATAAAAAACGGATTTTCCCTCTGAAAATATATTTTCACCACTCTCAAACACATGCGTTCTTAAAAATCCCAAAGCAAAGTTTCCAGAACTCGAACGGATTTCACCCACATCTTCCCCCGTAGAATTTTGAATCTTCGAAAATCTAAGCCATGGAGTTTCAGATTTAAAAACTAAAAAAACTCGTGGTGCTCGACCAAGATTTTTTGCCTTAGCTACAACTTCTTGTCCCAAATAACATCCTTTATCAAAAGCCACGCTATCCAAACAGGGAAGATCTGAAATAAATTGAGACGAATTATAGTCGTCATCCCTAATCGGCAATCCCTTCTCACATCGCCATTTCAAAAATTCCTCAGGACTCATGTTTTGAAATGACATATTTGGAGTTTGTCCATGTTTTATCCACAACTCCCGAACAGGAACTCCGAATTGAAGAAAGCTTAAATCAAAACCCCATTCAAACTCTCGACCCATAAAAATTTTATCTTCAGAAAATTTAGACGAAGATCGAAAAATATTTTCCTCAGCGATCTCGACTGGATCCACTGACCACCAAAAATCAGAATAACATTCAGACAAATCTAAGATTTTTAAATCTTCTGATATTAAAAAATGCTCCAAACGATTTTTTAAAGCTTCAAAATGGGGAGCCTCTACTCCTAAATAAAAAGAGTCATGAGCCTGAATAAGAGTAAAATCAAATTCAACTTGTCCACGATGATTTAAGAGAAATGCTTGAGATCCCTTAACATCACCTTTAACACTCAGAAGTCTTTTTACATGAATCGTTAAAAGTCCGTGTAAAAAGCTTTGCGCATCGGGACCTTTGACGCAGAGAACTTTTTTAACTTTTTTTAAGGCCTTCATAGATTACATTTTTCCCTTCGACTGCTTTAATTGCACCAAGCACCTGGGGAGGATTTATGTCAAAAGCTTTTCGTATATTTTTATTATTGTCGCTGTCCTTTATAACATTAAAGGGATTTGCGCACACTCAAGTACAATCTCGTAGCACCCATATCATTGAGGTCGACGCCGAAAATAAAGATCAAAGAAGCCGTCTGGCCAATCTCGGCTATGCTCTCGAAGAATTTACATCAGAAAAGGTTTACCTTTACGGAAATAATGCCGATTTAAAAAAAGTGAGAGCGGCCGGATTCAACGCCAAAGCCTTTCCACTTCAAGAACGTTGGTTAAAACTAGAGGAAGAGGCCACTTCTCGCTTCACATCTTATCCCCAAGCCCTTCAACGATTACGAAATCTCGAAGCTCAAAACCCAACACTAGCCACTCTTTATAGTATTGGAAAAAGCTCTGAGGGCCGAGATATCGTTGCTCTTCGAATCAGCAATCACACCCCCTCAGAAGCTGAAACTCTCAAAATTCCTACAATGATTTATCTTGGATGCCACCATGCCAGAGAGCACCTATCCCTAGAAGTACCCCTTCTCTTTGCCGAATACCTTTTGCAAAATTACACCAGCAATCAGGCTTTAAAAGATCTTATGGATCAAAGAGAAATATACATTGTTCCAGTCGTAAACCCAGACGGCCACACCTACGACTACACCGATGGTGTTCGTGGAAAAATGTGGCGTAAAAATAGAAACTCTGTTGGCGGAAACAAAGTTGGTGTCGATCTCAATAGAAATTATGGATATCAATGGGGCACAGGAGGCTCTTCTACCGAACCAGATTCTGAAGTTTATATGGGCCCATCTCCTTTTTCAGAGCCCGAAACTCAAGCTGTTAGAAATTTCTTCAAAATGCAAACTCGTTTAAAAGCCACATTAGATTTCCATTCATTTTCAGAATTAATTCTTTATCCTTGGGGCTATACCAACGATCGAGTTGGTGAAAAAGACGGCAAAGCAGAAGATCGCACTGTCTTTGAAAAAATGGCCCAAGATATGTCACAATGGAATCATTACACTCCAGAACCTGCATCAGACTTATACATTGCCAGCGGAGTCCTCTTTGATTGGGCTTATGGTGAACTAGGATTATATTCTTTCACTTTTGAGCTCAGCCCAACAAGTATGTGGGACGGCGGATTCTACCCATCGCCCTCAGTTATTCCTCAAGTTTTTGCTGACAATTTGCGACCCATGCTCTACATGCTTGAATTTGCAGACAATCCCAAACGGGCTCTGATAGATGCTGTTCCTAATTTCATTAAAGAAAGCCCCGCTCAAAACGGGATTCCAATGGCCAGCCATAGAGACTTAAGACTCTAGAGTTAAAACTCAAAAACAAGAAGTGCAAAGCTTTAGATAAATTCTTTGCACTTCTTGTAATTTCTCACTTACTCACAAACTATTTGGAGACAATTACTTAAAGGCACGGCAAGGCCCCGCCCAATTGCCTTCGCCTAGCGGCTCGGCTCTGGGCACCCCAAGTGCCTTTAAGTAATTGTCTCCAAATAGTTTGTGAAAAACCATAAAATTAATTTGTCTTTACAAGGCCTCATTTAAGCTCAGTCATTCTTGCTCAAAGCTTGCTCTTCCTGTAGGATCACGAGCCAAATCAACGGCTTGACGTAACGCACAAAAGGGAGCGCTATGAAGGTTTTTCGTGAAAGTTTTACACTCCGATTTTTAAGTTTCTTACTCAGTCTGAGCTTTATCTTACCTCAGGCATTTGTTGCCAATGTCTATGCCGAAACATCTGACAACCCTGGCGACGTTGCCCATTTTACAAGCGAATTAGAGGCCCTGGTTGCGGCCAAGCAAAAAGATCCGGCCATTCAAAAAACGCAACTTGCCATTGAAGAAGGTGCGGCCGCGATTGAATCGGGCGACTTCTCCAAACTCGATCCAAATCGTACAGATTTTTTCTTACTAGGCGATCAGTATTTAGAAATAGGATCTCAACGCTATTCACTCAGCCAATTCAACGCCAATTTGCCTATCGTGTCTTACAATTCTCTAGAACCACAATTGGCCGATGATGGAACATTTTCGATTGCCGCCATTAAAAGTGGAAAAGTTGTTGCTCGTCACGTTATTGGAAAACTAAAAGTTACACAATTTGCCCAAGATGAAGAGCAAATAGTTTTTGTTGATAAACAAGGAAATCTTGGAAGCATCGATAGGCATCTTCTTTTGAAAGTGTCTTTATTCAAAGCTCCCGTTCCAGTTTTTCAACAATTAGCGACAAACGTCACTCAACATGTGGAGAATATAGACCACTTAAAAATCAGCTTCCGAAATCCTGGCATGCGCCCTTGGACTGAAATCGACCCCGACTCAACTAGACACAAGGAAGTTATTCTTCCCACCGATGAAAACGGTCAACACATTATCAGATCGGGCGACATTGTTATTTCCGAAGAAAACGGCGAAGCTCGTCACCTCCACGGAATTTTTTCACGAAGCGTAGTTCAAGAAAAAATCGGGATGGGCAACGGCATGCTCACCTGGCTTTCAACATTGGCCAATTTAAAAATGAATGGAATGGACAAGCAAAAATTTGCTGATGCCGTCATCAAACAAAGCCAAGGCAATGCACTCCCCACTCTTGGAGATCTCGACACTCCCGTCAGAAGAGCTCTCGAAGCCTTTTCACCTGAACAAATTGCAGGCTTCGTGAATCACGCTAAAAGTAATGCAGAATTAGCCAAAAGAAATTTCGACGCCGTCACTCTGACAGATTGGCAAACTCAATACGAAGAAATTCGCACTCGTGCGAGCGAACAGCTCAACAACAAACACGACATCAATGGATCTCGCTTAAGTCGCGACGATCAAAACAAGTATCAAGCTGCGATTGCTAGCGGAGATTTCACGACTGTCTGGAGAACTGTTGTTGGCGAAAAAGAACGCATTCACATGATGGATAAAGTGAAAAAATCCTTTATCACTCTTGGAGGCATTGCGGGACTCGGCGCCGGCGCTTACTACGGCATGCAATCTCTAAAAGATGGCTACTTGGCCGATGCTCTTAAAAACGGAGCGCCAAATCTCTACAATCATGCCATTAACGGTGTTAACTGGCTTTATAGCTTCTGGCCCGGAGAAGTCCTCAGCAATGAAGTTTATCGAATGCCCTTACTTTATAGCTCGATTGCTCTTATGGGCGTAATTCCATTGACCATGGGAGTGTCCTGGATTGCTGGACTAATTCGCAAAGATAATCTCAGCACTTGGCAACGAATTCTCGTGGCTGGAATGCGCGTTTATGCTTGGGGAATACTACCCATTCAACACGCCCTCATTGACACATGCTTAAAACAAAAATCATTTTTTCCCGTTCTTAAACAAGGATTTAATCCCTTTAAAAAAGTTAAAGCCGATTCCGCTATTGGAAGAAAAATTGGCCTAGAAAAAGACCTTCGCCTTGGTGTTGAAAATCCACTCAAATCACAAAACGACAAAGAAAGATTTGAAGCCGCCAAAGCTCAAGACGCCCAACGTGTAGCCGCCAATATGGCTCGCGTAGTTGAAGATCTCAAGGCTCAAGATGACTCCGAAATTGCTCAAATGACCGCACGAGCACGATATTCAAAAGGAGCATTAGCGATTCCTTATATTCGAGAAGATCTCGAAAAAACTCGACAAAAAAGAGCTCAAGCTATTGTCGATGCGGATCCTGTATTAAAAGCCAAAACTAAAGAACAACTTAAAGAAGAATCTTTCACTGACTACGCTCAAAAGCGACGCGATAAAAGCAACGCCTTGACTGCACTTATTAAAACCAAGGGGCTCGCCATTAGGATGGCCGATCTTTTAGCCATCATGGTAGTTTCTGAACGCGAGAACGTCGATCCAGCCACATTACTCATGTATATGTCGGGCGATGTAAAAGCTGAAAAACTTAATGAGCTCTTTAAAGACCCTAAGCTAGAAAATGAATGGTTTCATTTATCCAGTGAACTCTCTGATGAATTCACTAAAATGGAAAATTTTGCTCAATACGACGATCTCACTAATATAAATCCAAGTGATCTTGTCAGCTTTTATCAATTAGCTCGCGCTAAATCTCGTGAAATCAACGAACGAAATGGATTCAATTCTTCAGTTTCTAAACTTAAAAATCGTTTTAATGCTTTTGTTGAAAGACGTAAAAAACCTCTCGTTGAATGGGCTGCTAGTTTCGGTAAATACGAACATGAATTCTTAAAAACCGTTGTTCCCACAGAACTCATCACTCGTCAGGTGACTTGGGAATTCATTTTCGACCATATCATTGTCGTGGGCTATCCGGCTTTGTGGAGCGGTCGAGCTGACATGTCAAAACTTGGCACTCCTCGTGAAAGCGATCTCTCCGCCGATCCTCACGGTAGTCTTTTAAATTTATGGACACCAGCTCCAAGAACCTACGACGTCATGACCAACGTATTAGCTCACTTCTTAACTGCTGGTGCGGCCAAAACACTTGTATTCTATAAAAACCCTCCCGTTGTTGAGGACTCCTATTTGCCTTTCGAAACGGCTAGCGGACAAATCGCCTCGCGCGACGCTAAAGGCGGCATTCGAGAAAAGGTCGAGGGCTTCTGGCGTGCAAACGTAGAAGGACTCAAAGCTCTTCATCCCGCTCGCTCTGATATTGGTGGCGTCTACATGCGCGGTTTTATCAGACGTTTAGGCACCATCC
>JAGNHS010000091.1 GCA_018001635.1 Pseudomonadota bacterium | reverse complement strand
TGGAGTGGCAGCGTAAGAAATTGGGATCAAAATAAAAATGTTTATTTAAATTGCTTGAACAGAAAAGAAAGGTCATGTAATAGATTGGCTGCGTAGTTCTATGCGACAATTATCCTGAAAATTTCCGTAACCTATCTTAAAAAAGCAGGGCTTATCGAATTTCCAAAACGAGGACTAGCCTCTATTACAAAAGACGGAATTAACTTTCTAAAAGATCATAAGGGTCCCATTGCGCCGAAAGACTTAGAAATTTTCTCTGGTTATTTAGAATTTAAAGCAGGAAACAAATCAGATTCAAAAAATGAAGCTATCGATGAAACGTCGAACTTAGATGATTTGGACCCAGAAGAAAAAATAAATCATGGATACAAAGAAATTAAACAAATTTTAATCGATGAACTCCGAGAAAAGCTTTTAGAAGTCAGCCCTACCAAATTCGAAGAGCTCGTTTTAGATTTAATTAGATCACTCGGCTATGGAATAGAAACTGGAAAGGTAGAGCATACGGGCGGGTCTGGTGACTTCGGAATTGACGGGATTGTACATTTAGACAAACTGGGACTGGATAAAATATATCTCCAGGCAAAAAGGTATAAGCCTGAAAACAAAATTAGTAGCTCTGATATACAGAAATTTTTCGGAGCGTTAAAAGGAAGGCATGCCTCAAAAGGGATATTCATTACCACATCTTCTTATCAAAGCAGTGCTCTTGAATATGCAAAAGCTGTTTCTGACACCTTAGTTTTAGTGGACGGCAATAAAATAGCCGAATTAATGATCGAAGCTGAAGTAGGAGTCTCTGCAAAAAGAAAAATAATTATTCCAGAAATCGACAATGATTATTTTGAGCGATAAAAATTACAAGATAGTTTTTAAAAACGTCGCAATTCCATTGAATCCTAAAAAGGGGGAGCCTTTGGGAATCCAACTACAGCGAGATACATCTGGGGGTAGTATTGGGGGTAAATACTATTCCTGCAAATTATTTTTCTCTTAAAATTGAATTTAATTAAATGTAATTCATCTATCACCCGAGAAGGAACTTTGAGGGAACAGCACACAGAGAAACGTAGGGTAATCCGGGGTAAAATGGAGAAACGTTTGCGATGGCTAAGTTAATGTTAATTGAAACTAATTCTTTGATATGATAACTAAAGTTACCACCGTGATAGTCGAATTCGATTCCGCCGCCTCCACCATCACTCTCAATTGTTTCAAATAGTTACAGCGAAAAACCTCGTCCGAATCGGACGAGGTGGACGACAATTTCCTCCGATAAGAAATGTAAAAATCTGGAGGAATCATGGGCTATTACATCCGAGAACAGAAATGGAAGAAGAAAAATCCAAAATGAACGCTACATTTCGGTTCCTATAATAAGTTTGATACCGGTCTTTTGCCTAATTGGCAAAAATTGATACCTCTCCTAAAAAGTCATAGACTTTTCATTTTCAACCCAATCTACCACTGACTCTCCAAATTATTTAATTCATTTATAAGATCCTCAAATGCCTCTTCAAATGTCTTTGCAGAAAAAATCGAAGCCACTGCACTAGCCCATCCCTTCTCAAGCCGACTTGTATTGAGTCTTCTCACCTCATCGAAAAAACTCAAAGGGATTTCAGTCTCTCTAAAATCAAAACAATTTTTAATAGCTTTTTTCAAAGTAGTTGGGCTTGCCTTGGGCAAAAATATCGCGAGATCATAAACATCTTTTGAGCGCGAATTTTGATCACCATGAGAAATCAATGCATGAAGCTTCTCAGCACAGATTGTTTCTATTGGATAGACTGACCAGCTAATAGATTCCTTACTAATCAATGAATCCATCTCTACCTTTTTTGGACCAGGAGTAATCGGATCTCCAATCCCAAGGTCAAAGTTAATGATTTGGGCAATTTTAATATTCGTTAAAACTTGCCCAATCCCAGCACGATAGACATGACGAATGCCGCCATATTCACCTTGGGTCGCAAGGTCTACCTGACTTTCGAATCGAAACCAAACTCCATCTTCAAGATCTACTTCAGCTTGTTTCTTAACTTGCTCAAGTGTTTGGTCAATATTAGAATTTACAAGAACAGCATCCAAATCCACTGTATATCTCGGAGACTCATAAACCCGCAGGCCAACAAATCCACCTTTGAAAACTAAATGGCTCGCGAGCTTTTTATTAGCAATTAACCTTGCCACAAGCCTCTCGATTAAAAATACTGTTTCGACATTTCTGTATTGGGTATCTAATTTTTTAGCTAATGCGGCAAGTTTCTGACGGACTGATTCACCTTTTGCTTTTGTAGTCATCCTTCAATGGCTCCTATAAGGGCCTCAAAGTATTTGGTGAGAGAGGAATCAAGACCAAGTTTCCTAGACATCACGCCAATTTTTTTAAGAGTGGTTAGTCTTTGCTGGATGGCTATGCGAGCAGCTTTTATCGCAGTTCTTTCGCCAATTTTACTGGCAAGCTTAAAGCCCTCTGCTATTGCCCTCTCAATTGAGACGATGCGATAACCATCGCCCTCGACAACCCCAATTTCGAGAGGTGTTTTAGTTCGAATGAGGCGATATCCTTTTGCACTAGTTCTCTGTTTTGGCGGGACAAGAAGCCATGTTTGCTGCGGCACCTGATTAGCAAGGTTGTAGTAGTAAAGAGCGGTGAGCCCGCCTACGACTGCCTCTGGCCCGAATTTAGTGCAGGCGATTTGAAAATCTATTTCTCTGGTGATCTTGGCTTTTGGATGTAAATAAATACCTCGTTCCATGCGATGGATTTTATCTTCTTTCACAAGCTTTGATAGCTCTTGATGACTAATTCCAATCTCCTCAGCCTGATAAAGATTGAAGGGGCCAAGTTTTCTGAGTTTTGCTTCTTGTGATGGGGTCATGAATCTATTATCCGCGAAAAATGACACTTTACAAGAAAAATGTCATATTCCGCCAAACCGAGATTAACTTAATCATTAAAAAGAATGTGATACTACGACCGTTTCCTCCGATAAGAAATGTAAAAATCTGGAGGAATCATGGGCTATTACATCCGAGAACAGAAGTGGAAGAAGAAAACTCCAAAATGGAAAGTTCAGTTTGTTTCACATAAAAAATCCGATGCCAGTCTTTCGGCCGCAAAAAAGCCAAAAAAGGAGTGGGATGTCCCGAAAGAACGCTGGCGTGCATTGGGTTTCCACAATTTAATGACTTGGGAAGAGGCTAGTGTACGAGCCAAGCAGCTTAATGCGCTGGAAATGGTTAAGCGTCAAGAGCGACAGATAAAAGCATTGGAACAAAAAGATAATGAAAATAGGCTCCGCTATCAATCCATACTTCCGAATGAATTTGTACTAGAATTTGAGCAAAGGTTTATTAGAAAGCGCTCAGCATCTAGAACAGACTTATCAATCATGCAAAGTCGTGGTCATGCAATTTGGCGAGCAGCAAAAAAAATGATCATCTTTGTAGGAATTGAGCCGTCAGACTGGTTTTATCATAACGATGTAATTTATGACTACTTCTACTCCAAACAATTTAGCATTCGCTATATTCAAAAAATTCTAAAATTGGCCAATTTATGGGGCTTTTTTATATGTAGGAAATTAGCTCGTCCGTTTTTGCCTGTTACTACCCCGAAAGGCTACGAACGCCAAAGGCTCATTGATGCTTTCTATCAAAAAACTGCTAAGGTTCGAAAAGCATCTGCTCCATTGACGCCGGACGAATTAAACAAAAAAAAGCACGAGCTTAATAAAGCGAATTTTAATTGGCTATTCATTTCAGTCTGGTTTGGCCAACGCCCTGGAAACCAATTCCTATATTATATGTAGAGCAAATCGAAGCGATTGCGATTTTAGAAGTTCAGAATTTTAAGCGTCCTTTGACAAAAACTATGCGTAGACATTTTGGCGATGACATAGACCTCTATGGGGGAAGAAAAAGATTCGCCGATTTAATGCTTTCGCGCGGACAATCC
>JAGNHS010000063.1 GCA_018001635.1 Pseudomonadota bacterium | reverse complement strand
GGGGGAACACTGTCTAGCAAATCTGAAAAGTTTTTCACTCCACAGTCATTAAGTATTTTTTTTTCTTCAGAGGGGGTCAGTGGCAGATAGCGCATTCGCGTCTCCTGTTTTTTAGTGTGCGTGTTGTGAATAAGCTTCAGGACTTAACAGAGCATTCCAATCGGCTTCGTTTTCCATTTCAATTTCAACTAACCAAGCTTTCCCAAAAGGATCTGTATTGAGCAAAGAAGGTTCATCGCAAAGAGAGCTGTTAGCAGCCGTGATTTTTCCACTTACTGGAGCGTAAATATCAGAAACGGCTTTGACACTTTCTACTGTCCCAATGATTTCACCTTTTTTAAAGGCTTTTCCAATCTCAGGAAGTTCCAAATAGGTGACATCGCCTAGGGAATTTTGAGCAAAGTCAGTGATTCCGATTCTTAGTGTTTTAGGGGCTTCGAGTTTTTGAGCCCATTCGTGATCTTTTGTATATTTTAATGAAGAGGGGATCTCTGACATTGATTAAGTCTCCTTGTTTAATTTCTTATAAAAAGGTCTTTTCGTAAGATCAAAAGGTATTTTTTTATCTCTTATGCCCACCGAGTAAGGAGCGTTAGAATCTGTCGAAACTAGGGCTAATCCGATGGCGTGACCCAAGGAAGGGGCTAATGAGCCAGAAGTTATGAAGCCGACTTCTCGGCCAGTGGCGTCATAAACTCGCATTTCTCCTCTGGGCGCCTGCTTAGAATTGTTTTTGAGAGCTATGAGTTTTCTTTTGGGGGAGTTTTTATAAGTGAGGAGAGCTTCTTTGCCTATAAAGTTTTCTTTGGAAAAATTTACAGCCCACGAAAGTCCGGCTTCAAGGGGGTTGATCTCTTCACTAATTTCATGGCCGTAAAGACTATAGCCCATTTCGAGCCTTAAGGTGTCTCTTGCGCCGAGACCGCAGGCAATGAGGCCTTCGTTTTTTCCACTCTTTAGAAGTTCATTCCAAAGTTTTGCAGCGTCTTGAGATTTTACGCAAATTTCACAACCCAATTCGCCGGTGTATCCAGTAAAGAGCAAGGTGCAAGAAATTCCAGAAATACTATGCTCAATTACAGAAAATGTTTCGGGCCAGCTTTTAAGGCCCAAATCCTTCAAAATTTTAACGGAAGAGGGTCCCTGAAGAGCAATGAGCGCCCAGTCTTCACTGGGTGGAGTCGCTTTAAAATCATTTCCTTTGAGTTTGGATTGAATATACTCAAAATCTTTTTCTTTGTTGGAGGCATTAAACACAAAGAGGATTTTCTCATTTTCAATTCGATAAAGAATAAGATCGTCTACACAATATCCATTGTCACGACACAAGAGTGTATAAGCACCTTTTCCGACGGCTAATTGAGAAACGTCGCGCGTGATTATGGTGTTGATCTTTTCTAAAATATTCGGTCCACTGAAAATAGACACTCCCATGTGCGAAACGTCGAAAAGACCAGCCTTTTCTCTAACGGCTTGATGCTCAACTAAAACCCCTTGGTATTGAACGGGCATATCGTAACCACTGAAAGGAACAAAGCGAGCCCCAAGTTTTTGGTGTTCATTCCAAAGGGGACTTTTTTTTAGGGAAGTATCCACTCGCAGAGAAAATCATTTTAATAGCGTTCAGTCAAAAAAGATGGGCTTAGAAAATTGAAATGACGAGTCTGAATTTTAGGGGATTGGCGTTGCTTTCAAAGTGACTTTATCAAGGGTCCAAAAAGTAGGTAATTCTGATATTTTTTTCCAGGAAGTCTTTCCGGCAATTCGGCTTTCAATTTCAAAGGCTAAAGGGATTTTTTCTGAATTTAAATTTTTACTTTGACGAATTCTATACTCGTAAGGGGATAGGCTTTTGTTGATTTCTTTTAGTTTGGGGGGATTTTTTTGAACTTTAGCTAAGAGTTTCTCGACAGTGTAATTCTGACCACTATCTAAAGTTTTTAAGAGAAGGTATCTGTAGTCACTAATCAGGACATAACCTTCGTTCTCATTCTTAAAATGTCCTTTGAGTGCTTGTTCAAAGCAACATCCAATATGGGCTCTAATCTTCTCTTGATTCTTTTCATCTCTAAGTCCTTCGAGACGATTCCATTGGAGTCCTCCGTCTAAAGAGCGAAGTGTTCCATTAAAAAAGGCCCCCTCAATCCCATAGGTTAAAAAAACATTGATTTGATTTTTAACTATATCGATATCGGTCACGCTGCTTCCATAGACGTAGGCTTCTATTTCCTTCCAGGTGACACCGCCGTCTTCTGATTTGAATAGAGCACTTCTTAAAAGACCACCCACAGAAAAAGCTCCTCCTGCGAAAACCACTTTTCCGTCTTCGGAGGCTATAACATCAAGATTAAGAGAGGGGCTTTGAGTCATGTCTCGTTCGTTGATGGATTCGAGGATGTATGTTTTTTCTTTGTCTAAGGCGTTGGAAGTCTCAGTTTTTTCTTCAGTTAAGCTTTTGGGCTTTGAAGAACACGAAATCATTGTGGCAAATAAAAGAAAACTCCAATTAATTTTTTTCATAAATTCCTTAAAGGAGAAGATCTTCAACAAATCGGTTAGCCGGGCGACTCTTGATGTCTTTGGGCGTGCCTTCCTGAAGAATTTTTCCTTGATGAATAACATAAACTCTGTCGCAAAGAATTTCTACATCAGCCCAATCATGGGTCACTAATATGGCGCTGAGGTTGGATTCTTGTTGAATGCTTCGAATTTCTTTTCTCATAGCACCTTTTAAACTGGCGTCTAAATTGCAAAGAGGTTCATCTAAAAGCATTAAACGTGGATTTTGGGCTAAGAGACGGGCTAAAGCCACTCGTTGTTGTTGTCCGCCAGAAAGAGTGCCAGGCATTCTTTCTGCCATATCACTCAAATGAACTTTTTCGAGTGCGTTTAAGGCTTGTTTATTTTGTTCGGTTTTAGATTTTTTTTGCATTTTTAAAGGGAAAGAAACGTTCTGCAATACACTCATGTGGGGCCAGAGTGCATAATTTTGAAAGAGCATACCGAGAAGTCTTTTTTCAGGTGAAAGTGAAAAATCCTTTTCAACCCAGCATTCATGATCAAAGTGAATTTCTCCTTTGCTGGCGCTTTCTAATCCAGCAATGATTCTGAGCAATGTGCTTTTGCCGCAGCCCGAGGGTCCCAAGAGTCCAACGCATTCTCGTTCTTGCACTACGAGCGAAATGTCTTCGATAAC
Organism: Pseudomonadota bacterium; assembly: GCA_018001635.1. Classification (GTDB taxonomy): domain Bacteria; phylum Bdellovibrionota; class UBA2428; order UBA2428; family UBA2428; genus JAGNHS01. The sequence goes on along the minus strand of JAGNHS010000063.1, from coordinate 12,080 downwards.
AGCTTTGCTGTGATCAAAGTATTTTGAAATATTATTAACGAGCAATTTCATAGTTTCTCCGTGAAAATCTTTGTAAAACAAGAACGAAGATTAAAATTAAAGTGCCAACAACAGCGGCTGAAGATCTATCGGCATATTCTTGGAGTTCGAAAAGGAGGACGCCTAAAGTCGAACTCATGGGGCCTGATAAAAGTAGAGTCATGCTGAGCTCACTTAAAGTGGGCATGAACACTAATGTTGCAGTGGCCAGAAGTGCAGTTTTAAGTAAGGGAATATAAATCCACCAAATTCGACTCCAGGGACCTGCTCCGGATATTTCGGCAGCTTCAATCCACGAGGGGTGAATAAAATTAAAGTTAGGAGACAAGTTTTTAAGGGCCAGATTGCTGTATTTAAAGCAGTAGCTCAAAATGATTAAGTTTAAGCTTCCTTGTAAATAATCCAAACCCAAAAAACTTACGATGACTGTGAGTCCCAGGGCTAAGACTGTTCCAGGAATGGAATAGAAAAATGAGAGAAGAGTTTCAATGATTGTAATGATTCTTCGGCCCAGCACATTTTGCTTTTTTTCAAAATGTTTGTTCAAAAGGCCTAAGGAAAAAGCCAAGAAGACTAAAATGAGAGTGCTGAGAAGGGCACAGATTATAGAGTTCTGAAAGCTGTTCCAAAATTGTGGAAGAGTTGTGAGAACATAGTCCCAAGCACGGAGAGAAAAATTGTTTATAGAAATCTCTGAAAGACTTTTTTGAAAACTAGAGAGGATGAGAGTCGTTACCGGTAAAATCACCATTAGAAAAATGACAAGAAAAGAAATGCTGAGAGTTGTGATTAAAGTCAAAGAACTGGCTTCTTTTTTTTCACTTCGAGAGGCTTTGGCAGAGGCAAGATTTTTAGATTTTGAGGAGTCCCAGCGTCTAACTAAGATGACTAAAAGAAGAGTGGGAATAAGAGTGAGGCTTGAAATCACTAAAGCTTCATTAAAACTACTTTCACTCCCAGTTTTGATGAGAGAGTAAATTGAAGTTGTCATCACGAATATGCGCCCAGCTTGTCCCAGCATTGCTGGAACGCCAAAGCTTGCTAAAGAAGCTAATGCAATAGAGAGTAGTCCACCTGCAAAGTTTTTTTTAATCATGGGAAAGGTCACAAGCCAAAAACTTTGCCAGGCGGAGGCGCCGGAGAGTCTAGCAGCTTCTTCGAGTGTGGGGTCAATTTTTTGAAGAGCTGAACGAAGATTTAAAAAAAGTAGTGACATGAGAACGGAAGATTCCACAAAAATAATTCCCCAAATCGAGTAGATGTTCAGATTGAAGGGAAGAATTTTATTGAGCCAGCCTACAGTGGGGTTAGCGAGAGTGATCCAAGAAATGGCTAGTATATAACTAGGAAAAACATAGGGAATGGTGAGGGCTCTAAAAATTCCTTCTCCGAAGGGAATCTTATATCTTTCGAGTGCAAAGGAGAGGGGGAGGGCGATGATGCTGCATAAGGCGCAGACGCCAAGAATCATGAGCAGAGTGTTTTGAATAACATTGAGCCAAAATTCGTTCATGTAAAATTATCTTAAAACGGTTTTTTGAAAACGATTTTTAAGATCTTCGCGTTGCTCTTTCCATTCTTTTAGCTGAGCCCAAGTCCAATCCATCTTTTTAAGTTTTGAATATTCGGGCGCGCCATTGGGGGCTGCGATTTGAGGTAGAGGTGAATAAAGCCAAGCTTTACGAATGATGTTTTGCGCTTCTTCTCCCATGAACCATTCCGCTAAAGCTTTAGCTTCATTGGGGTGATCGCTATCTTTAAAGACTGCAATGGGTGAGGGAATGGGCATCGCTCCCTCTTGTGGAATTTGATAGACGATGTCTTCTTGTCCTTTTTCGTGTGATTGAAGGACGTTTTCCATGAGAAGTAGCCCTAGGGGTTTCTCTCCACTGAGAATTCTTCCTAATGTGGCACCATTTCCACCGGCAGCAAGGACATCGTTATTTTTAAGTTTTGTATTGAGACCCTTTCCGAGTTTTCTTTCTAGAAAAAAAAGAGTGGTTAATGCTGTTCCAGATTGAAGAGGTGAGGGCATGGTGATTTTTCCTTTAAATTTTGGCTCTAGCATTCCAGCAACGCTTAGGGGGGCTTCTTTTTCTTTTACGAATTTTGGATTGAAAGCCATCACCATAACTGGATATCGAATGACAACAATATTTTTCTCGGGATTCACTAAGAGTGGATCTAGTTTTTTAAGAGCTTCTCCATCGAGGTTTAACAATTTTCCTTTTTCTGACATTTCTAAATAAAAAAAGACATCAGACGTGAGTAGAATTGAGGCCTGTGTTTTGGCACCTTTGAGTTCGGCTTGGATTTTGGCTGAGATGTCTTCGGATCCAGCTTGGTACCACTGAATATTAAAATCAGGAAAAAGTTTTCTAAAGTAAGGATCGAAATTTGGAAGAACTTCTTTGTAAAGACTAGTGTAAATCCAGATCGTTTTTTTCTCGACTCCAACTTTTTTTTGACAAGACATTAAAAAGAAGAAACTAAGAAGTAATAAATGTCGTTTCATGGATGTGAAACTCCTTCCGCCTCGGCTCTATTAGATTTAAAGGAGCTTAGACTTATAATAAAGGCCTTTATTAAAAAATCTTACACACTTGCTGAACTACCTAAGGGTTACTAAAACTACTTCCCGGTGATTTTGGGGTTTTTGAGGACTTTATTTTTATTATTCCTTTTCGTATGTTTCAATGTTGAGGCTCGTCTTGAGTCTGTTCAGTTAAAGCTTCAACATCATAAACAGGAAATTCTCATCGATGGATTGGCCACTGCAACAGACGATGATTGGGCGCAAATCGAATCGGAGCTCGTTCATAAAATTCATTCGCAAAAAAAACTAAATAAAGCCGTTAAACTTCAAATAGAGATCGATGAAAATTTCAAAACTATGCTTGAGGATTCACAATCTTCGTTGTCTAGAATGATGGCTTCTTTGGAGAGGGAGGCGACGCTATCTATTAAGTATGTTCCTCGCCCAAAAAAGGATCTTCAAAAATTTTATGCCAAGATTAAAAAATCCATGTTGAAAAATTATCGCTGGACCTTTGCTCTTGTCAGGGGAAGCTTTCAGACCAGCGTTGCTTTTATGAGTTTAAGAATATCGGATGGATCCACTCCGTGGCCGTTGAGTTTGGCGATGGGGGCTTGGGTGGGTTTGTTGTCGGGCAATGTTCAATTTTTTGCCAAAACTCTTTATGGGTGGATGACCACTCGTGGTGGTTTAGGGTCGGGCTTGTCTAAAGCTTTAGCGACTTTTGGGTTGAAACTCGAAGCTGATCGAGAAAAGCAGCTGAAGTCGATTTGTGATTGGGTGGAGCAGTTTGGTCGTTGGTATGCTTTTGAAGTCCTTTTTATGGCCGTTTTAAAAACAGGTTGGACTTTTATGGGGCATTCTCAAGAGTTTGGGCCAGCTGCTTGGAATGTTCTATCAACGGCAGCTCTGGCTACTTTTGCGCAGGGATCTTGGGATCTTTCTTTCACAACTCGAGCAGAGAATAGGCATCTATTGGGAGAAGATAGGGCGAGTATTTTATTAAAATCGACCTTTGGTTTGCTGGGCGCTTCTATGATTTCAACGGGAATTTTAACGGTGCTTAGAATGATCAATTATCCGCACGCGGAGTGGGCCTTTGGTGTGATGGGGGCCGCTGGATTTTATAGTCTTTGGCAGGCTACTCGTGCTTCAAAAAGGGCGCATAAAGAACTCAGAAGTGCTGATAATTCTTGCGAATTTAATTTAATTTTCCGCTAATCCCCCCGGCCTTTGAATCTATTGTGCGCGAAGAAACGGGCCTGGAAATCTATCTATATCTTTAAATTCAAAGACTAGAGCGGCTTGGGCGGCCCCTGAAGCTCGAGGCGTTGCCTCGTCGCTCACCCCAAGATGCTCTAGTCTTTGAATTTAAAGATATTAATAAATTTTAGTTTTAATATTCCAGGCCCGTTTCTTAGCGCACAATAGATCTTCATGCCTTCAAGTTTGGAGTGTAAGACTTTGTAAGGTTTCGAGTTTTGAATGATTTTTGTGCTCATGCTAACCAAGAGCACTCGATGATTTTAGCCTTAGTCGTAGCTTTATCTCTAAGCTTTTCTGGACCTCTTTGGTCGTGCCAGGAATTTATTACAAATCTTCGAAGGGTCATAGTTGTCGATCCCTATTCGTCGGGTTCTTTGTATGCCGCTGCCGCTAAAGACTTGGGTTATGAAATCATAGCATTGCATTCTAAGAACGAGGTGCCTCCAGTCTTTAGGTCTTCCTACCAAGCTCAAGATTTTGAAGGATCGAGGGAGATCTTTAATCAAGCTCAATCTTGGGATGAGTTGCTACCTCAAATTAAAGAATTAGCTCCTGATTTTATAGTTCCTGGGACTGACACCGGTGTGGTGATGGCGGACTATTTGTCTGAACGCTTAAATTTATCAAGACGAAATGATTTTGAATTGAGTGAAGCTCGAAAAGATAAATTTCTTTCGAATATGGTTTTAAAATCTCACGAGGGAATTCGCTCTGCTAAGCAAATGAGATCTATCGAGTGGAGTGATGTTCTCGATTGGAAAAAGAACATTCATCCCGAATGGCCAGTTGTTGTTAAGCCCACGCATGGCGCAGGAAGTGAAAATGTGGCGGCCGTGGATAATATCCAGGCTTTAGAAGAAGCTTTTTGGGCCATAAGAAATAAGCCTTTTAATAGCCTCCTTTTGCCCAATCGTGAGGTTGTGGTGCAAGAGTTTCTTGAGGGTACGGAATATATCGTTGAGTTTATAAGCAGTGCTGGAAAACATCATTTGGCTTACATTATGGAGTACGAAAATCTTCGCTTAGCTAATGGTAGTTTTGTAAAGCAAAACACTCGGCTTTTATCTCAATTCGCGCCCGAACGAGAGGCGCTTGAGGCTTATGGTAAAAAAGTCCTCGATGCCTTGGGCTTCCGATACGGTCCGGCACATTTGGAGATTAAGGTCGCAAATTGGGCGAACCCCGATCCAGTCTTGGTTGAGCCTAATCCTCGAATGGCTGGAGCTTTACTTCCCGCTCTCATAAAAGAAGTGACTGGCTTAGATGAGGCTCGTTTAAGCTTGTTGAGTTATGCCGATCCGCAAAGATTTCTCGAAGAAATTCAAAAGCCTTGGATTAAGAATAAACTCGCCTTTCAGGTTTCGTTGGTGTCCAAGAAAGGCGGTAGAATCTTGAGTGCTGAAGATATGGCTTTTGTGCGTTCTTTAAAATCTTATCGCGATTCGAGCTGGCATTTTAAAGTAGGGCAGGAAGTCGAAATCACTAAAAACTTAATTAACGTCTTGGCTGATGTTGATTTGTTTCATGAAGACATAGCTGTTTTGAATTCCGATTATGCCGCTCTTCTTGAGTTTCAATCCAAATTCTAAAATTTTGAAATTAATTAAAATTAAGGTTTTTATCTTTGACCTCAAGGGGTCCCTTCTGCCAAACACAATATCACCTAAATTGGAGCTAAAATGGGAGCCTTAAATAAAAGTCATACCTTCTTGTTGTTAGTTGTTTTAAGTTTTTTGTCGGGATGTGGGCAGCGTAAAAATCATTCCTTAAGTGCCCAAGAAACTTTTGATGAAATGCTATTATCGATTCATGATTCGCAATGGGTGAATCAAAATAAGGATACTTTTCAATATCAAGGCACTTTAGTTGAAGAGAAAATCAAAAACGATCTTCCCGCCGGTGTTCCAAGTTCTGAAGATAAATTTAAAAATCTAAAAGAATCTTTGAGCGATTTTAATCCTGAAAAAACTAATTTCGAAGCTTTGTCGACATTGATAACTTTGGCTCGACAAGAGCATGTGAGTCCCGATCAAAACGGCATTTACCCTTATGTGAATTCTTTAAATACTATTTTAGTAAATTCAAAGCCCTCCTTTCAAATTATGCTTCGAGCAGAGGCGGAGCGCTTAGCTATACCAAATTTGATTTCGATAAAGAATGAGAATGGGCAAGAAATTCTTCCGTTGGTTTTGTTCAGAGGGCGAGATCTTTCAAAAGAGCTCCGAACAAAAATAAGAAATGAAAGTTATTTATCCGAAAGGAAAATGGTTGATCTTTGCAGAATTCGCCGATTGTCAGAATTTTCAGCTTTTAGAAAATTAGTTGATAAACATTTGTCTGAAGTTGAGAAAATCGAAATGCCTCCCAAGGAATACAAAACCATTTTACTCGTTCAAGGATATCTTATGGGCTTAGATCCTATGACTGAATTGATGCCTGAAAAAGAATATGAATCTATGAAGAAATCAGAAACCACAGTGGTGGGTATTGGTGCTTTGATATTTGAATCTGATAAAAAAATGAAAGTTGTCACCGTGTTTCCCAATACAGGAGCCGAAGCTGCAAAGCTTCAATATGGCGATGTGATCACAGCTATTAATGGTGAGAATGTTAATTTAGAGCTCAAAAATGTTGATAAATGGCGTGAGTCTTTAAAGGGAACGGAAGGCACTGATGTTGAATTGCTAGTTGAAAGAAAAAAAATTGGAACAATAAAAGTTATGGTGAAGAGAGCGCCTTACACTTTGGATGAGCTTTCCTCTAAAATTGCTCACGAGCATTTTGCAATAAGCATGACGCAGTTTCAGGAAGAAACTGCGGAGAAACTTCGTAAAAAAATTGATACTCAAAAATCAAGATCTATTGTTCTTGATTTGCGTGGAAATCCTGGAGGCTTTCTTGGAACTGCACTTAAGGCCGTGCAAACATTTGTTAAAGAAAGTGGAGTGTCTTTGATTTACGGAAAAGAACGATTTGGTTTTAGTGATCTTCGTGATGCCGTAGTGCTTCCGTTGCCGGAACTTGAACCCACTCGGCAGAATGTCGTTGTCTTAATTGATAACAATAGCGCTTCTGCCAGTGAAATATTGGCGGGTTCTCTACAAGATTATAATAGAGCCATTGTTATAGGAGATCGCAGCTTCGGAAAGGGCACTGCGCAAGGTATTGTGGCTTCTCCAATTGCAAATTTACCGATGCTTAAAGTGACAACTTCCTATTATTTCTTGGGCTCACATCGTTCTCCTCAATTTGAGGGAATTGTGCCTGATTTGATTGTAAAAAGACCATCTAGCGAAAAAGTGGCGCCTGGAATGGGTGGTTTATTTATGAGCGATCTGCCCGGTGCCTTGCTGCCGATAAAGGGTAAGGCTGACTTTAAACGAAAAGAAGATTCTAAATTACAAACAGCCATTCAATGTACAAAAGATTCTGAAAAAGAAATTCAAAGTCAATATAAAGTCATTGTTGATGAAGATTTAGAGTTGCCCGACCTTCAAATGCTTACAGCTCATAAGGCTATTGAGTGTATGGAAAAAGCCGGAATTTAAAGAGTCGGAAATAATATTAAAGACTCACTCGGGGTGCCCGAAGTTGAGCCGTAAGGTGAAAACTTAAGGGCGGGGCCTTGCCGTGAGTCTTTAATATTATTTCCGACTCTTTAACTACTGGCTGATGAGTAACGCTTAATCACTTTGTTCCAGCACTGAGAGACAAGAAATAACAAGGTTAAAGGCACGCAAATTCCCGCTATAAAATATTCAATACTTCCTTTGCCCGAAAAAATTCTTGCCGGAACTGAGGCCATGAAAGCAATGGGCAGCACGCTTAAAAAAACGTATCGTAAAGCATTAGGATATATTTGATCGGGACGCGTTCCAAAGCGATAAAATTGATACCAAACATAGTTAAGGGCTTCGACGCGGCTGAAAACTATAGCCATCATTGCAAAAAATATTCGAAATGAATAAGTGATTAAAACGGAAAAGAAAACCAAAGTGAGTCCGCCTAAAAATCTCCAAATAGAAAAACCTAAACTTGAATAAATGTTAACTAAAACTAGAAAAATAAGAGAAATGAAAATATTGGCCATGTAAGCCGTGCTCATTCTCTGGCAGCTCATGAGGAATTGAGAGTTTACGGGTTTTACTAAGAGTAAATCCAGCTCTCCACGAATGACTTTTTCAGAAAATCTCTCCATTGATTCAGAAAAAATAACCATGAATATGGCGTCAGATAAAAAAAGTGATCCGAGCAAAAGCCTAGCATCATAAATGCTCCAGCCAGCAATTTGATGGGTGTGTAGATAAAGAACTTCGAAAATAGCAATTTGTCCCGAATACCAACACATGTCGGCAAATATTTTTATAATCACATTGGCGCGGTATTGAATGTCGGCAATAAAACTTAAGCGGAATAATGTGTTGAAAAGTTTTGAATATAGAAAAATTCTAGATATCTTCATGCACCTGTACCTGAGTAACTTCTCAATCCTTTGCGCCATAGAGCTTGAGCTCCAAAGTAAACAAAAACATTAATGATGGCGAGGCGAATGAGACATTCGAGAAATTCTTGATGTCCCAATCTTCCGGTTAGGTAAGCGACAGGAACATAAACACCGCATGGAAAGGGGAGCCACAAGGCGAGTTCTTTGTAGGGGTAGGGTAAGAGGTCAAGAGGATAAAGTTCTCCCGAAAAGAAAACCATTATAAGATTTTTGGCTACACAAAAAGAAAAGACTCGATTCCAATAAAAGGCCATAGAAGAAAGAATGAATCCTGTAGTGTGAACAAAAAATAGAAACATAAAAATCATAAAAAATATTTGTGGTAATCGATTGTAGTGGAAAGCTTCGGGATAAAAAAAACCGATGGTGAATGGAATTAATAATGATACAAAACCCGTAAGAGCTTTGTACCCAACAAGTTGTCCCCAGTAGAATGAGAAAAATGAAAAAGGACGAAGAAGAATGGCGTTGATGGCACCAGTGTCGACATCACTCACCATTTTGTATTCATACATCCAAGAGATCGATATACGTGCAAAAAACGCGGCCCAAAGTACGTATTGAAGATAGCTGTATAAATTGTAGCCGCCAAATTGGCTGGCTCCTGTGCTTTTGAAAATGGCTATCCATAGGAGCATTTCCACACAAGCCGTGATCGCGGGTTGCACCACGGCATCGAAGAAAAGATTCATTCTATATTCAAACTGACTCAGTATGGCTAGTTTGGATGCGGCGCTGATCTTTTTCAAGAAAGCGACGAATGACGTCTTCAAAATCCATGTCCTCCGTTTTAATTTCACGAATTGAACTTTGTTCTAAAATTTTGGGAAGTAGTTTTCCAACTTCGTGGGGGGCTACGTCGGTGCTAAAATAACTTTGTCCTGCGGCGAGTTCATTGCCATTGTCTAGTTGAATCGGATGTTGGAGTGCTTTTTCAGTGCTTATAATAATTTTTTGTCGAGTTTCTACTTGCTTAACAAATTGTTGAACACCACCATCATAAACAATTTCGCCACGACTAATGAGTAAGAGTCTTTTAGCGAGTCTAGAAATGTCATCCATGTAGTGTGAAGTTAGAATAATGGTGGGAGCACGATCTCTAACGTAATCAGCTAAAAATTCTCTGATTTTAGCTTGTGCAACAATGTCGAGCCCAATTGTCGGCTCATCTAAGAAAAGGATCTCGGGCTCATGAAGGAGCGATCCTATAATTTCCATTTTCATTCTCTCGCCTAGGGATAATCTTCGAAGTTGAACGTGGAGAAGGTGGGCGCAATCGAGCATTTCCGATAACATTTTAACTCGTTTTTTTGCAGCCCCTTTGTCGAGTTCGTAAATTGTAGAGAGTAGATCATAGCTGTCGGCTGCTGGGAGATCCCACCAAAGTTGATTTTTTTGTCCTAAAAGTAAGCTGATTTTTTTTAAATATTGAGATTGTCTTTTCCAGGGTTCAAAACCCAAAACTCGAGCTGTTCCGCTGGAAGGGTATATCAGGCCAGACAGAAGTTTGAGCAGAGTGGTTTTACCAGCGCCATTAGATCCGACTAAACCTACAATTTGTCCACGCTCGAGTTTAATATTGGTGGCTTTAAGCGCAGTTCTTACTTCGTATTCACGATTAAAAAAACCTTTAATAGAAGCCTTAAGTCCTTCGGGTTTTTTGTAGCTTTGATAAACTCTTGAAAGGTTTTCGGTTTCAATAACGTAGTTCATAGTTTCAATTCAAAATGACTTTTTTTAGCAAACAAGCGTACAGTATTTTCAATAAGACAGGCCACGGTCATGGGGCCAACTCCGCCGGGTACTGGTGAATAAAAAGAGGAGTAGCTTTGAGCTTCTGGTTTGACATCTCCACTGAGTTTTCCATCGGGGCCAACGTGAATTCCTACGTCGACAATGATGGCGCCTGGCCGAATATGCTCAACACCCACTATGTTTTTAATGCCGGCGGCAACAATTAGAATTTCAGCCGTTTTTGTTTTTTCATTGAGAAATTTAGTGGACCGATGACAAAGCGTTACTGTCGCACCTGCGTGAGTGAGTAGGGTGGCGGTGGGTGCACCGACAAGTCGAGAGCGACCGATGACAACCGCGTCTTTAGCTTGAGGATCTAAATGGTAATGTTCAAGAAGTCTCATAATGCCTAGGGCTGTTGCAGGGAGTGGCGCTTGCCAGTTTGAGTGTGTGCTTTCACCTGCGAAAAGTTTTCCTAAATTATTTGTATGCAAACCATCGGCATCTTTGTCGGGTGAAATACTTTCTAAAAGTTTTTGAATGTCAGTGGGCTGTGGATTTTGATCGGAATCCAGTGGAAGTTGAAGCATAAAGGCACTGACATCATCGTCGAGATTGTTTTTTTCAATGACTCGTTGGATTTCTTTTAGACTTGTATGGCGAGGTAGTTTCTCATGTGTGAATCGTAATTCACTTTGTCCGGCCGCTTTTTCTTTTTGTCGAATATAACTGGTAGAAGCTTTGTTTTCTCCCACCTGAATAATTTTTAAATGAGCTTTGCTGGGCCAAGTTTTTGTAGCGTTAGCTAATCTGTTGAGAAGATTTTGTGACGCCAATTTTCCGTCTAAAATTTGTGGTGACATCATGTAAACTTTTTAACATGGCGACAATCTAACGTCACTTCTTTGATGGCGCAGAGCTCATTTCGCTAAGGATTCATTTTGACGTCATTTTAGTTTAGGTATTTTTGACACAAAGAAATGGCATATCCGTTGCACAATACTTGTTAGGGGGTCAAATGGATGCCGGACTCGTCACAGCTTTGTCGGGCGCTCTCGCGCAGAGTAAACAGGTAGAGCGTATTGCTAACAACTTGGCCAACGCTGATACTGCCGGTTTCAAATCCGATGAGCTCATTTTCGAAGCCGAATTACAGGGCAAGCATCATCGTGACCTTTCTTTGCCGGATATCCCCGATCGAATTCCTACTTCAAGTGAATTGCTCTCAAAGGCTGGTAACGAAAACAAAGTGGCACTTTATGGTTCGGATTATACCGACTTGCGTCCTGGAAGTTTAAAGACAACGGGCAATCCTCTAGATTTGGCGATAGATGGAAATGGATTTTTTGAAGTCGCAGCTCCTGATGGTTTGCGTTTAACTCGATCTGGAAATATGGCTATTGACGCGCAAGGGCGCTTGGTCACTCGCGATGGGTTTTTAGTTTTGGGTCCTGGGCAAGCGAGTGCTGATCCCAAATCTCGAGCTATTTCTATTGGAACTTCTAGAGTGAACATAGATCAGCAGGGAAATATTTACGGTTCTGCTGAATTGGGTGGCGCTCAATTGGGTTCCATTTCACTTGTGCAAGTGCAAGACCCTAAATTGCTAGTTAAAAAAGGTCAGGGATTATTTGAAGCACCGGAATCTGCGCTTCTTAGAGCTGGGGCTGCAAGAACAGCTGCTGCAGCTCCAGCGGCTGCTGGAAATGCAAATCAAAATTCAGTAGGTGCGGAAACTGCAAACAGTAAAAATCCTTTGGGTGCTACTCAAATTCCTCCTCGAGTGATTCAGGGAATGCTCGAAGCTTCAAATGTGAATCCAGTTAAGGAAATGAGCAAAATGGTAGAGGCTCAAAGACTTTATGAGCAAAACGCAAAATTAATGCAGACCTTTGGAAATCTCCAGATGAGTGCTTCGGAGATTGGAAAGTTTTAGGGGAGTAATTTATGTTTAAGGCTCTCAATACAGCAGCAACGGGTATGACCGCTCAGGCCTTACAG
>JAGNHS010000062.1 GCA_018001635.1 Pseudomonadota bacterium | reverse complement strand
ATGGCTTCGTGAGCTTCCTGAGCACCTTTGGCCTTAGAGGTGAATTGTCGTACTTCAGGATTAAGATATTCATTGCCAAAAAGTTCTACTACCTCTTTTCGCGCAGCTTGAAGTGCTTCTTGCGATAGATTGGGTGAATCTGTACGCATATAGGTGATCAAACCTTCTTCGTACAATTTTTGGGCAGTTCTCATGGCTTCTTTAGAAGACATGTTGAGTTTTCGGTTGGCTTCCTGCTGTAGCGTAGAAGTTATAAAAGGAGCGGTCGGTTTAGTTGTGAATGGCTTTTCTTCTATGGAGTCGACTAAAAATTTTTCAGTTTTGAGTTTTTCGTTAAGTTCTTTGGCCGCTTTTTCGTCGAGGGCCACGACGTCTTTATTTTTAAGATTTCCTGTTTTTTCATCGAAATCTTTTCCAGTGGCAATTTTTTTGTCGTTCCATTCAACGAGTCTAGCTTTAAAGGATTCTTTTGTTTTGGCTAATTCTGCTTCTAAATCCCAATAGAAACTCTTCTTAAAAGTCATTCGCTCGCGTTCGCGTTGAGCAATCAGGCGTAAACCTACCGATTGCACGCGACCCGCTGAGAGTCCAAAAGCAATTTTTTTCCAAAGCAATGGAGATAAAGTGTATCCAAAGAGACGATCCAAAATTCTTCTAGCTTCTTGAGCACGAACAAGTTTGTCGTCGACATCTCGGCAATCGTTGAGTGCTTTTTGAATGGCTGATTTTGTAATTTCGTGGAAGACCATTCGTTTTACTGGAATTTTTGGTTTGAGCACTTCGGTTAAGTGCCAAGAAATACTTTCTCCTTCGCGGTCTTCGTCCGTCGCAAGATAGAGTTCGTCGGATTCCTTTAATAGAGCCCGAAGTTTTGTAACGATTTTTGATTTGCTCGATGGCACCACATAGAGAGGTTCAAAGCCACGGCTCACGTCAACTCCAAGATTGGCCCATTTTTCTTTACGGAATTTTTCAGGAATATCCGAAGCCTTCTCGGGAAGATCTCGAATATGGCCCATGCTGGCCTCAACTTGGAATTCTTTTGGGAGAAATTTACGAATAGTTTTTGCTTTCGTTGGAGACTCTACAATAACTAAAAATCGTTTTCCCATAAGTTGGCTTCAGACCAATGTACAATCAAAACTAAGCTTTAAGCAATACCTAGGGCTTTGCGCAGCTCGGTGTAGGATATTTTTGACAAGCTTGTTCTAGGTATTCTATCTATCAAAAGTTTTTTACGAATTTTTTCAAAACCCATAACTTGCTCGTTAAATTCATTTTCAAGTTGTTCAAGATCTTCAAATCTTACGGATTTCTCATAAACAATCGCAATTTCGTAACCCATGCGTTCGTTAGGGTGAGCAATGAGGCAAAAATCTGGCGCGAGTCCTTTGCTAATTATGAGCGAATCTAAAATATTCTGAAGGCGGCTCAATTGAACCCACTCTCCACCGATTTTAAAAGTTAAATCCGAGCGCCCTAAGAATTTTAAATAACTATTTCCATGAGATGAGCTGAGTTCAACACTGTCTTGACTAGTATAAGCTTGGGAACTCTCTCGTTTTTGTGCTTCGAATTCATTAGTTTTCAAATTAAAACTAAGTGACACACTAAAAAGTGCTGAGCCATGAATTTCAAGTTTGAGCTGCTCATCTGTTTTAAGCTGCCATATAGGTAGAACTTTTAAGGGGTGATGTGTGTCTTGGCTAAGCGCAAAGCTAGTTTCGAGCGTCGCAATCTGAGAAGCGCATTCTGTCATGCCGTAAGTGGGTAAAATGGGCCAAGCAAGATTCCTGGCTTCTTTGAGTAAATTGGAATCAAGTGCCGCGCCTCCTAGGAAAACAGCTCTAAGCGATTCAGGTGCAGAAATTTTTAATTTAATAAGATCATAGAGTTGAGCGGGCACAAGCGAGCTGAGAGTGGCAGATTTCTCTTGGGCCAATTTTATATAATTAAGTGGGTCCCAGTTAGAGTTAAGTTCGTAAACTTTTGATTGGCTCAAATGTGCGCGAGTGAAAAGACTAAAACCACCCATGTGAAAAGTGGGGAGAGCGAGTAACCATGAGTCTGCTTGAGTGGATTTTACGTGATCGTTCACGGCTTGTGCAGAACTCAAAAGTGCTTCTTGAGTAAAGCCGAAAATTTTTATTCCACTCTCTGAGCCAGAGCTCAAAAAGAAAAATAAATTTTGAAATTCTTCATGAGTTTTCCACCATGCATGGAATTCCTTTAAAGGAAAACTTTTAAGGGCTGGGTTTAGAAATATCTTAGCTTCTTTTTGGGGGAGAAGATCTTCAAAAAGATTTCTCATTTTAAAGATTTTTCCAATTTAAATTTTTCAAATAATCATCCAGGCCAAGACCGTGGCCCTGGGTTTTTTGGAGTGAGGGACCGTTGTTGTGTATCGGGGGGCATCCCTCAGGAACTGTGAAAAATTCAGGCCAAAGTAGCCCACAGTCTTCAAGTGAAATTTCTTTAGAGAGCTTGCTGGCCTCATAAGCCGCATAAAGAACTCCAAGTGGATGATCCATGTTGTGTGTCACTACAACTTTTTTTCCATAGTTTTTAGCAAGCTCAAGAGTGATGGCTGGATTGTCGCGTGCCGATTTATGAATGATAAAGGAATAACCTTTGGGGTCTAATGAACTATTAAAATCTTTGGCTAGCTTTATGGGATAGTGAGATTCCATGAGGGCCCATTCATTTGGGTGATATGGAAAAGGATCTTCTATGAAGTCAATGTGATCCATCTGATCTGCCGATAAGTTTTGAATAAACTCCTGAAAACTTCTTTTGTTAAGTGACTCATTGAAATCTAATCGCCATTTAAAGTCTTTGGCGTATTGAGAGAGTTTATCAAGAATAAGATAATTTTCATCAAGCTTTGAACTGAGTTTGATTTTAATTTTATTGAAAGCTAATGATTTAAGAGAATAGATTTTTTTTTCTAAAGTATTTTGATTTAACTCTGCGAGATTTAATAAAAAGTGACTTTTGGGAATTTCAGAGTCTTCGAATAAGGATTTTTTTAAGGAGCGTGCATTTCCATCGATGGCAGCGCAGGCCAAAACTTTTAAACTTAAGTTAAATTTGGGTTTATTGGATTTGATGTCTTCAATAAGGGCATCAAGGGAAGGCTCGCCAAGTTCGGGGTGTGGATGAAGACAAGCGTACCCATTTACGATTTTTAGAAGCATTCCCCTTT
Source organism: Pseudomonadota bacterium (assembly GCA_018001635.1). Taxonomy (GTDB): domain Bacteria; phylum Bdellovibrionota; class UBA2428; order UBA2428; family UBA2428; genus JAGNHS01. The sequence goes on along the minus strand of JAGNHS010000062.1, from coordinate 12,342 downwards.
GAATAGAGTCTTGATCGTGGGCATTTCGAGACCCTTGGCTTCTAATTGCATATGGAAAATATTGAATTAATGATTGGACCATAAAAGTCCAATCACAAAAAACAATGAAAACAATAAATATTGAAGGGCACTTAAAGCTAAGAGCTTGTTGAAATATCGAGAAGGTTCGTTAAATAGGACCTTAGATGAAATAAAAATACTTAGCGGCAGAACTAGAAGCGGAAGGTAGGCGCAAAGGGGAATTTCTGTTTTCCAAAAGTGAAGAAGTAAGTAGGGAAAGATGTGAAGATTGAGTATAAAAAGTTTCATTTTGTTTTGACCGAGTCTTACGGCAAAAGTGATTTTTTTATTTTGTGAATCTTCGTTAATGTCTCTTAAATTATTTATTGAAATTAAAATAGTTGAAAAAAGTCCGAGTTGTGAGCCCAGTAGCAATGAGTGGGAGCTGATTTGCTGTGCTTGCAAAAAATACGAGCCTCCAACAGCGATAAGTCCAAAAAAAATGAATACAAATAATTCGCCAAGACCTAAGTAGGCTAGCGGAAAAGGGCCTCCTGTATAAGAGTAAGAAAAAAATAACGAAACTATACCGATAAGTAGAATTCCCCATCCATGTGAGAAAACAAGAGGCAGGCCAAATGCTAAAGAGAGCAAGAGCATAATCACTCCCCATTTCATCATTTCGGAGTAATTCATAATTCCACTTTGGGTCATGCGCTTAGGGCCTAGACGATTTGAATTGTCGGAACCTTTTTTAAAGTCGATGGCATCATTGAAATAGTTAGTGGCGATTTGAATAAATATAGTGCTTAGAAGAGCGAGTACAAAAACGGTCTTGTTAAAAAATTTTGAGTCGTGACTCCCAAGAGCGCTTCCGCAAATAACGGGAAGTATGGCTGCCACTAATGTTTTAGGCCTAGAGGCCAAAAGTAGAGCTTTTATTTTAGAGTGAACCGAGGGCATCGTCGATCTCTTGAGTTGAGGCCGTTGCAGTTCCAACTTTTGATACAACGACTCCCGAGGCGGCTATAGATAAAGTGCAAGCAACGTTTAAATCGGCTCCAGCGGCAATAGCAGAGGCGAAAGTGGCGACAACAGTGTCGCCTGCTCCGGTCACATCAAAAACAGCTTTGGCTAAAGTGGGAAAGTGATAGTTTTGATTATTTGAATCGAGCAAACTCAGGCCATATTGACTACGAGTGATCATGATATTGGGGATCTTTAATAAGCTTTTGAGTTCAGTTAATCCACTTTCAACAATGGAATTGTCTTTGCCTTTTAAAAGTTTTTTTGAACCTAATAAGGATTCCGCTTCGTTAATGTTGGGCGTGATTAAATCTGCCCCTTGGTAATTTTCACGAGCGGTGTTGATGTTGGGGTCTACAATAGAAAATATTTTTTTGCTGCGACAAATTTCAAAAATTTTAGCAAAAAGTTTAGGAGTTAAAAGTCCTTTGGCATAATCTTGAACGACAAGAACATCTACGCCCGTTAAAAAAGCATCTAAGTTTTTTAAAAACTCATTTTCGAGTTCGGAACTTAAGGGAGAGGAGCTCTCTTGATCGACCCTGAGGAGTTGGTGTTGAGAGCCAGCAATATATCGAGTTTTGAGAGGAGTGATGCGTTGCGGGTCTTCCACGAATTGCATTTGAAGTTTGGGTGACATTTCTTCGAAGAGTTTTTTGATGCTTTTAGCGGTTTCGTCTTTTCCTAAAACCCCATAAATTTTAAGATTTAAATCCCAAGATTTTTGAAGTTCTGCCACATTGGCTGCTACGTTGGCGGCGCAACCTGCTTTAAGAAAACTTTTTTCAATGCTGAGAATAGGGACGGGAGCTTCAGGAGAAATTCTTTCGACACTTCCGAATTCATAGCGATCCAGTGCAAAGTCGCCGATGATGGCCACGGTGCCTTTTTTAAGCGGTTTTTTTAGAAAATTTCTGGCCTGATTTTGATTGGCTTGAAGCATAATTTTATGGATTCAGCCTAATGAAGGGGGTCTTTATTCTCAACCCCAAAATAGGGACTTCTATGATAGAAAGGAGGGAATGGCGCGCCCTAAGGTCAGTGGTTTCAGCATCGTTAAGAATGGCTTGCGTTTAGGCTATCCTTTTATAGAATCCCTAAAATCTTTAGCTCCTTTGTGCGATGAGTTGCTTGTGGCTCATGGAGATTCCAACGATGGAACCCGCGAAGCTTTAAATCAACTGGCTAAGGATTTGCCTTGTCCCCTTATTGTTTTTGATTCTCCTTGGGATGCAAAAAATCAAAAGGGTGGATCTGAATTATCAAGGCAGACCAATATTGCATTAGAAAAATGCACTCATAATATTTGCTTTTATATTCAGGCCGACGAAGTTTTGCATGAGAACGATTATGAAGTACTTCGTAACGACATTGATCGATTAGATTCTAATGCCGATGCGTCCGCTTTGGTTTTAGAGTGGATTCATTTTTATGGAAACTTTGAAACTATAGTTAAATCGCGTAAATGGTATCGTCGTGAGGTGAGAGTCTTTAAAAAAAATCAGAGTCTACAATCTTATGGTGATGCCCAAGGTTTTAGAATTTCCACGGCTAATGGCGGCTGGAAAAAGCCGGCTGCTTTGTTAAGTCGGGCGAGAATTTTTCATTATGGTTGGGTGCGACCGCCGCAAACGATGGCTCAGAAGTCTGAAGAACTCGATCGATTGTGGCACGGGAATGCTCGTGATGGAATTCATACGCAAGACAATGTTTATCCGCTTCAGTGGGGAATGCAAAAGTTTTTGGGATTACACCCTCAGGTCATGTTGGAACGGGTAGAGGCTCAAAAAGGTTTCGATCCATTTGCAGGTAAAAGCTTATCGCTCAATTTGAAATTTTTTAGACATCATTTAGAAATGTTTATTGAAAATCAAAGTGGCTATCGCATTGGTGAATTCAAAAATTACAAACTACTTTAGCGTTTAAAAACACCTAAAAAGCTTATTCGAAATTTTGCTTTTTGATTTCACTGCTCCATCTGCACTCATCATAATCTGAAACTTTAGATCTTGAAGCACTCGGGGTGCCCGATGGTCGAGCCCATTAGGCGAAGACTTGAGGGCGGGGTTCCCTGCCGTGCTTTAAGGTCTAAAGTTTCAGATTATGATGCGCGCAGACGGCCGCACCCCACAATCAAAAGGCAAAATTTCGAATAAGCTTTTTAAGTGTTATTAAAACTTCCAGTTGTAAGTGATTTTTGGATTAAACTTAGAGCGAAGATCTTTGTTGTATTGTACGGCACCATCTTTAAGTTTTGCCGCAGAAATAAAACTACTTGTTAGAGAAAATGCAGAGCCTGCAATCGAAACGCCGTAGAGCGGGTTTTGCACTGATTTATTATGAGACATAGATGCGCCCACTAAGCTAATAATGGCTACACCAATTCCTACTAGGGCTGCTTGATGCCATTTTTCACCTTTGTCTAAAAGTTCTGTAGCGCTTGCTGAAGTGTTTTCAATGACTGGTCTCAGTGAACCTAGTGTAAGGGCTTGTCGATCGGGGCCCATTCTATAGAAATAACCTTGGGTCCAGTAGTCTTCTTCGAATGAGTATTTTTTGATTTCTTCTTGAGCGGCATCACCAGTTTTTGAAAAATCAGGATTGGGTCCTTTGTAAGTTGTTGCACAAGAAACAAAGAAAAAAATTGGGAGCCATAAGAGATTCATTCTTCGAAACATGAACTTAATAAAGTCTATTTTTTGAGAGGGCTCAAGCTTTAAGTTTTTCATTATTTATCCAGTGAACGATAATTAATTTTAAAATCAGCTAATTTCTTAATGTAATCTCTAGAAAAAGCTTCAACAGTTTTATTAAATTCTACTGGATTCTCGGCGAATTTTTTTTCAAATTCTTTTGAGGCCGCTGTAAAAGCTTCACTTTTAGACATTTTACTTAGAAGATCGAATAAAATCGTATGAACATAGGACCATCGCAAGGTGCTCTCATCTCCCAAATGTTCTGCTGTGTATTTTGTACTTAAACGAAGCTGATTGTGAATAAGATGAAGAATGTTGGGAGTCTCGTAGGATGGAGTCTCTTTATTAGAGAGGGCTATATTGTTAAACAGTTGGCTCAAAAAACTATTGTAGGCTCGATAAAAATCTAGAGTGTATTTTTCGCCATTACTGTAGATGGAGTTTAAATCTTCAAACGCATTTGCAATATGAAGATAGATCTCTAAAAAAACCAATTGAAATTTTGGATTCCAGTCTTTAGCGTCTATTGAGTGAGGAAATGCTTCAGTTAGGATTTCCAGATTTGTAGCATAATAGTAACTGTTCATGAGTCTAAGTCTAAAGTCGAAATTAGGTGTCTCTCTTAAGTATCTAATTTGATCTAAAACGAAACTGAAAGTTTTTATAGCTCCGCCAACGTCAGGGTTATATTTACTGGCTTGAGGACGAGTCGCTTGAAATAAGAGAATTCCAAATTCAGGATATTTTTTTAGCTTAGGGATATCTTTTCTATCAGCATATAAATATCTAAGGGGTGAGAGAGTTTCTTTTGTAAAAAGACGAGTCGTTTCTGGATTTATTTTAATAAATTCACTGGCTAGTTCATAGTTTCTTGAATCTAAAACAAAGTCTAAGGGGTGGTAATGTCGAGAGTTGAATTTTTTTTGAAGAGTATTGGGGGCTAATTGTGCGTAAACTTTGGCCAACTCCCAATTGTGCAAATTGAGTGCGTGGTGAATTGGTAATTCGCCATCAATTGGAATTTCTAAGAGCTTTGGATTTTTAGTGGCCAATTCTATAAAGTCATTATTCGAGTAATTCTTGTAGGGGTCTTTGTGATAGGGGGAAAGATTTGTTGAATCTTCCGCTGCAAGTAAATGAATGGAAATTCCTAAATATCCAATACATAGAATTCCATTCAGAGATGGAGTTCTAATTCGATTTTGAAATCCTATTAATTTAAATATTTTCATACACTTCGACCAATAATGCATAGCGTTGATTGTCTCTAAATGTCAAAGCATAACCGCATCCAAGGATCAATTGTGCGCGAAGAAACGGGCCTGGAAATCTATCACTATCTTTAAATTCAATGACTAGAGCGGCTTGGGCGACCCCTGAAGCTCGGGGTGTTTCCCCGTCGCTCACCCCAAGATGCTCTAGTCATTGAATTTAAAGATAATTATAAATTTTAGCTTGAATATTCCAGGCCCGTTTCTTCGCGCACAATAGGGTTAAGATCGGGGGTCGGAGGGGATGATTTGGTAGCGGACGGAGCCTCTGTGCCAGTAACCGTCGGGGCGCCATCGGTCGAAACTCTCAACACGTTTGCTGGGGTAAATGCCAAAGACGTTCACCCCTGCGGCGTGTGCAATGTGGAGCGGGCCGGTGCTTGAGGATACAACGAGTTTGGCTTGGCTCAAGTAAACTATAAGTTCCTTCAGGCTGGGTAAAGCTTCAACCAAACCCATTCCACTTCTAATAACGTCACTTCTGAGTAGGGCCTCTTTTCGAAAGCGCGCATCGTGGCCACTGACGAGAAAATCTAAGCTTCTCCCAGTGCTATCGTAAACAGATTTGGCGTAATCAATGTAGTGGTCAATGTTCCAATTGGCGGCCGAGGCATTGTTTGAAACAACAACAACAGTATGTGGGCTCTTGCGTGGCGAGCGCCATTCGATTGGAATTTTCATAGCAGGAATTCCCTTAAATTCCGGAATGGGTAATTTTAAATAATCCAAAAGCGCGCGACCTAAATCCAAATTGTATTGCATTTCACTTTTTTTAACTTGGCTTCGGTGTTGTGGAATACTTTTAGAGTAAGACCAAAGGGCACTGAGTTTTGAGCGGGGTCCGAGGCTAAATTTAACTTCAGCTTCGTTGAAAGCATTTTTGGCTTCTTGGCAGTGAAAGAGCGAAAGTCCTGCGTCGCAATTGAGCGCAGACTTAGGAGTCTCTTTTCCTTCTATCCAAAGATCAGTGCAAAGTTCGTTGTGTAGAGCCCAGAGACCTATGTCTTCGGCATAAGCTGAGCAATGGAGAATGCGTTTATCAATTCCTGCGTCTCTTAGAATACCCAGTGTCGGTAGACTTAAAATGAGATCGCCAATTCGATCGCATCGAGACACTAAAACTGTAGGCATATTTTAGGGCCCTTTCTTTGTATTAGAACTTATTCAAAAGCTCTATTTATGACTAAAGTATAGATTCTCTATAGCAAAGTTGCTATCCTCGGCCGCATGTCGAATAAAATTCTGCTCCGTTTTTTGTGGGACAAGATTCGTGTTCACAAAAACTGGGTCTTTGCTTCACTGATTTTCGCCATTTTGGCGGCTCTTACAAAAGTCCTAATGGCCTCATTGGTTCCAAAATTCATAAATGAGGCCCTCACGCCTAAGCTTTGGGGCAAGGTCATTGAATTTAGTTTTCTAGCTCTTGGAATCATTGTGGTTGATGGATTGGCCAATTTTCTGCATCGAGTTTTGATTCGCACGGCTACTGAGAGAACTGTAAGAGACATTCGAGATCATTTATTTGGGCGCTTTTTGGTTTTTTCTGAAAGCAAAATGTCGAAATTTAGTTCGGGTAAGGCCGTCAATAGCGTGGTCACTGATTCTATGGTGATTGGTTTAGGGCTTCAGGTGGGCGCCGATCTCATTCAGCAGCCTCTGATTATTATTGGTCTCTTTGCTTATCTTTTTAAACTCAATTGGCAGCTCACTTTGTTTTGCATGTTTGCTGTGGGACCGGTTGCGTATATCGGAAAAATTTTAGGTGGAAGCGCTCGTCGTAATCAAGGTCGCATTCAACAGAGTTTGGAAGACGTTTCAAAACACATTATTGATACTATGGGCGGACTAAGAACGGCCCATTCCTTTAACATCACTCCATTTTTGAAAGGTGAGTATCAGGGGCTCACTCAAAAAGCCTATAATTTTTTAATTAGACTTTGCCGAGTGGAAGAAATGGTGAGTCCTTTATCGCATTTGGTAGCGGGTTTTGCAGGCGCAGCTCTCATCGCTTTTGGTGGTTATCTCATCATTATTAATAAAACTATGGAAGTGGGTGACTTGATTGGTTTCATCACCGCAGCGGGACTTATTCAGCAGCCTCTCAAGCAGCTCAACCAAATGAATATACGAATTCAACAAGTTTTGGCGGCAACTCAAAGAGTTTACGAAATTATGAATGAAGATCTCGATCAATTGAGTCGCGATCAAGAATTGGTTTTAATTCAGCATGAGAGTCTTAATCAAAAGCCAGATATTATTCCTAGAGTTTTAGAATTTAAAAATGTTTGTTTTAGCTATCCTGTTCATAATGGGCTTAGTCGAGCCGTGGCTCTGAGTGATGTTTCATTTTCTCTTTCACCAGGTCAAAAGCTAGCTTTAGTGGGTAGAAGTGGATCGGGAAAGAGCACCTTGTCTTTATTGAGTATGCGCTTTCTGGATCCTGTCAGTGGTCAAGTTTTGCTCGATGGCAAGCCGGCAAGTCAATGGTCTTTGGCCGCCTATAGAGAACACTTTTCGTATGTTTCTCAAGACGTTTATCTTTTTAATAGAAGCCTTAGGGATAATTTAAAAATTGCAAAAGCCAATGCTTCGGAATCTGAAATGATTGAAGCTTTAAGAAAGGCCAATATTTGGGATTTTGTAGAGGCACTTCCCGAAAAACTCGATACAGTTCTCTATGAAAGAGCTTCGAACTTTTCAGGTGGTGAGAAGCAGCGATTGGCTATTGCGAGAGCTTTTTTAAAAAATTCTCCCATTCTCGTTTTAGATGAGGCCACTTCTCAATTGGATTCTCATAATGAAACTGTAGTTCAAGCAGCGCTCAAAGAATTGATGCAAGATCGCGGTGTTTTAGTAATTGCACATAGGCTATCCACAATTCGAGAAGCTGATCAGGTTTTGGTTATGGAGCAAGGTCGAATCATTGAGTGTGGAGTTCCACAGCAACTTTTGAGCAAAGACCAAGGAGCTTTCGCTGAACTTTGGCGCAAGCAGCAAAGCATTTAACTCAATGGAGCCACGTCTCGCTTTTTTTGGTGATTTGCATTTGTCTAATCGAAAGCAAGATCTTGCTCGAGATGTTTTTTGTCAGACGCTAGAAAAACTTGCTGAAGATTCCTACACCCATATTATATTTTTAGGCGATATATTTGATTTGCTTATTGGACCAAAATCATTTTGGAAAAAAAGGCATGCTCAGTTTTTTGATTGCTTGAATAAATTGAACGAAAAAAATATTTCTATTGTTTGGGTTGAAGGCAATCATGATTTTCACTTTAAAAAACTCTTTGCCAATTATTCAAATCTTAAAATAGTTGAAGAAGATTACGATCTCATAATTGGCAATTTTAAATTATTTCTTTCTCATGGGGATAAAGTGAATCGTTCGGATCTTTCTTATTTGCGATGGCGCAGAATTACTAAATCAAAACTTTTTAGAGGTTTTTTGAATTTAATTCCATCATTTTTGGGGGAATTGGCTGTTTTACCTTTGGCTGAAAAGGCATCAAAATCGAGTCGAAAGCGAAGTCGAGAGTCTATAAGTTCTGAGTTGAAAAAACTTTATTTAGATTTTGCTCGGCAAAAAATTTCTGAAAATTACACGGGAGTAGTTTTGGGTCATAATCACTCTTTTACTTTTGAAAATATCGGAGAGAATGCATTCTATTTAAATTTAGGTGCACCCTCAGAGAATTCTTTAAGTTATGCAACTTGGAATCCTAAGATTGAAGCCAAGCCGATTATTCAAAAAATAGATTTCTAATACTAAGGTTGCTCAAGAGCTTTAAGGGCAAATTCTTTAACGCTATCCGAGGGATGAAGTCTGAGTAAAAGTTCTAAAATTATTCTTGGAGCTAATTTAGCTTTTCTTAAAAGTTGCTTATCTTTTGCAGCCCAGTTGTTCGTAGAATTCTTTAAATTCCATTCCAGAATAGCACCCCATTGAAAAGTCACTGATATGAGTGGGTAGTATTTAGAATCAAAATCTTCAAAGAATTTTATTCCCATCCTTCGGTCGTATCCACTTTCAAAATAATCCATGAGATCTTGTTGAAGACTGTAATCAGTTTTCAACAAGATATTATTAGCTAAAGTGTTAGTGAAATCTAAAATTATTAAACTGGGAAGATGTTCATCACTTGTAAATTGACTTCCTTGTATGTGTTTTTGAATTCTTGGATACAGCAAATAAACGTCTTCGAATTCTGCTTTTATATTGGATTGATCAAGAGCATTGAAAACTTCTGTTTCGAGAAGTTTACGCTCATGAATGAATCTATCAACGATTTCATTGGTAATGAGTCGAGTTCTTTGGAAGTGTCCCGACATTTGGCCATGAAAAGAAAGGGCTTGTCGTATAGATAATGGGCGAGTCTTTTTGAATTCCGAGTCTTCGTCGTCTTCAAAAGGATTGTTAAGTTCAGTCACCTCAGGCAGAAAAGCTTCATATTTAAATCGAACTGAGTTCCAAGCTTTTTGTGCTTTGGCTTTAATGGAAGCGCTGACTGTTGGTAGATAAAGTTCGAGCTCGAAGCCTCCTCGAATAATAGCGCTTTCTAAATCGGAAGGAAAAACTAAGGCTCCAGCAATTTGGTTGCTCACATTAACTTTTTGTTTTTCAGAAACGCTGTTGTAAATTGTAGTTAAATAAACAATGCCTTCAATGGTAGGATTCATGTTTATAAAGATTAGGGCGTCTTGGTAGATGTGGCGATTTCTCTCAAGTTTCGTTGAGGCTTCCCAAATTTTGTCGAGATATTGCGCTAAAAGAGTGCTGATGTCTGGAATGAGCTCAGGATGAAGCTCAGAGTAATCGATGAGTTGCGTGGTCGCTTTAAGCACGAGTTCTCCTCGTGCTTTGCCGAATTTTGAAAGCCAAGATTCCATGGTCACTAGAGCTAGGCTGGGGTTTTGGGGATTAAAGCTTTCGTGAGGATACTCCTCGCCAAGTTGATCAGCTAAAATTTGAATGTCGCGGGCGATGACATCGTCTGGAGTTTCAATGAGGGGTTTTGAACAATGAGGCTCAGCAGAATTTAAAATGCGGCTTAAGAAAAATCCCAATAGAATTATTTGAAATAAACATTTACGATTGAGGGGCATCATCGTTGCTGACGATTTTATACTGAAGTTTTGACCAAGCAATGGTGCCTTGCTTATTGTAAGTGGAATTAAGAATGGAAAAGTCTTTTAGATTCGGGGGTCTTTAAAAAATGATAAAAGTTCTATTTGTTTGCATGGGAAACATTTGTAGATCGCCCGCGGCTCATGGGATTTTTCAAAGCTTGCTTATAGATGCTGGATTGGAAGATTCATTTGAAGTCGATTCGGCAGGCACTCATGGTTATCACGCCGGGGCATTACCTGATTCACGAATGAGAAGTCATGCGGAGAATAGAGGTTATGTGCTCACTCATCGCGCACGTCAGTTCGATGCCGAAGCTGATTACATAGTTTACGATTATATATTGTATATGGACGATCAAAATGAATCAGAATTGGTGTCTCACACTCATATGAAGGATCATTTTGGAAAGCTTAAACGTTTAAGCGATTATTGCAGAAAAATTAAAACCACTGAAGTTCCCGATCCTTACTATGGAGGTGCGGCTGGTTTTGAAAGGGTTATGGATATACTTGAAGAAGCTTGCGGAGCCTTTTTAGCTGAAATTATTCGAAATCATAAATTAGAAGCTAAAAGTTAAATTCAATCTTGTTTTTTAGATTTCCATTCGCCTGGCACAATATCATAGAGCAAAAACTGCATTTTATATTCTCCGGCTCTAAGATAAAGTTTTTTCTCTGGGCGAAGTCCGACAGATTTCGGCAAATCATCATCACTCAATTGCAGTGCTAATTTGCAAGGTGCGACTTTGTGCTTGAGCATGCTCACAAAGTTTTTAATTGTTTCATGGGCTTCCTTGGGACTCAACAATCGATGACCGTGTGGAGGATTTGCAACAATAAGTGGTTTTTTAAATTTCATTTCGCCAAGGCTATCTGCACTCGCGTTTTGAATTTTAATTTTATCAGAGCGAAATCGAGACATGTTTTCTTGAAGCTTCGCAAATTCTTTGCGGTTGTCCTCAAAACCAAATAATTGGGTGTCTCCAAACTTCATTTCTTTTTTGGCGTTTTCTAATGCTTCTTCAAGGGCCTTTTTCCAATCGTTATAAAAAGGAACTTCAGAAAGCATTTCTTTGGGCTTTAAGTGGACAATGCCCGGAGCTGTATTGGAATCCATCAAATAGGCTTCGCCAAGAATGGTGCCCGAACCACAAAAGGGATCAACGATTTCAGAATATTTTTCTTTTCCGAATCCGGCAAAATAAAGAAGAGCTGCTGCGCGATTTTCTTTCATCGCGGCTTCGGCGGCAGCTTCGCGATAGCCTCGTCGATGTAATGGGTAACCAATGAGGTCGATGGCTAAAGAAACCTCAGAGCCATTGACGTGTGCTTCAATTCGAATTTTGGGATTTTGTCGATCAATGCTCGGGCGTTCTGGAGAATCTTTTCTAAAGCGATCACAAATGGCATCTTTAATTTTTAGAGTGAAATAGTTAAAGGCCATGTCGGGGCGTGAGCGACCTGTGGAGTAAATGGCAAAGGTGTCATCGACTTTAAAAAACTTTGGCCAGGCGATGTTGAGAACCTTGTGGTAGAGAACATCGGCATTATTCGCTTTAAAGCGTTTTATAAAAAGCATAAAGCGAGAGGCCAGGCGCGAATGAACTGCAATGTGTGCGGCGTCTTTCCAAGAACATTCAATTTCAAATACACCACTGGGAGTTTTTGTGAGCAAATAGCCCATGGATTTGACTTCATCATAGAGAAGTTCTTCTAATCCTGGTGCCGAAGAAATTAAAAATTTTAACGAGTCCATAGTGATATGTGTTCCTGGTAAGAGGTGCCAGGGAAGATATCAGCCGATGACCAATCGAGCAAGCTATATGAAGCCTGTCTGAGTATGGGTAAATCGTGTCGGAGTCCTTTTGAGTGACAATGAACGGCGACGAAATATTTAGGTTTATTGTCGATATCGAGCATATTCTTCAATAATTCCGGGAAGCCCGAGCGAGGGGGGTCTATAAGAACTAAGTCCCAGTCTCCCTTTAGGTAAAGGGCGGCTTCTTGCGAAGTCTCTACAAAGGGGAAAAATTCTAATGCATTTTCTTTGAGTAATTCTGCAGCGGAGGGGTCTAGTTCAGAGCTGTGAGCTTTTTTGTGACCTAAGCTAGCCATGGCCGCAGTTAAATTTCCATAGCCTGCGCCGTATTCGCACCAAGAGTTAAATTGAACTCCATGATGGTCTAGAAGATCGAAGATTGCAGCCATGAGAGCTCTATTGG
>JAGNHS010000013.1 GCA_018001635.1 Pseudomonadota bacterium | reverse complement strand
ACTGTATTCTTCTCTTTTTTCAAGATCAGGCGTGCAACCCGCAGCCAATCTGTCGGGTAATTGGGAAAAAAATCCGCATCGATTATGAGAAGAAAGTTTATTTGTAGTTTCGCCGCCTTCAAAGTTCATCTTTGTAAAGCCGCCTGAAAAACATTGCACCATAAGAACTTGCGTATGTGTTTCAACGGGCAATTTATCTAATTCACTCACAAACTCACTGGCGAGCATGGCCGATTCCACACCCCAAAGATCCATCTGACTTTCATCATCTTTGTCTTCGCGACTTTTCTTGCTTCCGTGTCCTGTAAAATAAAATCTAAAATTATCATTTTTTCGAGTTCGGCGAATTTGATCTTCTAGGAAATATTCCACATTGTCTTTAGTAGAAGCTCCATCAAGATGCTCCAATTCATTATGTCGCCAAACACATTCAGAATCGCTGTTGCCTTCAAAAAATGTTGTGAAAAGTTGATCTTCAAAGGTAAAATCTTTAGCCTTCACGTAAACATCTAAAGATTCCTTTTGGCAGCCACCTCCATAAAGTTGAACAATAGAATTATCAGCTGCTAGTGAAGATAATTTCTTGGAAAAGTTTTTCATGTTGAGCTCAAGAACACCTTGAGCCCCTGATGGGCTATAACCACCCCCCACTGACATGTAATAATCTTTAGAGTTAGTGAGTGAAGAAAAAAGGATTGAAACAGTTAATACGGATAAGGAATATCGACGCATAGTGCTTCGCGTTATATCCTATTTTCTCCCTTATTTAAATCCGCAACCCCAGTTTTTTCACCCCACTCTAATTTCAATTGTGCGCGAGGAAACGGACGATAATCACGATCAACGATCGCCTGGCTACTACAATCAAGTTATTAACTACACAGCCCTAGTTAACGAACAAATGTTGTAAAAACTAAAAAGGCTTAGTGATCTTAAATGATCACCAAGCCTTTTCATTTTAATTAAATCTAATCTACTTAAGCAGAACGAGCAGCGTAATACTCGGCCAATAGACCCGTTTCGAAAGGAAACGGAATATGTGTTGCGTGAGGAATATCTTTCACCACACCCACTTCAGTGTCTTTTTCTTTGCCTGGCTCTTTAGAGAGATAGTCTGGCACTTCAAGACGAGGAGATTTTTTAGCCTGCATGTAACTAACATGCTGGTAACTTTCGAGAGCGATTTGATCATTAGGGCGAAGAACTTGAGAACCGATAGTCACACGTTTGCCGTTCACAAGAACGTTTCCATGAGCCACCATTTGACGAGCAGACTTCACGCTAGGAGCAAAACCTAAACGGAAAACCACATTGTCTAATCGTCTTTCTAAAAGACCAATCACTTTATCAACCCAGTCAGCACTTTGGCCTTGCTTAGCTTGGCGAACAAAGCGACGAAGTTGTTCTTCACGAATTCCGTAATGAACAAGAATCTTTTGCTTCTCTTCAAGACGAAGCGCGTATTCAGAAAGTTTACGGCGCTGATTTCCGTGTTGTCCTGGTGGATAAGGTTTACGATCTAGAGCTCCGCTTTTTCCAAGACCGGGTAATTCCATACCCAAACGTCTTTGCTTTTTGAAACGCGGTTGACGACTTACAACATTTTTAGACATAGGTGACGTGTATAACGCCAAGTGAATTTCAATGCAATTGGATTCTAAAAAAACCCTTTGAATTAAAATGACCTAGAAGCTTTCCGGGGAGCTCCGTGCCTACAAAGACATTGTTATGAGACAAACTGGCCAAATCAGCCTCTGTAAATGGGCTTAAAGGGGCCTGAGGATCGCATAAAACGGCTCTCAAAGGCTTTCCGACCTCAATGCTGCCATATTCCTTTAAGCCCAAGAAACGAGCTGGAGCGCTAGAGAAAACCTCTACTAAATGCTCAGGACTCTTTAATATTTTCTGATTGAGCATCAAAAAGAGCACTCTCAATGAAGATTCTAAGCCCGTAGTACCAAAAGGAGCCTTTTGCCATCCTTGAGATTTTGAAAACTCCTCATGAGGGGCATGATCGGTGGCCACAAAAGACAAAACCCCTTCACGGAGTGCCGCCCTTAAGGCCTCACGGTCTTTAGACCTAAAAAGTGGAGGATTCATTTTAAACGAATAGTTCCCTTCTTTTATGTCATCCGCACAAAAATACAAATGATGAGGACTCACTTCTCCCGTAACCTTAAGCCCTTCCTTTTGAGCGCTTCGAATGAGTTCAACACTTTCAAGAGTGGTCACATGAAGCACATGATAACGAGCCTTGGGATGCTTTCGTAGCAAAGATAAATCACGAGCCACAATCCGTGATTCTGCATCCTGAGGATATGGCTTTAGTCCCGATTGTCTTTGAACTTCACAAGAGGCCAGAGCGCCACCATGACCCGGCCATTCAGCATGCTGCAAAATTACAAAATTCAAACGAGCCGCAGCTTCAAAAGCTTCTTCCATAAGGGCATCGTTGACCAATGAAACACCATCATCCGTAAAGGCTTTGGCTCCCGCTTCAATCATCGCTTCAAAATTCACATTCACTCGGCTCGCTAAAGCTTCGCTCAACGCAGAACTTTGCAACAACTCCACACCGTAAGTTTCAAAAGCGGGCGCCCACTCTTCATAACAACGCTTGATGCGCTCAGGAGTGTCTATCGTCGGATAGGTGTTGGGCATGGCCAATATAGCTCCATAGCCTCCTTGAAGAGCTGCATGCGCAGCATATTTTGGAGTTTCTTTATGAGCTTGTCCGGGAACTCGAATGTGCACTTGGTTATCGACACCAGATGGCAATAAAACTTTTGCATGTCCCTCAAAAATGGTTTCATGAACAAAGTTTTGTGTTCCGCTTTTTATTATTTTAGCGACGACACCACTGGCTACAAAAACATCAACTCCATTTTGAACACCGCTTTCATTCCATAGATTCACATTTTTAATAACAAAATCTGGAGGCAACATAAGATTTACCTACTCATTTTCCAAACTCCCATAGAACCACCTATTAGGAATTTTCGACAATCCTCTGAGGGAATCACACGAGTCACCTCAAATTGATTTAATTTACCCGCTTCTTCTGGCCAAGCATGAAGAATATAACTTTTAGCTCGCAAACCTTCACTTCCCATCAAATCAAAGATGACCGCTCTAAAAAGTCCGTTCTTAAGATTTTCCGTTAAAAGTACTTCACGACTAGAACAAGCATGAACAGACAATATTTCGGAATTAGCATCCCATCGATAAGTGCGAATTACAGATTTATTAGCCAAACGACCTGAGCCCCAACCCAAGTAAAAAAGATGAGCTGGATATCGCCGAAAAGCCAATAGGTCACTTGTTCCCGGGATAAACAAAACGTGATCAAGACTCTGCAAAAAAGTGTGTCTCCATTGTTCTTCATTAGCTTGTAAATAAAGAAAGAGATTGATTTGGTTTGAAATCAAATAACGTCCACGAAGATGACGATGTTCCCATTCAGATTTCTGGGGAAAAAACTTTTCAACCTCTGAATTGGAGACACTTTTGAGAGATTTTTCTTCAAAGCTTGCCCAATCAATCACTTTTGCATGAGTGGCATCGGGCTCTAATATTTCAAGAGTGTTAGAATTTGAACCAATACGCATTCCACCGTGCCAGAGAGTAGAATCATTGACTTTGTCTTTTTGAATAAAATCATTTTTCTCCATCCTGGAATTTAAGGATTTAAAGGCTTCCCAATCAGACCAATCCGTATTTTCAATTCGAGGTGGCATAGCTAATGCTAGGAGCCAAGTCACATGAGACAGAGGTCGTGATGATGACGTTAAAAAACTTAAAAATAATTTTTTATAAAATACTATTTCTTTCAACAATTGCTGTTCTATTTTGGAAAAAACAACCCACAGCCTCTTCATACACCAACAGATTAATGAAGATTCTCTATTGCGTCGACGGTGATACCTGTTTAGCTCAAACAAATTTTTCATTTAAATTAAAAATCCGCTTATTGGGTGTAGATGCGCCCGAAATTGACCATCGTCCAGGTGGGCAGCAAAACCAAGCCTTTGGTCTGGAATCAAAAAACTACATCAACCATCAATTAAAAGGACAAAAAGTTTGGGTGGATGCCTACTCTTACGATATTTACGGAAGAACATTAGCCATCCTAAGAACTTTTGAGACTAAAACTAATTTTAATGAAAGACTTGTCAGAGAAGGCATGGCCCTAGCCTATAAAAATCCACGCTATAAAACTTTTGATTGGGCACTAGAAGCAGAAAATTTTGCAAGAAAAAATAAAAAAGGCCTGTGGAGTTTAGCCCCAGGCCTTATTCCGGATCCTCAAAAGTTCCGGCATTCAAAAAGAGGCTTTAATTAGCCTTCGCTTCCTTGAACGTCACGCGCCATAACAGTTTTTCTTCCCTGTTCTTTTGCGGTTTTGATAGCATCATCAATCACCTTTTCGAGAACTGCAGAAAGAGCAGTGATCGTTTCACCAGAAGTGTTGCACTCACCTTTTTCTTTGATGTAACTTTTAACTTTGCTTGCAACTACGAGAACTTCAGCCATAAAAAAACCTCCATAGGGATTTAACCCAACAATACAGGGAACAATCCCAGTAATAAATTAGCGAGTAGGATAGACCACTTTAAGGTGGAATTTCTAGCACGGCGCAAAGAAAATCTTGAGTCGTTGACATAAAATGTCATGAACAGCAATCTAAGCCTATGCTACGGATTTTTATTTTAATTTTGCCTTTTGTCTTGTCGACTTGCTCAAGTTTCTCAAAAAAACACAAAATTGAAGAAAACTCATTTTCAAAAAGCTTTTCAGATTTGCCAGCCACAGAACAAAAAATCTACTTAGAGAACCCCATTGATTTTCTAAGCTGGACATTAAATAAAACTAAAGACGCTTTTATTTCTCCACTCCCCAACACTCTCGCCAATGAGTGGCCCAAAATTCTAGTCTATGGGGATCTTCGATCCGACGATGTTCTAATGTTTCCCAAAACAAATAGCCCTCGATACCGCGCCTTCTATCGCTTAGAAAATAGTTTCGAAGCCACACTCATTTGGGATCTTTTCACCCTCAGTGTTAATTCAGAATTTATTGCTAATTATTTGCGATTGGGAGAGATTTCCACTGAAAGCTGTTTGAAAAATTATGCTTCAGCCCTTAAAAACCTTAGCGAAAATAAAGGGGTCTCTTCGCCGGCTCCCGATCTCAATTATTCGTGGACCCCACTTGACACTCCCAACTCAGAAAAAATTCCTGAACTGGAAAGTCCTTTTGCCGAGAATTTGGCTAAAAAATTCACACAAAAATGGAAAGTTCTTAGCACCTCTTACAATGCTCGCGACCCCAAGAACAGAATGACTCGAATTCTTATCGATGAAAAAAATGACATTTGGAGATTCGCCCCACTCTCCTCATTGGAATCTTGCGCGAAACTTGGAAACGCTGTGGCTCAATATGCTCCAGGAGGATCTAAACACTGTGTAAAAATTCCTGAACAAGGATTCTTTCTTTTAGAGCACTTTCCAAGTGGCACTCAACAACTCTCACTCATGAGTTTACAAAGCGGAGAAGACCTCAACAAATTACAAAATGATTTTTGTCGATATATTGCCAAAGGACATGCTCAAGCGTTGAGCCAATCTGAAAAACGTAAAGTCTATTATTTGCTGATGAAACATCCCACTTGGTCGAGTCGTTTTGCTAACGATGTTCATCGACACGCGTCTGAAGCTCTAGACGCGTATCGACTCTCCTTACAAAAACTTCCTAAATAACTCGCAGTTTGTGAAAACTACTCAGCGCGGGCTCGAGGACTTCTAAATTCACGCAAGCGCTTTTCGCGAAGTTCTTGAACATTCACGCAGTAGCGTGCCCATGGCACGGCCCAAAGACGATCAAAGCCGATCATCTCCTCAGTCTCTTCACAGTATCCGTAACTCCCTACTTTAATTTTATAGAGCGCTCTTTCAACAAGAAGCAAACGCGACTTCATCATATCGATTTCTTGAAGTATCGCATTATTGGACCTTTGCTTTTCAGCCACCTCAGCATCATCCCCCTTGATGAGGCTTTCACATTCATTAGAGCGATCTACAGCCAATCGCATTTTGAATTCTATGCTCTCACGAATCCCCTCTCGTAGAGCTAATAATTTCTTACGCAAATCCTCCAATTGCTTCTTACTGAGAGAAGCCTTTTGACTTGATGAAGTAGAAACTATCTTTGCTGTTGAAACTTTTCTCATAATCCCTCCCACTAAAAAATTCCCCTACAGACATACTTACTGCATGCTTTTTACTTTGCAAATACGAAGCCTTAACGCAATATTTCATTAAAAAGATATCCACATTTGCCTTACACGGCCTTTCAAAATTTTCTCGTTTCTTATGGGATGCGCCTAGCTCTTAGGGCTATTTCATACGAAAATGAGAGTGTGGGCAGCTCTCATCAACAGATTGAGGCTTTCGCCCCCGACCACCCGAAGGATAAAGCTCTTCAACTCTGGTGGCGGCACGTGCGACAGCATCCTTGGATTTACAGCCTCGGGCTTATCAGCATCATTGCCGTTGATTTTGCAGACGTCGGAATTCCAAGTGTGATGAAACACTTCATGGACTCTCTAGAACTGCGGCAAGAAAAAAACATTTACGTTTTATATTTAATAGCTCTTATTGCACTTCAATATATCTGCAGAATTCTATGGAGAGTCACTTGGGCACAACAAACACATGTTGTAGCCGCGGCCATGAAAGCGCGACTCTGGGAAAGAGCCACCTATTTTCCATGGAAAAGACTCCATGAAGATCTCAACCCTGGAGAAATGATGAACATTGCCGCAGGCGATGTGAACAACGCTAGAACTATATTCGGGTTTGCCCTTGTCACGGCGACTGATATTTTTTTTCTAGTTCTTTTTGGCTCTATAGCGATGTTTAAAATTCACCCGACTATGGCCGTCCTTTGCTTGAGCATTTATCTATTTGTGATTCCTAAATTAAAAAAGATTTCAGACAATCAAGGAAAGGATTTTGAAACAGCTCAAGAAAAACTTTCCCTCACCAGCGAAACACTCGCACAATACCTTCGAAATATTCGCCACGAAAAATTATTTTCTTCAGCTCATTTTTGGCAAAAAAAATTATCAGAAGATGCGGCCAACTATAGAAATGCTCGCCAAAAAACTCTGCATTGGGAATTAGCTTACGTGCCCGTGGCTGGCGCCGCCCCTCTCCTAGCTTATATTTTCTTCTTAAGTTTAGGTCTCAAATTTTACTGGAATTCTCAAATCAGCCTTGGGTCCTTCGTCGCTTTTCAAAGTTTACTTTTTATTTTACAAGATCCTTTACTCGAAATTGGCACTTGCATTTCTGATTTACGTAAAGCCACAAGCAGCCTCAAAAGATACATTTCAACACTGCAAACCGAGCAAGATCTCATTTACAAAATAACCGAGAGCCCAAAAGCATCTGCCACGGAAAGACGTCAAAACGATTGCATTTTAAGTATAAAAAACCTTGAGCTCCCCCATGGAAGAAACATTAGCCTCACCCTTGAGACCGGGAAAAAGCTAGGCATTCGAGGACCCGTGGGAAGTGGAAAATCTCGACTTTTAAGTTTGATCGCTGGTCTAGATAGAAACTATCAAGGTTCTATACTCTTCAAAGGAAATGAAATCAGAAATTCAAATCATGATAAAATTCGAGAATCCATTCGGATCGTTCCACAAAAGCCCTTTCTCTTCAGCACCACACTTTGGGATAACTTGTGTTTAGACAAAAACATCGATCCCGATGAACTCTACAAGGTGCTGCACATCTGCAATTTAGATGAAGATTTTAAAAATCTTGATGAGGCTCTCCACAAGCCACTTTTTGAATGGGGTCAAAATCTGTCTGGCGGGCAAAAACAACGCATCACCTTGGCCCGATCTCTCATCCAGCCCGCAGATCTCTATCTTTTCGACGACACCATGAGCGCCGTCGATCAAAAGACTGAAGAAAAAATTCTCACACGAATCTCAAAATACTATCCCAATTCCAGCATAGTTTGGACAGCCCATCGAAGCAGCACCTTAAAACTCTGCGATCAAAGTATAGAATGGAATCTTTCATGAAAACGAGAAAGATGAGTTACTGGTCTATACTAAAAAATCTTCTTAAATTTGCCGAGAAAGATAAAGCTTCTTTAATTTTAGGACTCCTATTATTTATACTTGCCAATGGTGCCACACTCACCTCAGCCTTCACACTTTCATTACTCGTTGAAAAGGGACTGAGACCCAAAAATTTATCGGCTACAATAGAATTTGCAAGCATTGTCTGCTTTCTCGAATCTACTTATTTACTTTTGTTTTATTTTGGTAAAAAGCTTTTAGCCAGCTCAGGTTTACAGACACTTTTTCGAATTCGAGAAGTGCTCTTTAGAAAACTATCAAAATTACCTATGAGTTTTTTCGACAGCACCCCAATGGGAAGAATTCACGTCAGAATTATCCACGATGTCGACAATATTGAAAGTTTTTTTACAGGTTCGCTACCACGAATAGTCAACGCCACCCTTTCCATGACTCTAGTTTGCCTCAGCATGCTTCTGACCCATTGGAAGTTAGGCGGACTCATGTTGCTATCCGTTGTTCCTGCTTGCCTTGTCACTCTACTTTTTAGCAAACCTCTTCGGAAATGGAACCATGAATACTTAAGACGAAACGCTCGAGTGAACTCTAGACTGGCAGAATTTCTCAGCGGAATTCCAGTGGTTCGTTCTCTCGGATTAGAAAGTTGGTCACATAATTATTTTCGTAAAGAAGTGAAACATTTTCTTGAAGCAGCACTCCAAGTGAACATCATCAACTCTCGCGCTCGACCCCTCATTTCATTTTTATCGATGATGCCCCTACTCACTCTAGTTTTTTGGGGATCCCATCAAGTTATACTGGGAACACTAAGCCTTGGTCTTTTCATCACCTTTCTCAGATATAGTGAAAGATTCTATCGTCCACTCATGGTGATATCGCAAGAAATTCATCAAGTGCAAACCGCCCTCACCAATATGGAGAGAGTCCAAGAACTCCTCGAGGAAAAAGAAGAAATCAACAATAAGAGTTCTCAAGCCAAAATTCAAAATGGCCACATCGAGATAAAAAATCTATCCATGAAATATGATGCCAATAGTTCCTGGGTATTAAAGAAGCTCAATCTATCCATAAAATCTGGAGAAAAGATTGGAATACTCGGAAGAACTGGCAGCGGAAAAACTTCATTGGTGTCATTATTAGCCCGCCTCTATCCTTTTCAAGAAGGCGAAATTTTAATCGATGACCGACCTATTGATGAATACGAAATCACAGAGCTCAGAAGCTCTGTAGGCATTGTCACTCAAGACATCCAATTGTTTCGAGGAAGTGTTGCTGAAAACATAGCGATGGGATCTGAACTTAGTATAGAAGATATACAATCTATTTGTGATCACACAGGATTTAGCAGTGTACTCAAACGCCATTCACTTCAACTAGATGATAATCTTCCTTGGAATGGCGAACTCCTCAGTCATGGTGAAAAACAATGGCTCTCTCTGTGCAGAATTTACACTCGCAATCCAAAAATCATAGTTCTCGATGAGCCCACTTCATCCTTAGACCCTGAAAGTGAAAAATTATTTTTTGATTCATTTTTAAAATTTGCAAAAGATAAAACATGCCTATGCATTGCACACAGAATTCACACTTTGAATTTCTGTAATCGATTTTTAGAAATCAACAAAGGCCAATCCTCTTGGATTGAGCGTCCCGAATCCTTAAAGCCTCTACTTGCTTAAAGCGGCGCGAATTTTTTCATCAACTGTATGTTGACCTAGCCAAATTCCCGCAAGATTTTTTGCAAAACTTACATCATTCACCGAAAACTTTTTAGCTTCTTCATCACCCTCAAAAAACATAATTTCGACCAAAGGGACATCGGTTTTGCTAGACGCAAAATGCAATTCCATTCGAGTTTTCTTTTTTATATTGAGTGCTGTGACATAACTCAAAAAACTAAGCTGTTCAGTTTTTGCTGCTTCAGCTTGAAGAAGAGGAGCTTTGACTAAAGCTTCATTAAAAGAATCCGAAGCTCTTTTACCTCCCACATTATAAGTGAAGTCCAAAGAAATCATAAAAGGCGCACTCCGTGTTTCAATACGCTTCTCCCAATCCTTAAGCTGGCCGTCTGGACTTCTTGAACAAACTTTATAAACTTTAACCAGTCCCGCAAGTTTTGTTCGTTCAGCGCAACCCACCTCTAAAAGTGCGGGCTCAGGCTTCAGCATTAAAGCACCGGTAGGAGGAGCAATCACTTCTACTTTTTCTGTAGGATCAGGGGCACCCACTTTTTCTTTAGGAGGATTCTCAGCAAAGGAATTTCCAACAATAATTAAAAGAGAACTTAAAATGATGCTTTGATTTCTCATAATAACAATGTATAGCAAGTCCTATGATCGTCAACTACATGAGTCCCGAAAGCTTCGAGCGATTGCGCCATGAACTCAACACACTGCTCAAAGAAGAACGACCCAAAATTGTAGCCTCTGTCAGTGCAGCTGCGGCCATGGGCGATCGTTCAGAAAACGCAGAATACATTTATGGAAAACGAAGACTCAGAGAAATTGATAAAAGAGTTCGCTTTTTACAAAATCGTTTATCTTCGTGTGAAGTCATAGACGGATCAAAACTGACACTCGATAAAGTGGCTTTCGGTCTAAGCGTTGAAGTAGAAGATAACGAAGGAGAGCTTCACACCTATAAAATTATTGGTCCTGATGAGCTCAATGAAAGAGAGGGTTTAGTCACTTATAATTCTCCACTGGGCCGCGCTTTACTTGGAAAAAAAGTGGGAGATGAAATCATTTATTTAAGACCCAAAGGCAATCAAGAACTCATCATCACTAGAATCTTTTATGCTGAAAAAAAATGAGGCTTTTCAGTGTTGCCACTAAAAAGCCTCTGCCCCTCAACCTCACCCAAAAAGGGAATGAGTTGATTGGGCCCATAAAAGCTGAAGTGATTTGGGCTCTCAACTTAAAAGCTCTTAGCAAATTGCCGCAATTTGGCATTGATATCCTTGGAATTTTTAAACTTTTAAAGTCCCAAGATCCTAAAGACTCTTTTGAGATTCAGGCTTTTCTTTCAATCGGCAAGCTTTAAAATTCGCATAATAAGCTTGAGACGATGACTTTGTTTGATCGGCATCGGTTGTTAGGGCCAAGGCATAAGGGACACTTTCCTTGCCCTTTAATTTTACAAGATTTGGAATCATCGCCTTTAAATTAACTCTGACATGTCTCCACTGATGAAGGTGTTCGCTGCCGCTTTCCATAATTACAATATTATCGTAACCCTGCATTCTTCTTAAAGTGGCATTTATTTTTTGAGTTGTACTCCAGGCAAAACGTAAAGTTTTAGCTGGTATAAATGAATATTCTAATTTCCAGGCCAAATAAACTGAAGCCGCACTATCATTTTTTTTGGAATCAAACTCATTGGCCATTGTCGGTAGGACTTCGGCCTTCCAATCCCATTCGAAATAAGGATAGAGATCTAAGTTCCAATCCGATATTTTTTTTACAATAGTCATCGTTTCTGTAGCATAAGTGCCCTTTAGAACATTTTGATTCATAACAGAATCACGCTCCACAACCCAAAGCTTAGATTCTGTAATGGGTTTTAAATGCTTTTCATATTTTGGCTGCCAATCCTTAGGAAAAGCTCCCACTTCAGATGTCGAAAAATCTTCTATTAAATGATCGCATACTAAATCATTTCTATCTTTTTCATTAAGCTCTGTGGGAAGAGGGGCTTTGACATCTTTTTTAGAAGAAAACCAATCACGAGCCTGGAGACTATTTAAATACGCAAAAATAACAATAACTCTTAAATGCTTTTTATTTTTTAACATCGCCCCCCCCCTTTAAGTTTCTTTAACTTTTCGGAATTCGTGTGACCGACAAACTCAATCGATGACAGAGCGAAACAGCAAAAGATAATAAAATTCCTAAAACAGCCCAAAAGAGAACCCTAATTCGTCGAGCCACAGCAAAAGCAACAGCCATTGGCTGCATCAGACCCGCCAATCGAAAAGCTCCCACAATACCCACTTCATTCACGCCAACCCCTTGAGGCATCATGAAAAATAAAACTGAGGATACGGAAATAAAGAAACTGACACTGAGAGTTTCATCCCAACTTGGAAAGTATCCCAAAGCACGGAACAATACGTAAACTTCAATAACCATAGCGGCTCTTCCAATAATTTTATAAATAATAGAAGGAATAAATTCGATAGCTTCAAAACGAAGATCTTGGGTTTTGTTTCCAATACGTAATTTTTTGAGTGCTTTAGAAACTAATAATCCAGGCAATTTAGAAAAAGAAGCCAGCAATAAAAGTCCCGTTAAGAAACCAAAGCTCATAAGAACAAGAATTAAAGGCGCTTTAAAAACTGTAGGGATTGTTAAATTAATGAGCACATAAATTCCCAAAGCTGCAGTCCAAACTAAACCTGATAGCACATGCAATAAACGATCTTGAACAACACGTTTGGTGGCTTCACTCAAAGTTACCCATTGAGTAAGATGATTGATTTTAAATGGCTCTCCCCCAAGTCCCGCAAGAGGAAGAAGAGCATTATAACCCTCACCGACTACTTGATTATAAAAAAGATCAAAAACCCTAACTTTAAACTTTAACAAGTTGGCCAAGCTAAGAGCGTTAGCAAAAAACCAAATAGGTGGTGCTAAGAAGAAAATCCAAAGATAACCCATTCCAATATTTCCGAGCGAAGCTACAAGATCGTCTACAGAAACTGAATTCATAAGAGCGGCAAAAAGCACCACACCGATAAGAAACATCAAATAGGGACTTTCAATCAACCAACGTAAATTTTTATGTTTATGCTCATCATCTTCAAGGGAGCGAATCACAGTGAGAGTCATAATAAGGATGGCAACACAAGCGGCCCAAAACATCCAATAGCCCACGCCCATCAAACAAAAGAGCATGACTATAAAGGCACTCACGTCTTGCTTAATGAGACCGCGAACAGGCATGACTAGTTTCAACCAAAAGCCTGGATTTTCGCGTCCGGCTTTTTCAAATTTAGCTGTAACCACTAAATGAGTCGCAGCTTTTATAGTGCGCTCATATCGAATCATAGAAGCCACCATATAAATTAAAGAGAAAATAAAGAATCCTATAGCCCAAAGATAAATAGTTTCTCCAGTGTTGCGATAAACACCAAAGCCTAAGGCTCCAAAAAATATTCCATAGCGTATATTATCGGTGATAGTGTCGTACCAAGCTCCAAAGTGTGAGCCTTTAAATGTCATTCTAGCAATTTCACCATCACAACCATCGACGATTGAGCAAATTTGAAAAATGATTCCAGCCAAGGCTACAGAAGTGTAGCCCGACAAAGTCGCAAGATAGGCCGCATAAAGAGACACTAAAAAAACGACAGTGGTTACTACATTAGGATGAATGCCTAACTTAACAAAAATGAATGAAAGTCTAAGAGATACATTTCGATTGAGATATTTACTGATAAAACCATCGGTGGGTTTTCTCAGCGAATTGAGCATTCTTTTTTCAGCTTCTCGAGCCATAGCAGGAGTGTCGACATCTTGCCAAAAGGCATTGGCTGCAATGTGTTCAATTTTAAAATCTTCTCGGCTTCTAATGGCAGAAACGATTCCACTGACTGAATGAGCGCCCTTCGAATAAGCTTCTCTAATGATTTCACAAGATTTTT
The DNA here is from genome assembly GCA_018001635.1 of Pseudomonadota bacterium. Classification (GTDB taxonomy): domain Bacteria; phylum Bdellovibrionota; class UBA2428; order UBA2428; family UBA2428; genus JAGNHS01. The sequence continues at coordinate 43,448 of JAGNHS010000013.1, read as the reverse complement.
CTGAAAAATAAAAAAGTCCCGTGTCGATACAATCGTAGTTGGAAATTTCTTTTCCAATTTCATCGATGACTCCATTTTTAGATTTCACTTTTGTAGCGTCATCGAGATCAAAAACTTTATCAACCTGGGGATCGGTAGCCAGACAGCAGTCATCACTATGTTCAAGCGCACGAGCTAGAAAGTCTTTAACCAACGCCGGCGACATCACATGATCGGACATGGTCAACAAAAAAGCTTCATTCATAGACCCCACGCCAGCCGCTAAAGAGGCACCATTTCCCTCTTCAAAATTAGGGCAATCTACAAATTCAATTTTTAGATTTTTAAAATTATCATTTTTAGAAAGAGCTTCAATGATTTGCTCTTTTTTGTAACCCACCACCACTCGAACTTTTTCAATTCCAGCAGCTTTTAAATTCAAAAGTGCTCTTTCAATTAAGAGTAGACCCCCCAATTTTATAAGAGGTTTTGGACGCTCCTGGCTGAGTCCTTGAATGCGGCTACCATTGCCTGCCGCAAGTATTATTGCTGTGCGCACTGAAGTCGCTCTATCATGCCGATTTTCAATCATTCAGATCACCTAAACCTCAGTCTAACATTACACTAGCTAATCCTGGGATTAGCTTAGATTTTCTTGCATTTTTTTGGTCAACTCGTCAAATTTCCATACAAAATCTTCACATTTTCTTAGCCAAGATTTCACGGGTTTGCCCTAGCTTATACCGATAGAATATAGGTATGTCGCATGCCGCGCGTCAATTTGTCGCTCTGATATTGAGCCTATGTGCATTCTTTGCGGTCGTTTATCAAAAACCGGTTTCTGGACAAATGGATGCCACAGGTATGCTTGCCAGCATGGGCGGTACGATACTCACCGGTATTGGTGTGAGCGGGCTTATGCAACACACTGGTCCTTGTGTTTCAGAAGGTGTCGAATGCGAAAAAATGGCTATGGACGTAGGAATGGTGGCTGGTGGTATCCTCGCCATGCTCGCCGGACAAAGCACAGCCGATGCCGCCACCGGCACTGAAAGCAGCGACTTGGGCAATCTAGGGAGTGGTGGCGGGGGTGACACTGGCGACTTAGGAAATTTAAATTACGATTATGGAAACTATAATTACAATTCTAATTATAATTCTAACGGCAACAACCCTTATGTAAACACATTTTGCACTCAAGATGAAAATGGAACTTACACTTGCGATGTCGGTAACAATATTAACACTGGCTTAGGCACTTATACGGATGGTCTCAATAACGGCACCATGAGTCCTTTCGATGGAATGAGCGCTGGCGAAACTCTCGACACCACTCAATCCAGTCTTTCAAAACTCAGCGATGCTCTCAGCAAATTGCAAGACAAGCTTAATAAAGACGTCGACGACACCGCAAATAGTGGACTGTTAGGCGACAAATCTCTCGGACTTGGAAACTTGGCTTCACTAGGTTCACTCAATTTTGGTGACGATGGTCTCTCTAGCTTAGGCGGCAATAAAGGCAATAAGGATTCCAAAAACCAAAGTCCCGTAAGAATCAACGGCCTTGATGCTGAAGATGTTTCGACGGGCCGAAAACTGACTCTCTTTGAAAGAGCCACTCGTCGCTACAATGGAACTCGTGATTACAACCGCGCCTTCACAGTGGCAAAAATGGAATTACTTCGTAAACGAGCCAAAGCCATGGCCAAGAAAAACTCTGGAGATAAAGACAAAACAGCTCGATCTCCGGCCTCTATAAAAACATCTGCTAAAAAAACATTGTCGGTAAAATCCACTAAAGATTAAAAATGACAAATATTAGAAAGAAGACACTAGAACTGAGTCTCAGTCTAATTTTTCTTTTAAGTGTAGTCTTTGAAAGACAAGTTTTAGGTGAAGGTATGAATGCTACTGGAACACTCGCCAGTATGGGCGGCACTATTCTTACAGGTATCGGAGTTCAGGGAATGATGAGTCACAGCACCCCTTGCATTTCACAAAGCAAAGACTGCGACAAATTGGCCCTGGATGTAGGAATGGTCGCCGGAGGCATACTGGCTATGCTCGCCGGACAAAGCACTTCTGATTCCAGCTCAGGAAACAATTCTAATTTATCTAATTTAAATAATAATGGCGGTGGGGGCGACGATAATAACAACAACCCCTTTGGCAACTATAATTTCAACAACAATTTTAACACTAACTACAATTCAAATTACAATAGTAACTTTAATAATAATTTTAATTACAATAATAACGACGACGATGATGATAACAACAATAACAACACTCTTTGTCCCAATGGAATATGCAGCATTCCACCTCCCGTATACGATGGTATTAACAAATACATCGATGGTTTATCGGATGGATCCATCGAGCCACCCGAAGGTCAAAGCCCCTCGGAGGCCATTAATTTAGCCACAGCAAATTTAGCGCAGTTAGAAGGTGCCTTAGGGGAACTCCAAGAAAATCTTAAACTCGATAAAGACACCTATTATGATCCTTCGAGAAGATCCTCCTCTGATGAGGATCTAGGGGATTTACAATCTAGCAACTCAGGCCCCTCTAAAAACGGAAATAACCCAAATGGATCTCTGCGATTTAACGGACTCGAAGTTGAAGACGTAGATAGTGGTCGAAAGTTAAGCTTATTTGAAAGAGCGACTCGCCGTTACAATGGAACAAGAGACTATAATCGAGCCTTCACAGTGGCTCGCTTAGAAGTTTTCAGAAAACGCGCCCTGCAACTGGCGAAAAACTCTAAAACAATAAAAGCACCTGCACGTAGTCCAGCCAGTAACAAACGTTAAAGCGCAGTGCACATAAAACATTTATACAAACACTTGAGCTAGGATATTGACCCACGATCCCATGAACGACTATTCTTTCAGCGCTCTAAGCCGTATTTGTCTTAGGCTTTAGTGCAACAAAGGAGTCATAATGAAAATTGCAATCAATGGTTTTGGACGTATCGGACGAATCATCACTAGAGAATTATTTCTTCAAAAAAACCTCAGAGAAAAACTCGAACTCGTTGCAGTCAACGATCTCAGCACTCCCAAAGACCTCGCCTTTCTCGTGAAACGCGACTCACTCCATGGAACTCTCCCACTAGAAGTTAAATCCGACGCTGAAAGCATCACCATAGACGGCCAACGCATTTTAGTTTGCAAAGAAAGCAAACCCGAAAATCTCCCTTGGGCCAAATTGGGTGTTGATGTTGTATTCGAATGCACAGGCCGCTTCACAGACAAAGACAGTGCGTCTACCCACCTTAAAGCTGGCGCAAAAAAAGTTATAGTTTCTGCTCCTGCCAAAGGAGTCGATGCCACCATTGTTATGGGTGTAAATCATAAAGTTTACGACGCCGCAAAACATACTGTTATTAGCAACGCTTCTTGCACTACAAACTGCTTAGCGCCCATCGCCTACGTTCTAAATAAAAAATTCGGAATTGAACGCGGACTTATGACCACGGTTCACAGTTATACAAGCGATCAACGTCTCCTAGACAACGTTCACTCTGATCACCGCCGCGCTCGGGCTGCAGCTGTTAGCATGATTCCAACCACAACAGGTGCCGCTAAAACTGTCGGAAAAGTGATTCCGGAACTCGAAGGGAAACTCGATGGATTTTCTATTCGTGTACCAACCGCTGACGTTTCTTTCACAGATTTTGTTGTGACACTTAAAACAAAAGTCAGCAAAGAAGAGATTAATGAAGCCCTCATTCAAGCCGCTCGAGAAGAACTCAAAGGAGTTCTTGAAACCACTGATGAGCCTCTTGTTTCTAGCGACTTCATTGGAAATCGCAACAGCTCGATTGTCGACTTAGACTTAACCAATGTCATGTCAGAGGGTTCGGACTCAAAAGGCACAATGGTTAAAGTCTGTAGCTGGTATGATAATGAAGTTGGATTTTCCAACAGAATGTTAGACCTCGCTGCTTATATGGCTTCGAAGTAAATTGCGCGATGTTTAGTTTAAAAGATTATCCAGGCGGCGAATATATACGCACTCTCGCGGATTTAGATGTTGAATCCAAAAGAGTATTTTTAAGAGTCGACTTTAACGTTCCCATTAAAAATGGCGTCATCAAAGACGACACTCGCATTAAAGCAGCATTGCCCACCATCAGTGCCCTTTTAGAAAAAGGAGCCAAAGTTATTTGCGCTTCTCATTTAGGGAGACCTAAGGGGAAAGTCGATCCCACGGCCTCCATGGAAGTTGTAGCTGATAAATTAGGTGAGCTTCTTGGAAAAGAAACTCTTTTTTCACACGAATGTGTCGGTCATGCCGTTCAACATCTCAGTAAAGAACTTAAAGCCGGACAAATTCTCGTTCTTGAAAATTTGCGATTTCATCCTGGCGAAGAGTCCAATTCCGTAGAATTCGCCACAAAGCTTTCTCATTTGTGTGATGCGTATGTGAACGATGCTTTTGGAACATGTCATAGAGCCCATGCGAGTGTACAAGCCCTTCCTGCCATGATGCAAAATCGTGCGGCTGGTTTCTTACTTGAAAAAGAAATTTCTGCGCTAGGCGCGCTCATGAATAATCCTCAACGCCCCATGGGAGCTCTCTTAGGCGGAGCCAAAGTGAGCGACAAAATTAAAGTTATCGAAACTTTCGTAAACAAGTGTTCTAAAATATTCATCGGTGGCGCCATGGCCTACACATTCTTACGAGCTCTCAACGTAGAAGTGGGTGAATCCAGAGTCGAACCCGACAAAATTGATCTTTGTAAAAAACTTCTCAAACGCGCCGAAGAAGCTCATTGCAAGATTTTTCTTCCTGTTGACCATAAAATTGGAAATAGTTTCGACAACCCAGGCCCAGCCGAAGACACAATCAACGCCCATATTCCCGCAGGAAAAATTGGTCTCGATATCGGCCCTAAAACTTGCGAACTCTATAAAAAAGAATTGATCGGACTTCAGACACTTTTCTGGAATGGACCCATGGGTGTTTTTGAAAAGCCTCCCTTTGATACAGGGACTTTAGCCATGGCTCGCGCCCTCGCCGATCTTCCCATTGGCCTCAAAATTTGTGGTGGTGGCGATAGCGTAGCAGCCGTCAATCAAATGGGATTAAGCTCAGCCTTCCATCACATATCTACCGGAGGCGGTGCCAGTCTTGAGATGATTGAAGGTGCTCCAATGCCTGGAATTGATGCTCTTAAAATTTATCGATAAGGATTTCGAATGAAAATATTAGCCGCAAACTGGAAAATGTTTAAGACACGAGAAGAGTGTCGCCAATTTTTCAAGGATGTCACACTCACTCACAAAAAAAATGTGAGAGTCATTATAGCAACAAGCCCTACGTTGCTCGAAACCGCAGCCCCTCTAGCCCAAGAAAAAAATATTAGTGTTTTTTCTCAGAACTGCGCTTGGGCCAACGAAGGGGCCTTCACCGGAGAAATAGCCCCAAAACAAATCAAAGAACTTGGAATCACCGGAACATTAATTGGCCATAGTGAACGAAGACAATACTTCGGAGAAAGCACCGCCACTTGCTTAAAAAGAATTCTCAATGCCTTAGAAAATGACTTAGAAGTTATTTACTGCATTGGTGAAAGTTTAGAAGAACGCAAAGCCGACAAAACTCTTAAAGTTTTAGCCGAACAACTCAAACCCGTACTCAGCGAACTCAAAGCTCAACATAAAGACAAATTCATGATCGCCTATGAACCCATTTGGGCCATAGGCACGGGAGTGACTGCTAGTCTTGAACAAATTCAAGAAACACATCGCGGAATTATAGATATTTGCGCTGAACATAATTCTAAATTTCCAATTCTCTATGGCGGCTCTGTGAAAACCGATAATTTCGCAGCTATTGCCGGTTTCGCTGAAGTTAGCGGTGGTTTAGTGGGGGGCGCCTCTCTAGATCCTAAGAGTTTCGCGGCCCTACACGAATGTTTGACTGGCCTAAGCAGTTAAGATAAAAAGGTGGCGATATGATTGTTTCCCCAGTACTCACCCTATCTGTATTACTTCTTGGATTTCTTGCCTTTTTAGTTATGGGCTCAATGGGTCGAGGCGGCTTCTAAATTCATGGAAACTTTCATCACAGTCCTTCAAGTCATTTCCTGCATTCTACTAGTTTCAGCCGTGCTTCTTCAGCCCGCTTCTAAAGGAAGTTCCTTCATGGCCTCCAGTGCTTCCAATGCTAGCATGGGCACTTCCGGTGGTACGAGTTTTCTATTCAAGGCAACAATGGCCTTCGCAGCTTTTCTCATGCTGAGCTCTCTTTACTTGAGCAGAAATGCAATTGTGCGCTCTAAAACTTCCGTCATTGAAGGCAGTGCCTCTTCAGTTCCTGTGCCCCCGGCACCAGCTCCAGCTCCAACTGAAAGCGCTCCCGCTCCCAGCACTACCCCTGGCAACTAATCAGCGCAAACAAGTTATTTGACGCTATGCGTTTTTTAGCTTATTCCAGTTCCTCATGACTCTTAAGAAGAAAAGTCACACGCTTTTATTTGCTATTTCGCTCAGCCACTTTAGCGCCGTTACGGATAAGCAAATCGTAGGTCAGAAAAACAACGAAATTTCAGCTCCTTTTATGTACGAAATCTACAATCGCGACTGCAAATTAGAAATTGAATCTAAAGACTTTAAAAAAATTCAAAATTTCGACCTCTCTCGGCATGAGCTTGAAAAGGTAGAAGTCCCTCATTTTAATACTTTCTCAAATTTGTTCTTTTTTGAAGAAATCGAAAATTCAAAAGAGTCCAAGGACAATAAAAAAAACGATCAACTCGCTATGCTTCCTATCGAATACGCTCGCGGAAATTTCTGGTTTTACTTAACGCTCCGAGAATACACCGGAGAAAAAATTCAAATTGAACACGTAACGCAAGCGGGGGTGAAATTAGTACCCAACGCTTCGCTCTATCTATTTGGTAAAAAGAAAAATTATCGACTCACATGTCGTTAAAGCAACCTTAAAATCATTCTCTTAAATTATCAGGCAACTCATTGGGATCATCAGCTTCACGAGGGAAAATACTTTGAAACTTTCCCTTAAAAGAATCTAAGGCTTTAAAAAAGCTGTGGCCAGGATTTTCCGCATCAAAATCTTGAGCCAAAGATTGCGAGAGTTCCGTCCAAAGCGTATCTGGGACTTTATTTTTAAAACCCTTGTCTGCCAAAATCAAAACACTCTTTTCTAACAAAGAAATGTAAATCAATATTCCACTTCGCTGGCGTGTAGCAAAAACTTCATTCTTAACAAAAGAGGCATTAGCTCCCTGATAAACTCTTTTAAAACGCTCTTCTTTGGGAATCGCCGGAAGCAAATACTGAGGACAGTAATCCCAAAAGAAAAAAGCTAGAGTCGATAAGAGAGTAGCCAATCCCCAATCTGAAAATATGGAGCCACTCCCCACAGGGAGAAATCTTTCCATCAACAAGAATAACAACATCAACAACAATGCATAAAAACGTCTAAAATCTATATAATCCGAAGAACGCTCTACAAAAACAGGTACGATTTCAACAGCCGACTCATTTTCAATCAACTGAATTTGCTCTTCTAGTTTTTTCTTAAAATTCACAGAAAACTTTAAATCCAAAGTGTGCTTATTAAAAATATTTACCATGAGCTAGACGAGCCCCCACCGCTAAAGCCGCCCCCATCGCCGCCCCAAGAGGAGCCCCCACCCCAACTGCCTCCGCCGCCGCTCCACCCCCCTGAACCAAAAGAGGATGGACCCCAATGAGAGCCAAAGCGCCTGCGTGATCGCCCAAAAAATGGAAACAAGAAATTTAAAAAGAAAATAACAAAAAACAATAGAAACAAAAGTAGCTCCCAGCCAGAAGATTTTTGTCGTCTTTGAATTCTTTCTAAAGATTTATCTTGAGGCAAAACTTGCAAATCACCTCCAGCATATTCAAATATTTTGCGGGAAACTAAATGAAGTCCTCCATAAAAGTCACCTTGGCGAAACAAGGGCCGCAAAACATGATCCAGGAGACGTCCCGCGATGGCGTCGGGTATTTTAGCTTCTAAACCTTGGCCCACTTCTATTCTCATTTTTCGATTATCGACGGCCACTAACAACAAAGCCCCGTTATCACTCTTTTCTGTTCCTAATTTCCAAGAATCAACCGCCCTAATGCTCAAACTCTCAATGGGTTCGTCTAATAGATCTTTAACGATCCAAATCTGTAGCTGAACGTAGGGAGGATAAAGCAAAAGTTCGCGACTCAAGGCTTGCTCTTGTGCTGGGGTTAGCAACTTAGCTTCATCAATAATGGGACCACGCAATGGAGGAATAATATTCTGTTCAGCAAAAACGGAATCAAGCGTAATCAATATCAAAAAAGAAAAAAAACTTTTTTTAAATAACACTAAAATTGAACCTCAGGAGCCTTTTCAAGCTTTTCATCCTGGCCCACTCCCCATTGAGGTTTTTTGCTATGATGAAAAAGTATTGAATTGGTAATACTAGTTGGAAAAACCGTAATTAAATTATTAAACTTTTTCACTTCTTCAATATAACGTTGACGTGCAATAGTAGTTCGATTTTCAGTACCCTCTAATTGAACTTGAAGATCTCTAAAGTTTTGATTGGCTTTGAGATCAGGGTATTGCTCTGCCACCACCATTAATCGAGACAATGAGGCGCTGAGAGTGTTTTGAGCTCCCAATAATTTTTGGAAGTTTTGTTCGTTTAAATCTTTTGCATCAATAACGGTTTGAGTGGCTTTAGCTCGTGCCGAAATGACCGATTCTAAAGTCTCCTTTTCATGCTTGGCGTAACCTTTTACTAAATTAACTAGGTTTGGAACTAAATCAGCGCGCCTTTGATATTGATTGAGAACTTCAGACCAGGCCGCTTCCACTTCATTGCTTTGAGTCGGAATGCTTTGAACGCCACATCCCGAAAGAAACATAAATAAACTTAGGGTCATTAATGAAATCAATGTATTCATAAAGTTGTTTTTAGAACCCCTGGACTCAGTTGAAAAGCCCGAAATTAGTAAGAATTACAAGCATTCTCCAATTGACATAAAGTCAGAGCAACCTTAACTTGAGCGCTGCCTTTTGCCCGGGTGGCGAAATTGGCAGACGCACTACCTTGAGGTGGTAGCGCTCGAAAGGGCGTGCTGGTTCAAATCCAGTCCCGGGCACCATTTGCTTGATATTAAATAATAAATATTTACTAAAAAATTAGCTTCAAAGGCTTCTTAAGAGCACAGCTCCTCGTTCTCTTGCAATTTCTGAAAAATTCCAATTTTTAATTAAATCTTCAATCAATCTTTGGTCGGGCCTTAAAGCAAGAACGGCAAAACAAGGATTATACTTTTTTATTAATCTTGGAGTGGCCCGAAGATTCTTATATTCAATAAACTCACTAACGGCTGCAGGAGTAAACACCGTAGATCTCCCATCTAAGAAAATCTTATGTGAAGTCTGCATCATCAAGAAGCTCCCATAGCTGGGGTTATTCAGCAAAGCACAATTGCTTGGCACCGATGTATTTATATATTTAGCAATTTCAAACAAGGCATCATCACCATAAAGATCTCGCAGTTCTGGATGTAAATAAGGAAGCAAGTATTTTTTTGTTTCTAAGTTGATACTCATCAAAAAGAGCCCAGAAAAGACAAAAGCCAATGGACGCCGTACCCAAGCCGATGAGGCTTTAGTTGATGCCATGCGAATACTATCTGACTCGAACGCGATAAGTTCCTTTAGCATTAGAGGAAATAAAAAAATAAACAAATAAAAATTTCTCATACCTGAAACACTCAAAACGATTAAAACAAAAAAGGGCGATTTAAAAATTTTAAACAATGATTTAAACGACAACATTTTCATAAAAAACAGAATCAAAAATAAAGTGCTCCAAAGAATCAAATGATAGGTCAAGCTAGGAGCCATCCACTCATTAATCCTTAATTGTTGCGCATAAACCGCGGTCTTAATCAAATATGGAAAAATCTGAAATCCAAAAGGATTCACAAGGCAGCTCACTAACATTAACAAAAAAAGCAAAAGAGTCTTTGAAAAATTAACAAGCTTTTTATCATCAACAAATTTCCAAAACGCTCTCCACATAAAAAACATGGGGAGCAACACAAACGAAGCATGGACATTGACCCATAAGAGTTGAAGCAAAATCAATAGAATATAATCTCTTTTTTTATTTTGAAAATTCAGAATTAATTTTAAAGATACAAAAGTTAAGAAATAACCCGCAAGAGCAGGACGATGTCTAAAGATTCCTACACTCATAAAAGTAGAAACATAAAAACTAATCCTCAATATAAGAGAAGTCTTTTCGTGATTTCGCCCAAACAAGTCATAAGAGTAAAATCCAAATAAACATAAAAGAATGGCATAATGATAATAGAGAATTCCTTGCAATCCTAAAAATTTTTCAATAAGCGCATAAACGATGGACTGCAACCATGCAGAACTCACATTATTATCCGTAGCTAAAACACTAAAAGAATCATGATATATGTTTTGAAAATTTTCCAAAGACTTTCGCCCTTGAGCCACCCACATACCCAAATCCATAAAATCCAAAGGTAATAGCGCAATAATTAACAAGGGAATAAAAATATAAACGAGATGAGTTTCTAAGCTGGAGCTTTTCGAAGCATTCACTCATTAACTTTAACGAGGAATCAATTCTGTTTCTAGCTTGAGGGCATAATTTCCAGCTTTAGAAATCACTAAATAGGCGGGATTTTTAACAGTACCAAGTCTTTTAATGTTTTTACCTTTGATTTCCATGACAATTGTTTCGGTAAATATTTGCCTGACTTCGCCCTTAACCTTCCCCCCCATCCATTTCCATGCGACCTGAGAACCCACTTCAAATATTGCCATCCCCATTCCTTTAAACTTTTATTGTGCGCGAAGAAACGGGCCTGGAATATTTCGGCCAAAATTTATAAATAGCTTTAAATTCAATGACTAGAGCATCTTGGGGTGAGCGATGAGGCAAGGCCTCGAGCTTCAGGGGTCGCCCAAGCCGCTCTAGTCATTGAATTTAAAGCTACTGATAGATTTCCAGGCCCGTTTCTTCGCGCACAATACATATTCAAGCGTAGATAAGATTGAGTTTGACATGGCGCATTACAGAGGTCTATAGAGCTAGAATTATGGGATTAATTCATTCTTTAGTTAAAGCCAAAGCTTTGATTAAAGTATGCCTCCCACATTTAATTTCAATAATCTTTTTATCTAGCATCGGAAAAGTATTTGCCTTCACTGAAATCCATAGTTTGGCACTTTTTAGAGCTGCGATCATTGAAGCCAATGAAAATTGCCAACTAGCACTTAGGCCCACAGCAAAGAAAGCATTTTTTAAAACCAAAGCCAATCTTGCGCAAATCTCTCAAAAAACTGAAATTCTAGAATTTCTAAAAACATCCAATGTTGACGAAAAATACTTAGAGGATCTTAGCGAAAGAGTTGAAAAACTTCTCCAATACAGAGCACTATTTAACAACGGTATTTTATCTAATGCGATTTTTAGTGCTTTAGAAAAACAATTTTCCGTAAACGACAAAGCAACTCTGACAGCCTACTTACAAAACTTCTCAGCTCAAAATTCATCCACTCAAAATGAAATCATGGCTTCAAGTATGGATTATATTGCCGTGACTTTTCATTCCATAATCACCCAAGACCCTAAGAAGATCAGCCCCACTCTCGAAATTCCCACTCATGAACTTATTAATTTCCAAAGCTATCTCAAACTTTACTCAAGGGATGATCCTGGACTTTTCTTTCTTGAATTAAGCATTCGTTTTATTATTAGTAAGCAGCCTGAATTTTTTAGCAATCAATGGGATTCCTTATTTCGATGGCTTAGATCTTACAAAGGGAGAGTCCCTTATGAAATCAATTTGAAAGTTCCCTCTAAACCTATTTCAAATACACTCGATCGAGTTCATTCAGTAAAAAATGAAGAATTTGATCTTAATGCTATAGCTTATCTTAGATCTCAAGACGGCGTTCTCAACTTGACCCTCTCTATAGAAACTCAAAGCTCCCCTGCCTTGGGTCAGTTTATTTACATGAGACATGGTCATTATTTAAATCTCAATCAGCTCATAAACTTATCGCAAGAAAGCCAAGACTATTGGTTGCCCGACATCAAATCGCACCTAGACACCCTCATATTAAAACTTCAAAATCTTCAAAGAAGAATCTCTACTTTAATAAAACCAGAAGAAGATCTTTCAAAAAAGTTTGCTGATAAAGAAAGAGAATCTTTCAACCTCTCTCAAGATAAAACAAACATTGAATTTCTAATACGTCGACTTAATGAATATCTTAGAAGTCCCGAAAGCACTTATAACAATAAAAGTGGAGAAGATTACATTGAATTCCAAATTTCACTAGAAATTGATGCCATTGAAAAGGAAGAATCTGAAATTGACGAAAAAATATTAGAACTTCAGAGAAAAATGGAAAGTCTGATACCGGGCTTTCCATCGAGTTACGGCGATATAGCTCCAGAAGTATTAGAGCATGCCGATCATTTCTTTAATCGCGTTGAAGAACTTTTAATTGAATTCGACTCTCAAGCTTATAGTGATGATAAAAAAGTCGTTAAAAGCGGTCACTATCTCCCCGCAGATAGAGTTTTTGAACTTTTAGCAAATTACGTCAAACTCAATCATCAAGAGATTAGCTTTGATGATTTTTATGCAGGAATTTCAAAGTTACTATCCATTATGACAAGTCGCTTTGAAACTAGAATTATAGCTAAAATCACCCTACTTATTAAATCCATTATACAAGAATACCCCATGACTAAAGCTGAACTCAGACGAGTCATGACTGAAGTTGCGAAGAACTTAAGAATCAGGCTCCTCTACCACTATAATGAAAGCTCTCTTCTCGAAGAATATTTCAGAAATGAAAACACTTGGTGGAATAGAGCTAAAAGAATACCAAAAAATGACAGCTCAGAATCATTGAAAGAAAATACTCCAACAAAGAAGAAAAGTAGCACTTTAGAAAAACGTAAAACTCTTGAAGCAGAAATTTCTAAATTGAAAGCAAAGAAAGACAAAAAGCACGCCGAAGCTTTTAATAGATACATCAACGCACTTAAGGATCTTTTACAAAATTACAATGAGCAACGAAAAGACATTCAGGCTAAAGAAGCTAAAGCCCTTGAAGAAATTGAGTCCATTAAGCGGTCTTTAGAAACTCTTAAAAAAATGAACAAGACTCAAATAGATCTTTTATTAAAAGAAGACTCTAGCGCCTCCCTCATCACAGTGCCCTTATCTGAAATTATTAAGGTCAAATAAATTATACAGTTTCTCTTTTTTTAGAATTAAAGCAACTCATTAGATTTTACAGAATCCAACAAATCACTTGTTAGTGAAATGGCCAGCAATGGAAGATTCATGGCTGCAGCATTGTCTTCTTTTGAAAACAATCCGTTAAGGCCACATCCCAACTTAACCAACGATTCTATGCTGGACTCATCATAACCCAAACCGAAATCGACACTATCAACTGTTGTTTCCGCAGGAGCCTCAACACCATCTAAGTTATAATAATACATAGCTGTTCTAGTCATAGTATTGTCCGCAATAAAAGCAGAGAGAGTATCCATTACTATTTGGATTTGAATCATTGATTTTGCCTCTAATCCAACTAAAACTTCCTTAGTCATTTGTCTTTGTTTAGTAGAATACTTAACAAAACGAGTCTTTGCATATTCAAGATCTTCTCTGACTTCTTCTCTTTTTTCTGTGGACAGCTCGCGATCCAAAACACTGAGTATTTTTTGATGAGAAGACTCTAAATCTGCATAAAAATCTTCATCATTCATTTCTGAATGCAACTCGACCTTTTTTTGAAGACTTTGTTGGATACTAGAATAATAAGAGAGAGCCTGTCTGGCTTTATACAGTGGATTTTCGCCAGCAAAATTTTTAGATACAACAATTAAAGCTAAAACAACTACACTCAACTTCAACGATTTCATTTATAGGCTCCCGCAATGCTATGGGCCCCTCAATTATTGAGGATTACCGCACAAGGGAATTCTTAGCTTTTCGTATTTTTGCCGTACACTTAATTAAACTTAAGTTCGAATTTTTTATTTTTTACCGTTGGCTAGTCCGTCTCTTTTAGCGCCAGCCCAAGTGTAGGGATCAAAAAGCACTTTAAAGATAAAGAAAGGTACGGATTTCCAATCAGGAAGATTCGACCACACTTTATAGACATCACGGTTCACAGTATAAATCTCAGGAAGTATTCTCGACCCATCATCCCCAGTTAGACCATTACGCGCTAAATGCCTTAAAAGACGAGAAGGAAACCAATATTTTTTGGGCGGAGGATTTTCAAATCGCCCAATATCATAAAGAATCTGACAAGCAGCCACTACACAGGTTGGAGTTCTTAAAACAGTCGGCGTTTCCAACCAAGCTTTAAGAGCATCCTTATTAGCCTTCGGTAAATTCTTATATCTAATAATAAGACCATTACTTATGGTCCATCCTTCTTTTATTTCTGTTTGAGGCGCAAAGAACATTCGCCCATCAATTCGAATCCCATCTATAACTAAATAAGTATGACCCTGAGTATTTCCCATCACATCAATTCCAACTATGAGATCGGCGGGTTCATTAAAAAGATCTTTTTCAGAAAATCTTTGCTCACCCAGAGTCTGAAATTCAATCACCTCAATATCGCGAGTAGCCCCTATTTTTCTTTCAACAGTTTCGAGTGGTACATTCACTTTTCTAAAACTGGCCACATTAGAAGTGAAGCGCAATTTAAGCGCTTCATCACAATTGTCTTCACAGCGAGTTGAGCCCAATATAAAAGTATTTAGAAATAGAATAAAAAATCGAATGAATATTTTTTTAGAATTCATGGAGGGGTGAAAATATAGAAAGCATAGCCTTCTCACAAGCAGATTTGACCTAGGCACCAAAACAAAACAAAAACTTAAAAAAAATGAGTCCTTATCTAAAAAAATTGAAAATTTCAAAATATCTATTTTCTGTACATAAAATTTAAGAATTCGACCATATGCGTTAAGTAAATGTAACGCAAAGCATTTTTTATACGTGATGAAATATTCAAATAATTCGACATTTTCCTATTGACGCAAACACATGCATTTCTTATTAACCGCGTTAGCCACCTTGCATCACGAAGGTGTTTCATCTGGGTTAAACATAAAAAAAAGATGGAGTTTGAGAGATGTATAAAAATAAAAGCCAATTTGCTGGACTTGTCCTTTTAACCCTAAATTTGATTAGCATATCTGCTGAAGCAGAGAATATTTTCCAAAAAATATTTAGCCGTAAAAAAACCGAGGAGACTCAAACTCTTCCTGCCAATAGTTTTGATGTTCAAGCGCAACCTGGCATCAAAGTCACTTCATCAGGCAAGCCCGATACTAGAAGTTATTTAACTCCCAAAGTTAAAGATCAACTTGGGTCTACCAAAAAAACTTCTTCATCAAAAAATCCTACAAGCAATTCTAGTGACGCGAACTCTCAACCTAGCAATTCACCGATAAACGTTGATACTGAAAACGGGCAAATTTCTTACGATCCGACCGACGGCATCCGAAGCCAAATGATTGATAAGGTCAACTTTTTAAAAGAGCAAGCTGGGAATACGGCTTTTTTTAACAGCCTCTACACCTCAACTATTATGACCTATTCCATGCGCAAAGCATTTTTTGAGTCACCAGATGGATCTTATAAGAACATCGAGCAGCTTTTAATCACCGACCACCTCAGCGATCCCAGCAAATTCAAACTTGAGTTAAGCGATCTTCAACTCGCCTTTTTTAATTCCATGGTTAAATTCGTATCTGAAAATCCGGCTTTGGGCGGAAAACCACTTCGTGGTTTCGAACCAAAAATATGGAATGCTTTAGTTCAAGTTCTTCTTTCAAATACCATTCCCATGACTCCCGACGGAGTGCTTTTACTCCCTTACAATGATCAATATGAATTTCGATTTGCCGACTATAAAAATGATCGTGGAACTCTCGTTAATTCCACTCTAGTTCTCGTAGATCGACGCGGAAATCTTTTAGACGAAATGGGTCGTCCGATTATTCCAAGATCTTTCAAAACTCTAGGAGAACCTGCTCAAGGGCCTGGTGCTTTGGCCGGAACCTTTGAAGATACTGTTCAAGACTGGTCTTTTATGGATCAACTTCAACAAGTCGCTCCCAACCTCGTCAATGCCTTTACTGGTCAAGCTCTATTCATTCAAAACAAACCTCAGTTTGATTCATTCCTACAGTCACAAGCTGTATTCAGCGAATCACTAGGTTTCGTCGACTGTTTCAAACTCTGGTTGAGTCGACAAAATCCAGACATCAGCGTAGCCGATTGCTTTAAACAAGGTGGCTCTACTCTTGGTCATGAAATTGAAACCTGGGCTAAAGAAGGAGGTCAAACTTTCCTTCGCGGTGGTATTGCTGGTGCGGGTTTATCCAAACTCTTTTCAGGGATCAACGTCACTGCTGGATTCACTTATGGTGGACTCACCAACATTTTCGGTTTCATGTACAACCGATATTTAAAAAAGGAAAAAATTTCTCCAACTCAGATTAATAACTTGGTTTCATTTGTAAGCTCTCACACTTTTAAGCAAGGTCAATGGGGTATCATTCAACCCGGTACCGACAAAGGACTTTGGGGTGTCACGCACACAGGACTTATCACTCGTTACCGCACTATGAATGTTCGAAGTTTTGTTGGTCGCGATGCCGACGGAACTATTCGTTACGCAGCTAAAGAAAAAAATGTTCGTTTGGATCTAGCAGGACAAGAACTTAATGGAACTTCTACGGTTCAATTCAACGATGTTTTTAATCCTTCAAACCAATACAATATTAAAAAAGCAGCGCTTCAGATGCAAAAATCTGGAGGAGAAAATGGCTTAGGTGGACTCGTAGACCCACAATTAGGAAATTCTGATCAACCTATGACTGTGCCTGATTCCGCCACTTTCATGAAAGAAAACGCCTTAAACTGGGTGTCCGATCCAGAAAAAGCTGTAAAAACATCAGATAGCCCCTCAACTCGTGAAGATAAATTAATCAAAAATGAAAACGAAACGGTCAAAGTTGAAAGTGTTAAACCTGCAACCCCTCCCAAACCCCACGCGGCTCTCGATGACACTAATCAACCTCCATTACCAAAACCAGAAACAAACCCAAGTGCCTCTGAATTTCCTACAACGCACTTAATACCAACAGCTGTTGATCCGAAGGATAAACAAGCTAAAGTTGAAACTCCTGCAACAGGGACTCCCAAGATTGAAATCCCCGGAATTAACCTACCGCCACAGCAATAATTCCTAAAAGTTTTTGTGAGGGATACAATGAAATACTTAGGAAAAACAAATGGACTTCTGAATAAAATTCAGAAGTCCTTATTTATCTACGCAATTTTTCAAAGTAACTTTTCTTTGGCAGCTTCTTCGCCTGACCCTCTCGTCGAACTCATTTATCAAGCCGAGCAAAGAGCTGCAAAAACAGACAGCATTTGTCATCAAGAAATTTATGATCGTTCGCGACTCATGATTTACAGTGCCTTTCTTGAAGCTTTAAAAAATCTTCCTCAAGAGCATTGGGAAGCAGCCATAAATCGCTATAGCAGTGTTTCTTTCTTAGCTTGTATGGAAAGTAATGGAAGGCCAGTTACCATTGTGACTCATAAGCGTGAAAAATATTCCAATGGCGCTAAATATGGTTACAAAATTAGCGACCTTGACCACTACCTTGACCACTTTAATAAAATGAGTTGGAATTATAGAAACGCCTCTTTTAATCAATGGTACGACGACTCTACTAATTTTGGAATGTTTCAAATTTCTCCAGATAACCTCACTCAAAAAGACAATGAAAAACAGCGTAAAGTCAGTAGCGCTTTCCATAATACAATTTCAATTTTTCAAAACATTGCACGCTTTAAGCCAAATACAATTTTAGATAAATGTTTTTCAAAAATTATGTATCTTGATGAAGGGGTCGATCCCTCGAAACCTCTCATTAAAAATTTACTTCAAGCGCGTAGCTACGATGGCCTCGCGCCGCAAAATGCTGACAGTAAAATTGAATGGATCAATCGCGCTCAAAAAATTCAAAGTTTTGCAGTATCCAATATATTATGTCCTCGATTAAACCTTGAACTTGCCAAGGTTCTCATGACTTTAAAACCCGAATATTTCGGACCTCATTTAGTGGACAGCAAACGTTGTGGTAACCGCGCACTCACTTGTCGCTCTACCCTCAACGAAATAGTGAATCTTTTAAAAACGAAGATGTCGCCTTATAAAACTGTAGACGCAAATAACTAAAAGAATGTTTAATTTGTTTCGCTACTGCCACTTGAGGGACTCATTGTAATCAAGGGATCCACACCCCCTGATTTTAAAACATCAGTCCAACAACGAAGTTTCCATTTTTCATCGATCTCTTCTGTGGATAAATTTCTAAATAAAAACTTTCTATCAAAAGCAACACTAAACCATGTGCCCGATCTCAACTCACCATCGAGTTGACCCGCGTCCCATGAAGCACATCCCACAAAAAAACGTCTTCTAGTTTTGTTCTCATCGCTCTCCAAAAGCCTATGAAAAGTGTCGGGATTATTCGATAAAAAAAGATCGTCGGCCAATTTTGTATCATGAATCGAAACTTCGCTCATATCGTGCAGCGCAAATATGGCATCCGTTTGAGCGGGCCCCCCATTGAAAAGAATTTCCTCGTATTCAAGCACCTTTTCGCCAGAAGCATCTCTAATTTCTGCAACCATTTGTGTTAATGTTTCATTGTCCTGAAGCATAGGATGATTAATAACAAAACCCATAGCTCCTTCGGCATTATGATGAGTCATTAAAATTACCGATCGCGAAAAGACAGGATCGTTCAGACTAGGTAGAGCGACCAAAAAATAGGGCAGCTGCATAGGTCTCTATCAAAGAAGAAAAAGCACCTAAAATCAAGCAGAGTGTCCTAAATCTTATGAAACTCTGGTTTAAAGCATGCGCAAAGTCTTGGGCAACAAATTATTAAGCCGATTTTCGACAGCTTTAGCAGGTCCAAGAGGAAAGCCTCTCCAACAACAACTCACAAGTCCACTTTGCTCAATATTTTCACTGGATAAAGATTCTCCCCGTAAATATTTCATGGCAAGTTCATCATTGAGCTCAACTTTGGGCCATGAATATTCGCAACAAAGAATTTGAATATACTGAGCCAACGCCAAATCAGAAGTTTCCGTGCGCCATCTTAAAAATTTAAGATTGGAATTCTTTTGAATTTCTTGCGTTTTAAAATCAGCGCTCCGAGTATCTTTTAACAGGGCCGTATAACCGCCAGGGACATGATCCCTATGGGGCCAACGTCTCTTCTCATTTATCAAAACAAAATCGGGATGAGTGTCCAAAAAGTTTTTAACGACTTCCTCATTTTCCTCTGAGGCATAAGTGCAAGTGCTGTGAACAATTCTTCCACCCTTTCTTAAAGCTATGGCAGCAGCCTTTATTAATTGTTTTTGTTGATGCGCCATTCTTCGAACTTCAGAATGAGAAACATCTTTTCTACGTTCTTTTCTTTTTGCAAAAAAACTTTCACTGCTACAGGGAACATCCAACAAAATAGCATCAAAAGAATTTTCATAGGCCCTCACCAACTTCTCAATGGGTGCCGACGAAACTGCAACTTCACGAAGCCCTTGTCTGGCTGTTAAATGGGCTAGAGTCAGCGCCCTTCGATGATCGACATCGTTACACAGAAGAAAGCCGCTATGGCCCAGCATTTCACCCAGAAATGTTGCCTTTCCTCCTGGAGCCGCGCACAAATCAAGAACGAGCTCACCCTTTTGAGGCGCCAGCATAAGAGGAGCCTCTAAGGCGGCAGGATCTTGAACATAGGCTAAACCTGCCCCTAAATGAGGAGTCTTCTTTAAAGCTTCATGCTCTTCGTTATTTAAAATATAATGCTCAGGAGCCCATAAAACCCGCTCCTTAAGCTTTAAGAAGTCAAATGAGGCCTCGGCACTGGGTTTTAGAGCATTAAGTCTTAACGCTCTAAGCTTACTCTTAGATAGCTTCTCTAGAGCTTCAAAGAAGAGCTGACACTCGGCATCAGACTTCAGCAGACTCTTTATGCGGGCGAAAAAATCACTCTTCTCACTAATAAGGGCTATGGATTCTTTATTCATTTTCAAGCTATAGTTCATCCTAATGATTTGGGAAGAAAGTCAACTCTATAAAAACGCAGTTAAACAACTTGATCGCGCCGCCAACGTTATGGGACTTGATCCTAACGTGCTCATTCGGCTTCAAACTCCGAAAAGAGCACTAATCGTCAGTGTACCCGTAATGATGGACGATGGAAAAATAAAAGTTTTCGAAGGCTATCGCGTTCATCACAATATGACACTTGGACCTGCTAAGGGTGGTATT
Organism: Pseudomonadota bacterium; assembly: GCA_018001635.1. Lineage (GTDB taxonomy): Bacteria > Bdellovibrionota > UBA2428 > UBA2428 > UBA2428 > JAGNHS01. The sequence continues at coordinate 23,018 of JAGNHS010000013.1, read as the reverse complement.
CGATATCACGAAGATGTGAATCTCTCCGAAGTGGCTGGCTTGGCTATGCTCATGACTTTTAAATGTTCACTCATGGCTCTTCCACTCGGTGGTGCCAAAGGTGGAATTTGCGTTAACCCCTCTCGTTTATCGCCTGGCGAACTTCAAAGACTCACTCGTCGTTACACCAGTGAAATTTTACCTTTCATTGGTCCTGAAAAAGATATTCCCGCTCCTGACGTTGGAACCAACGCTCAGGTCATGTCTTGGTTACTCGACACCTATTCCCAAGAAGTGGGCCACGCCGTTCCTGGTGTAGTGACTGGTAAGCCTATTGAAATTGGTGGATCTCTCGGTCGAGTAGAAGCTACGGGCCGCGGAGTTGTTTACACCATTATTGAAGCGGCAAAAATTCTCAATCTGAATCTCGACGAAAATATTCGAGTTGTTATTCAAGGTTATGGCAACGTAGGCGCTGCCGCTGCTCGAAAAATTACAAAAATTGGATGTAAAGTTGTTGGTATTTCCGATGTCTCTTGCGGAATTTACAATAAAGACGGTCTCAACCTTAACGATATCAATAAATATTTAGAAACCAATAAAGTACTTAAAGGATATCCTGAAGCAGAAATGGTTAGCAATTCTGACTTGCTAGAACTTCCTTGCGACATTTTAATTCCTGCAGCTCTCGAAGGCCAAATTAACGAGCAAAACGCTCACAGAATTAAAGCTAAAATAGTGGCCGAAGGGGCCAATGGTCCTACCACTATTGGCGGCGATGAGATTTTATACGAACGCGGAATTTTTGTAATTCCTGACATTCTTGCCAATGCGGGTGGAGTGGTCGTGTCTTACTTTGAGTGGGTGCAAGGATTGCAACATTTATTCTGGACTGAAAAAGAAGTTAACAACAAACTTTGGGACATCATGAGCGGAGCTTTTGCTCGTGTTCAACAAATCAGCCAAGATAAAAAAGTTTCAATGCGAACAGCTGCCTTGATTGCCGGAATTGAGCGATTGGCGTTTGCAATGAATACTCGCGGATTTTTCCCTTAATACGCAATAAAAAGATATAAAAGAACGGTTGCGTGGGCCTGTAAGCCGGGTTCTGTCTTCAACGCCTTGGAAACCGAAGGTGCCTTATGCGCTGGAGAATATGATTTCTCTAAGCGATCTACCCGAGAGACCTATGAGCGAGCCGCCCAATCTCTCCTATTTGATCTTGCTTCCCGTAGAGTTTGCCTGTTTTCACTCCAGCGGCTCCTTCTAAGTCTCCTTCTCCCGACTTAGAGCTCAATGCCCTGGACATTCTCTCTGTTGCACTATTCCTCAAGTACGCTCCCCAAAGGGAGATCCCTGGGCAGCCACTACAGCTGCTACGGTGCTCTATGAAGCCCGGACTTTCCTCCCACAGAAACTAAGTTTCTATGAGCCATATTCCGGCCCACGCTGCCCATGGATATAGCCGAAAAGCCCCTTTAGCTCAACGAATATAGCCGGTCTTCTGCTGGTAGCCTTCTTCAAGCAATATTTGCCATTCACCAGCCCCACCCTTGACCCAAACAATCTCTTTTAAACCTTCCGCACGATAGCGATTTGATTCATATTTTTGATTAAAAAGACTGATTCGATATTTGGGATGTTCAATCGTTAAAGCGTTTGCCAATTGCACTTGAATATTTGAATAAGCTTTATTGAGACTATTTTTATAAGTTTTCCAAGCGTCTCGGCCCATTCCTCGTGATTTGAAATCTTCATTATAAAAACTAATATATTTTTCAATGTCCTTAGAGGCCCACGCGTCGGCCCAGTTTTGAAGTCTTTGTCCGATAGGACCACTCAAACCTTTTTCCAAATTCCATTGAGACAACTCTTCTTTAGTATTGATAATAATCACGGGTGTTCCGTAATGAAGATAAGACCCCAATTCGGTCACGTCTTTATTCGATAAAGCAATACATCCACGAGTATCGAAGCGTTTCTCCATGCGACTTTCGTTGTCAACACCATGAATCCAGATGCCCGAACCAGTTTTCTTTTTAAATTTATCAAAGTCGTTGGGATAACCCAATGAAAATGCCAAAGCACCATGAAGCTTCAAGAGCTGAGATTGCGGAATTCTTCCAGTAACAAAATATATACCTTCTGGAGTTTTTTTATCACCTTCAACTTCTTTATCTCCAGGGACAGCTCCTGTAATGGCCTTCCACTCTAATACAATTTTTTGAGGCTCAGCATAGGACCTCAGTGACAATTGATTTTCTTGTTTAACCATGAGCAAAAAAAACTCAGCGGAATCAATAAGCTTCTGAGTTGTTTCTTCGACGGCATTTAGCGTTGCAAAATAAAAAACTAAAAGTGACGAAAGAAGAAATCGCTTCACGAAGTTATTCTAACTTGGAGAAAAGAAATTTTGAAGCTATCCCAAAAAAATGACTTAAAACCTAAGTCCCTGAGCAATATCCACACTCATGGCACGTCGAGCGGGGTTCCACGAGGCCCAAAGACACAATAGAATACTCATAAAGACCAAAAAGGCTACCTGCGGGTGACTCCAAGAGACCGGTATAGCGGTGGAATAGTAAATGTCTGGGAAACTGAGATACTGACTGAGAACATTGGAAAAATAATAGGCTCCGATAGCACCCAACACCGAAGATAATGTTCCTATAAAAAAGCCTTCTAAAAGATAAAGTCGAAAAATATCTTTTCTAGTTAATCCCATTGATCTTAGAAGTGAAATTTCTCGAACTTTTTCTGAGACCCGAACAGACAAAGCCATATTAACGGCTAAAGAAGCCAAAAGCACCATACAAAATAAAGCGAAACCCATTGCAAACTTTTCTAGTCTCAGCGAATACCACAAAGCGCTATCGAGCTCCTGCCAAAGTTTTAGAGGTAAGTGATATTTCTCCTCTAAAGTTTTTCTGAGTTTTAAGGAATTAAAGGGATCTTTTAATTTAATTTCCAAACGAGAGGAATAACCCACAAGCCCCAGCCATTGCTCGAGATCTTTGGGTGAAACACGAACCAAAGCTCTATCGAGTTCATAAACACCCGTTGTAAAAATCTTTCGCACTCTTAGCTTCAAGGGAGGCACATCCAACTTCCACGCACTTCTAAAAATCACTTGATCAAAATTTAAAATCGAAACTTGAGACGCCAAATCTGAGGCTAAATCAACAGCCCCTTCAGGAATGCTGTCATCGCCTTGAATGATCACACCAGATCGCAAAGAATTATCGTCTGATTCATTTCGATGAAGCTCCATAAGAGCTTCACTCTGTAAAGCTTTTTTAACAGAGACTATTTGAGAAGAAATATCCGGTGGCAACTCACTCAAATTTAAAGCTCTAGGAACATCCTCCCAAAGCAAATGAGGTTTGGCTCTTAAATTCTTATCTAAAATATCTTTCTGCAATCCGCCCATGATACTCATCACAGTCGCCCAAGAAAAAACGGCTAAAGCAACTGCAACAAAAGCAAAAATATTCATCCACTTTAATGCAGCTCTAGAACGACGAGACAGTAAATCTTTTTTTAAAAAGGTTTTTAAAAGCCTTGCGGAGAGCATGCCTTAAAATATAGCAGTTCGCTTGAATTCATTAAAGTTGACTTAAGTCTTTATTTGGAAGCAGGTTCGCGTTGTTGATTTTCTTTTTTATAAGTCTCAACACCACTCCTCAAGAAAAAGCTTCTTTGCATGGCCTCTAATGTGATGACACTCGTTTTTAAAGTTTGACTCAATTCAGGCATAACTCCAGTCGCTTGATCGCTCAATTTCCTTAAGGTTGGAAGCGTCTGCGCTAATTCGCGTAGAACTTTTTTAGTATCCTCAGAAGCTAAAACTTCAGTTCTCATAATATGCATATCTTTTTGAAGTTCTTCAATGGCCGAAAGTGATCGGCTCACTTGGCTATACATTTTCACAATATTAGGAGTATTGGCGCCCTTACCCTCAATTAAAGTTTGAATTTGCTCAAACAATTTATTTAAAGTTGTTAAATAGGGCATCAAACGATTGCCTGTTAAAAAATCCGTAAGCTCCAGGGATTCTTCTGCATGAATTTTATCTTTTTCTTCCCACTGAGGATAAGTTTCAGTTCCAGGATAAATTACAATTTCCTTTTCTGCTAAAACAAAAGGCCTAGCCGCCATCACTCGAGAATCGCGTCGGAAATGTTTTGCGTATTGAGTTTGTAATTTGATACTAACAATAACCTTTTTTTGTTCGTCAATATCCACCTTTTCAACAGCTCCCACCTTAAGGCCCATTAGAGTCACGGCAGCACCTGGAAAGATACCGTCCGCATTTTCAAAAATTAATTGATAATGACTTTTAGAGGCAAACCAACCCTGTCGATAGCCAGTAAAAAAAATAAGCGCACAAAAAAGCAACACAGAAAACACTGAAAACATTCGTACGCGATTATAAATAGTCACTCATGACCTCTAGAGTCTTATCGGATAAAAACTCTAAAATTTAAGTTGAATTCTTAACGTAAAATTAACGATTAAAGCTCTTCTTGAAGATAATGAGTTCCTAGAGATTTTCGATTTCGAATAGCCGCATAAAGGCAAAGCGTCGCCACCAAAACCCCCTGTCGAAGATCGATAAGTTCTTTAGAGAGTTTTGCATTTTTATAAAAGCTTTCTACTTCATTTCTTAAATCCACAAGCAATCTTTCGGCACGTTTTAAATGTTTTTCGGAACGAATAAGTCCTACGTAATTCCAAAGCGTTTTACGAAGCATCGACCAATCTTGTTGAACTAAAGTGAGATCAACACTTTCATGAGACTCTTGCCAATCTCGAATTTTAGGAATCACTTCGTTCTGATTTTTTAAGAAGTCTACTACACTTCTTCCAGATTGATCTCCAAAGACTAAAGCCTCCAGCAAAGACATCGAAGCCAAACGATTAGCTCCATGCAAACCCGAACAAGCCACTTCTCCACAAGCCCACAAACCTGAAAGATTTGTTTTCGCATTGAGGTCCGTCCAAATTCCGCCCAATGTGTAATGAGTGGCCGGGAGAACTGGAATCATGGGATTAGATGGATCTAATTGAAATTTCTTTAATGCTTTTATAAATCCAGGAAATTTAACATCAAGATTAGACACCTTTGAAACATCTAAAAAAAGATGACTTTGAGACGTACGAATCATCTCCGCATGCATGGCGCGAGACACCACATCTCTAGGAGCTAGAGAATCAACGAAAGTTTCACCATTATGATTTCTGATAACAGCACCTTCACCTCTAAGAGCTTCTGTCACCAAACACCGAGGAGATCCTTGAGCATAAAGTGCCGTCGGGTGAAATTGAACATATTCCATATGGAGACTTCGCGCTCCCGCACGGTGGGCCGCCGCAATTCCCGCTCCGATACTTCCACTTGGACCTGTGGCATATTGAAACAAAGATGCAAATCCTCCGCTCGCCAATATTGTAGCCCGCGCTTTAAAAGTTCTAACTCCAATATTGGGAGTCCAAGCATAAGCTCCGCAAACCCTAGACGAAGAATAAACAGCCTGCTCATCCTCAGCGTGTCTATTGCTCAAAATCAAATCAATGAGTGTTGATTCGTATTGAATAATATTAGGCCTGGAACTCAATTGTCTTTCGAGAAGCGATAATAAATTAAAACCAGTTTCATCATTAACGTGAAGAATACGTCGTTCACTATGTGCCGCCTCTCGAGTTAAAGAGTATTCATTTGCATCCCGATTAAAGGGCACTTTTAATTTTTCAAGAAGCCAGGACTCCACTAAAGTCGGCCCCTCACGAACAACTTTTTCAACAGTGGGACGATGATTAATATAACAACCCGCTTTTAAAACATCCTCAATAAGTTCAGCTGGATCTTCAGGAGCTTTATAAACGATACCCCCTTGGGCCCAAGAAGTGGCAGCTTCCTTTTCGTGAATCAGTACCACTGAAAGTCCGGCTTCTTCACAAATCAAGGCCGCGATGGATCCCGCTAAACCTCTTCCTACGATGAGCACATCACTTTCAACATTGGATGGGTTCATTGACGAAACTCCAAGGACAAATCAACACCTTTAACAGAATGAGTGAGCGCTCCAACACTTATAAAATCCACACCCGAAATAACATAATCGGAAAGATTCAATAAATTAATTCCCCCTGAAACTTCAATTTTTATTCCTTCAGGTAAACGTGGAAGCAACTCATCTATTTGTTGAGCTTGAAAATTATCCAGTAGTAACTGACCCACTCCAGTTGAAGCCACGGCTATGGCCTCAGCCGCAGTATCGACTTCAACGATAGCAGACAATCGCTCTTCCAAAGACCAAGTTTCTTTAATCCACTGATCAACTTTTAAATTGTGCTTTTTTAAAATTTGCTGATGATTGTCTTTGAGCATAATTCGAGAACTCAAATCTCGTCTATGCAATTGTGCGCCCCCAGCCAAAACAGCCTCAATCTGAAGATCCCGAATTAAAGGCAAAGTTTTTCTTGTATGAAGAAGCTTAGGGATAGTCTTTAAATTTTTCTTTTTTGATGTCTCGTCTATTAAATCTACAAATTTTCTCGTTTGCGTGGCAACACCACAAAGATGTTGAAGCATATTAAGAAAACTTCTTTCAATGCTGAGCAAATCTCCATGCGGAGCTAAAGCAGACAACAAAATTGTACCCGTTTTAAAAACTTGGCCATCTTTATAAAACTCTATAGAAGAATCATAAAGTGAATTTTCTTTAAAGGGGACTTCATCGGCTACAGCTTCTACCCACGCACGCCCGGCAAATACACCCTCTTCTTTGGCCAACAAATCAAAGCGAATCCATTCATCTTTTTTTATGCGTGAATCACGAAACAATATCTTTGAAGTCAGATCATTTTCAATTTCATCTTCTTTGAAAACTCTTTTTGCAACTTCAGAAAGTTGTTTCTTATCCATAAAACACCTCAAGCCAAAGCCAGCATCCGCTCTAAAGCTAGGCGAGCTGGATATTTTATATCTTCCGGCATCGGAACTATGGGCTCACTTTCAATTTGAGCTAAAGTTCTATGCAACTTTTCAAGATCCACCATATACATCGTAGGACAAAGAGAACGTGTGAGAAATTCAATCCTTAGATGAGGCAGTTCTTTTTTTAAGCGTTCAATCAAATGCTGTTCAGTGGCAATAAAAACTTGTGTTTTAGAAGGCAGAGCTCTCACATAGTTAGAAATAAATTCCGTGCTTCCACTAGCATCCGCCAAATCAACAACTTCTTTTTCACATTCAGGATGCACAAGAACTTTTGCTAAAGGAAAATTCTTACGCACAAAGCGCACATCTCTTGCAGTAAACTTCATATGAACAGGACAATGTCCATTCCACAAAAGAAGTTTAACTCCCTCTAAAGTATCCACGCCTCCATCAGATTTAGAGGGATACCATATTTTCATTTCTTCTTCTTTGAGTCCCATAGTTTTAGCCGTGTTGCGACCCAAATGTTGATCAGGAAAAAACAGAAGAATTTCTCCTCGCTCCCAAGCCCATTCCATAACTTTACGAGCATTACTTGAAGTGCAAACGGCTCCGCCATGCAATCCAGTAAAGGCCTTCAAAGGCGCATGGGAATTCATATAAGTCACAGGTATAATTTTTCGAAATCCCAAATCACTTCGTGTGTGTAAGATTTTCCAAGCCTCTTCGACCGATTCCATGGGCGCCATATCCGCCATCGGGCAACCGGCTTCGGGCTCTGGGTGATAGACTTGTTGATCGTCTCTACAAAGTATTGCCGCTGATTCGGCCATAAATCGAACACCACAAAAAACAATTTTTTTTGCTTGGGTATTTTCAGAGGCAATTTTTGCCAATCCAAAAGAGTCACCAATGTGATCGGCCACATCAACAATTCCCAGGCGCTGATAATGGTGCGCTAAAATGAGCACCTCTGTCCCAAGTTTTGCTTTTAAGTCTTTGATGTCTTGAATGATATCTCCCATAATTTCGAATTAGGTGAGGGCGAACTGCGAGTAAACCTAATTTAGCTGTAGCTTTAAGACTTCACTCATAAAGCTTGACCCATATAACGCATTGCGGTATTTAAAGCCCTCATGTCGGTATTGCGAGGTCTTAAAATGAGTTATCTCTCAGTTATTACTTTAGCTTTCTCATTAAGCATTTTCGATCTCCATGCCGAAAACACCTCTGATGAAAATCCAGCCTCTTGCGAAAGAGCCTTATGGCTCGAACAAAACGACATCAGCCGCAATCAATTGAGCCAAATCGAAAACACTCTCAACAATATTGGGCTTTCGCCAGACAGAACTCATGCAGAAGTTTATTCAAAACTACAAGTGCAACTTAAAAGATTAGAATCTCGTCTTAAATCTGAAATTGATAGCATCGAGCAAAGCAAAAGAATAAAAGATGCAGAATATGAAAGAAACTTTAGCTTTACGGAAAGAATTTTTGGTGGATTTCTTAATAGACAAGCGAAAACATTTTATAAAAATCAATTAAAACCCATTCTCAAACTACTTAGTGAAACTCAAAATGATCTTACAAAAGTCCAAACTCTGATAAATTCAAATCAACAAAACATAGACATTACAAAAATGTCACCGGCTTTAGCCGAGGGTTTAAAACTATTCGAAAGTCTATACATTGATACGACTGACTCTCAAACAGCACTAAAGCTGACCTTAAGTTTGATGGGAAAAACTGAAATTCCTGTTAAAAGTTTCAGCGAATCCGTTTTATCGCGCTCTGAAGATGAACGTATAAACGATTGGGAACTCAATAGTTCTTTACTCATGGCTCTAGAGAGTATGAACGCTGAAAACACTTCTGATGAAAACTTTCAAAAAATTATTGATTTTGTAAATCAAAGTTACGAAGTTTTATCTGATTTCAATCTTGAATCTCACGAAATTGTAAGAATTTCTTTAAGTTTTTGGAAAATGAAGCTCTTAAATAAATCTGAGATGGAAGAATTTGCAGAATCAACTCAAAAAATCGCCGATGAGATGGAATATGCTTGGGAGTCTATTTACCCCTTAGCGTTATGGCTTAAAATACAAAACATAGCCTTTAAAAATGAAATTCACGGAAAAATTTACAACGAGTTTTATGAAGAGTTCCAATCGTATTTAAATGAAGATGAAATCGCAAATTTAATGATTTCAGCATTGGCTTCAAAAAATCCCAAAGCAATAAACGTTAAAGAAGTCTTAGAAGAATTCGAAAGCTTAAATGAATCACTGGATTCAAGCACATGTTTACTCATTGTCCGAACATTGATGTTTTTCAATTTCGATTCGAAAGCTAAAAAATCACTTGTTGAGTGGACCGAACATTTAAGAGACAACACAGATTTAAGTGAAATCGAAAGCGCGGCAATAGCCTCTAAAGCCTATGCAAAGGACCGCATAGACGATGGCTCGCTAAGCGATAGCGTGACTCATGAGTTAGATTCTCATTCAAGCTCTTCAAGCTCGAGTATTTTTGATGTTACTCAAGGCGCTCTCACTGGAGATTTCATTAATTTAGACGGAAATCCTTTTACTAAATTTTAATCTGAAGAGCTTCTAGCATTATCGACGTAGGTTTTATGAGCGCAGATAGCTAAAAGAAAACGTAAGTCGATTTTAGACGAATCATAAACATCTAGCTGCCACTTATCGCCCACCAAATTAAAAGCGGGTCTATACAACTTTGCAATCACTTGAGTTTCAGAAGAATCGTACAAAAGCACCTCAGTACTTAAAAGCTCCATTTTCTTTGAAACCGATAAAACCCTACCGGAGCTAGATGTGATTGTGTATTCAGTAGCCACTTTAAACAATGACTTTAAGATTTCTTCTTGGATAAGCCCTATTTCATTTCCCTTGGCATCATACACATGAGCCTTTGAACCCCATGAAAAAACCTCACTCTTAGTAGATCCATAAGGCCTTGCATGATTGTCTGAGAAATTAAAAGTGGCACCCCAAGAGAGAATTTTCTCATCAATTTTTCCTAAAATGTTTTCGCCTTCAACAATATTAAAATCCGTGCCCCAGGCTAAAACCTTTTCTTCAATTGTGAGACTGAAACTTTTAGGCAGCTCAACTGATTCCACTATCTCTACACCGCGAGAGCTGATTCCAATCTTTTTCGCGGGCTCACAAGCAACTAAAGAGAAAATTAATAAAAAAAATAAATTTTGGTAGGTGGATATTGTCATGAAGATATTAATTATCAAGATTAAAAAATATCCACAAAAGTTTAACTGTGCTTTAAGTTGAATTAAGAACGCGATCATTTTTTTTGGTATAACTTAAAGTGACTTAATTAAAATATCTTAAAAGTTCTTTCAAAATCAAAAAGAACTCAGCAAAACAGCGAGATTAAATACGTGCCACTCCCTTTCTTGAAATAATCAATCAAGGAATGCTGAAATTGAAGCTCTCTTATACTTAAAGCGCAATCACCATCGATCCAATAATTCTAAAATGAATCCACCAAATTTAATCAGTTCTCTTCGATCAAGGTCATGGACGTCGCACTTGTAATATTCCAAACCTGATCTTGACATATTTAATTAGCTACTCTAGAACTAAAAGACATTGAAAAACCGCAAGCTTTACTTAATAAAAGAAGAAGAAAAATGGTGCAAAGGCGGCTTTGGAGGCTCACTTCTCAACGGAAACCATGCCAAAGTGGCTCGACCCTTTCATTCTAAGTACGCACAGCATGTGGTTTTGCGATCGACTATAGCCAAAGGAAAACTTTCTCTTTTACTTAAAAACAAAGAAATTGAAAGTGAAATTCGAAAACAAGCCAATCGATTTTATGTGAAGATTTACCAAATAGCTAATGCCGGCAATCACATCCACTTAGTTTTAAGGGCTTATAAGCACATAGAATTCAGAAAGTTTATTCGCATAATAGCATCGCTCATTGCTCGCATAGTGCTTGGGGCAAAAAGAAATTCAGCAGTTTTAAAAGACTCAAATCGTAGGTTCTGGGACGCGCGGCCCTGGAGTCGGCTTATTAGTTGGGGACAGCACTTTAAAAATGCCGTCGACTACCTCCGACTTAATAAAATTGAAGTGAATTTTAATTTAAAAAGATTCACAGCCAGAGAAATTTTATGCAAGCTTAAGGTCGCTGAAAATGGCAGCCGGCTCATAGCCACTGGCTTTGTTTAAAATTTCGCTAAATTAGAAATACAAACTCAGCAAAAAGTCCATCAACACCATGCACGAAAAACACATCTAGACTCAAATATTAAACCTAAGTCCTGTAGCAAATTCGAATCCCTTACGAATTTCCTTGAGATCTTTTGTGGTGATCCAGGAAGGATCTTTAAAAGCTTGTCCCAAATCCCCACGAGATCGAAATCGACTCAAAGCAAAGTCATCGAAACTATCAAAGCGAGTGACTCCAAAATTGCGGTAATTTCTGAGAGTATCATCAATCACACTCTGCTCTGAAAACCCTATATTAAGTTCATGGGTGAAATAAAACCAATAGCCTTCGGCCAAAATTCTCTTTTTTCGATCTTGAATAGAATCTATATATTTTCTAATTTTTGTATAACGTTCTACGCGTTCCTCAAGATGCTTCATAAACAAAGATACAAATTCAGAATCACTTAAAGAGTTTATGGAATTATAATCAGAGAAAAAGTTATTTTTTGGAACTTGAGCAATTCTTAGCAATGAATCTCTAATCAATTGACTATATTGTGAATTGCCATGCCCAACATCATGACTCACAAAAGATCGAAAATCATAGGTTGTCCCATCAACATTAAGTTGAGCATCTATTCTTGGAAACTCCACAGGAATAATAGCCACCGCATCCCAATCATTTAATTTCCTAAATCCTAAATGCCCTATACGATCTGTAAGAAGTGGAACTGTTACCTTAAAAAATTCATCTCTCAAATAAAAATCTTCAGAAGTATTTTGAGCATATTTCAATTCGTGGTCATAAGGCTGTATAATCAGATTTAAAATATTTTGAAAATCACTATATTTTACAAGCATAGATTTTTGTAATTCTAATTTTATTGATTTCATAGCCTCTAAATTAGGCAATACTCCATTATGCATAGAATCCATTTTAGAAATCTTTAACTTTGAAATTAAAGCTTCTCTCGATTCAATTCCTCTATTTAAAACTTCAATGACACTATCACTAAGTTCTCTAGATAATATGACATTAAACGGATGAGGGTTTTGCTTGGGATCTAACAACGCACGTATCCACGCCCGTCTCAGATCTGTAGCCAATTGAGCCACTTCGGGATCTAAAAACGAAGAATGAATTCTTTTAAGTTTTTCGGCGTATTCTAGCTTGAGCCCAATAGCAGTTAAGCCTGGCGTACAAATTGTATGAGCTTTTAGATGAGGGATCCCTAAGGCAAAAATAACTACAACTGATAAAAATTCAGATGAAGAGACTCTCTTAATATTAAAAAACACTCCCACCCCTAAAAACAACTACTTTCGTTCGTCTTGAATGGCCTTGAGAAGTTTTGCATTGAGATCTTTACGAATTTTAAGAAAACTTAGAAAGCGCTGATTTCCAAGAAGCTGCCTTAAATCTGAGGTTTGCTTCACATCTAGCTCTGCTAAACGTTTTTGTGTATTCTCAAAATCTTCGCTGGTTATTTTACTTTGTGCATCTTCAGTGGATCCTATGGGTAAAGCTTCAACCTTAGCCATAATTTCATCGCTCTTCTTTAAAAGCTCTTCCTTGGCGTGTTGATAGTCATCAAGGATTTTAATTAATGATTTTTCTTCTTGTGCAGAAAGTTTTAATTCATCAGCAATTTGCCAGTACAAAAGTTTATTGAGACGTTCTCGTAATTTTTTGGGATCTTGAGTTTCCAAAGAGGGACTCTTTAAAGAATCCTGATTTGTATTTTTCTGGCAAGCATTAAAAAGAAAGGGGAAACATAGAAGTAATCCCTGAAGAAGTCGCAACATCATTATATTTATACCTTAGTCGTTATGAGACTTCCTCACATCCTGTGAAAATTTTTCAAGAACATGCTCTAATTGTTTGTTGCTGAGTTCAAAAGCCACCACAAAGGGGTCGCTCGCCAGTAAATCAAGACTTTTAACTTCCATATTATCCAAAGGAGTGGCCGCGCCCAAAGAAGCCAACCAGCGTTTCACCTCACCCCTTTCACTATTATGAATAATTCCATGTATAGCGTTAAGAGCAAAACCATTTTGATTCGAATTGACAGTAAACAGTCTCCAGGTGCTCACAATAGTCGAGCCTAATAAAACCACAGACAACGCCCATCCTAATTTTGTTCCACTAAAGACCGACCAAATTTTAAGATGATTGATAGTAAATCGAGGCTGAGTTTTACGTCTTATTTTTTTTAACAAAACCTCTTCATAACCCAAAGGGGGATAAGCGCGCCCAACTTGCTTTGGATTTTCTACAATAAGATCTAACAATTCCGAATAAGCCGCTTGGTCTCCCGACCAATCCGCCTCATCTAATATTTTATTTGCCAACTCGCTCATAATCTCTCATCCTCATTCATGGCTGCCAAAGCCAATCGCATTTCTTCTAAACTTTTTCCACCTTCTGCCTTCTCAAGAATTTTCTTGAGATTCATTAAGGCGTGTCGGAAGTTCGCTTTCGCTGTATCAAAGGGACACTCCATAGCGTCGGCCACTTCCTGAAATCCCATATCTTCAAAGATCCTCAGCTCTATTGCGAGCTTTTGCCTTGGAGGCAGCTTATCAATCGCTACCCTCAAAACCATCAGCGTCTCTTCCTTCTCCAAACGCTGATATCCACGATTCACATCGGGGAGAGTCACTTCATCCAACTCAGAACCCCGATGACGCTCACCAGACCTTAGGGCATTCTTTGCCGTGTTTATGGCAATTCGAAGTAACCAGCTCTTAAAGCTCGAATCACCTCGGAAGTTCCCCAGGTACTTATGAGCCTTCACAAAGGTATCCTGAACCACGTCGTCGGCTCCGGCATGATCCTTCATGAAGCGGAAAGCGATTTGGTAAACGCCTTGGTAATGAAGCCGCACTAGCAGCTCAAAAGCGCCCGAATCACCTTCCTTAGCTCTTAGGACGAGGTTTTGTTCATCCACAATACTGACCTCGGCCAAGAACTCTCTCTGGGCTATAGACAAGTCTAAAGCTGAAAAAGGTTAATCGCAGAATCAAATATTTTGAAGAATTTGCTAAATATTTGAAATTCCTGCGTTGAATCATCTTTTTAAGTTTACCATAGTCTCATTTTTTGATTAAATCCCAAACTAGGAGGGGGTAAAAATGAAAGCCTCGCGCCAAGTTCTTAAAGCTATTGATAAAATCCCCGAACACCTCGTTCAATTTACAACACGTCAAAATCCTGACCTCTACACCCCCATCGATCACTCCAGCTGGCGCTTCATTATGAAGCTCTCCGCAGACTTTTTTTCGAATCACGCTCACCCTATTTATCTAGATGGACTTAAAGCGACTGGAATTTCTGTTGAAAGAATTCCCCTAGTCGAAGAAATGGACAAAGCCCTTCGAAAATTTGGTTGGCGTGCAGTCAATGTTTCAGGTTTTATACCTCCTGCCGCATTTCTAGAATTTTTAGCCTTGGGAATTCTACCCATTGCCTGTGAAATGCGAAAAGTAGAAAACATAAACTACACACCCGCTCCTGACATCGTTCACGAAGCTGCGGGTCACGCCCCAATCTTGGCCGATAAAGAATATGCCGACTATGTGAAAAGTTACGGACACATCGCTAGCAAGGCTATATTCTCCAAAAAAGATCTCAATCTTTTCGAAGCCATTCGAGTGCTTTCCGATATCAAAGAAAAACCCAGCTCCACTCAAGATCAAATTGAAAAAGCACAGAAGGCTTTTGAAGAAGCCTACGCGAAATTAGATTATATTTCTGAAGCCACTCAATTAGCTCGCATGAGTTGGTGGACCATTGAATATGGTTTGATTGGTGATTTAAATAAACCTCTCATTTACGGCGCTGGATTGCTTTCTTCTATGGGAGAATCTTACCATTGCTTCGATGATAACGTTAAAAAAGTCCCACTGAGTGATGATTGCGTATTTCAATCCTACGATATCACCAAACCCCAACCTCAACTTTTCGTATCGCCCAACATTGCGAGCATGAAAAAAGTCTTGTCGGATTTCTCAAAAAATATGGCCTTTAAAAAAGGGGGCACTTACGCTCTAGGCAAAGCCAAACACGCTCAAAGCGTAACGACGACCGTTTTTGAAACAGGATTACAAGTCACAGGTGTTCTTAAAAACTTTTCTGCCGACGCTAAAGAACAACTTCTATTCTTAAATTGGAAAGGTCCTCTTCAATTTTCGTTAAACGACAACGAAATCAAAGATTGGGAAACCGCAAAACTCCCCAATGAAATACTTAGCCCCATGGGAACTCCGTCAGCTTTTACAATCAACGGCAAAAGCGGAAAAAATTGGGATAAAATAAAATGGAGCTCAATCAAGGGACAATCGATTGATCTCAGATATAAAAACGGTTTTAAGCTTCAAGCTAAAATTGGAAATTCTTTTGCACTCAAAGGAAAAACGCTATTTATCGAAATTCAAAACGCAGAAATTTTTGACCCCTTCACTTCAAAATCTCAAAAATCTGAAAAGCAAATTCTCATTTTAGCTAAAAAAATTAAATCTGTTTTTGGCGGGGCTGCGGATAGAGCAAAATACCTTAAAGCTTCTGGCGAAAAGCATTATCAAAGCAATTCTCATATCGCCAACTATGACAAGTCGGCCATTGCCGACCTCTGCGAAGCCTACACTCAACTCAGAGAATTTAGAGCCCAAGGCCGCGCCAGCACTGCAACGCTCGACAAAATTGTAAAACTTCTAGATGAAAAATACCCTAAGGAATGGCTCCTACGATGGGAGTTACTCGAAATAGACCAAAACTTTAAATTGGCTTGCCCTTGGAAACAAAAACTTTTATCGCAACTCGAAAAAATATCCAACGACGATTCGCAAGCCGCTGAAGCCATTTCAAGAGGACTGAAATTTCTTCGCAAACATGAATCTCACTTGAAGGCACAAGCTGCCCATGTTTAGCTATTAAGAGATGTCCACCCCTCCCGCCGAAGACAAATCCAACACTCCCGTGTCTTATGATCTCGTCGTTCGTTTTTTAATCTCATATGGAACAAAATATTTAGCTTGTGGGGGCCCCATTCCTCGTCTGGAACGCTTCATGGAGCGAGGTGCTCAAAAATACGGATACTCAACCCAAGTTTACGCAACTCCAACCGTTCTTCTCATGAGCTGCGCCGAACACAATCCCTTATCTCCAAGCACTTTCATCACACGAGTTGAAGAGCAAAAATTAAATTTTGCGGAACTCAAGCGTTTAGACAAAATGTTAAGACGCTTTTCCAAGGGAAAAGCCAATCTCGAAAGAGCTCAATTACTTCTAGATAAAAACTACTACGCTAGAAATTCATATCCTATTGCACTTCAATATTTTGCTTCATTTTCGATTGGCTTCTTTGCCTCTTTCGCCTATTCCGGCAGAATTGTCAGCGCATTGATTAGTGGACTTCTTTGCTTTGCCACTCACAGCATGGCTCAAAAACTTCGTGAGCGTTTTGGAATAAAAGGATTTTACTTTGAATTTTTAGCATCCCTTGGAGTGATATTGAGTTCTGCTCTCATCTCTCCCCTCGTTGGTGAGGCTTCTATCGGAATGGCCTTTGGATCTTTTATTTATTTAGTCCCCGGATTAAAGATTACAACTTCCATTAGTGAAATTGTCAGTGAAAGTATTATTTCTGGAATATTACGATTATTCAAAGCACTACTAACATTAGTGGCCATGGGCTTAGCCTACGTTATGAGCTTCGACATTGCCCAACTTCTCAATTGGACCGAAGCCGTGCCCGCTCTCCAGCAAATGAATTCCCCCTTCCATTTTTTTCTTCAAGAGACTTGCCATCTAGCAACGCTTTTAGGTTTTACAATTTATTTTCAAGTCCCTCGAAAATTCTTACCCCACACTTTGCTCACGGGTTTTCTAGGAAGTTTAATTTTTCATATTTTCCTACAACATAATGTCATAATTTTACCCGCATTTTTAAGTGCCTTTGGAATGGGATTGCTGAGCTTAACCTTTGGCCATTTTTATAAAATTCCGAGTCAAATATTCTCCACACCCAGCATCCTCATCTTAGTGCCAGGCATGTTGGCCTTCTCAACATTTGAATCCGTTTTAAGCCCCGACCCCAGCCAAAGGGGATCCATTGTATTTCAAACTCTTTTAACTGCCACAGCCATCGTCTTCGGTTTAATCACAGCTCGCATACCTTTCTTAAGGATTCGAAAAACAGCCATTGAACCCCGAGCCATTTTCGACGATTTCAACGTTTAAAAATATTCAATATTCGGGATTTCAGCTTTTGGTTTACAAAAAGTGGAGTGTTTTGCTAAGAAAATATCTATGGGAAAACTCTTAGCATTAATGACCATGACCACCACTGTCCTCAACACAGGTCTAGCCGGAACTCAGCACATTGTTTTTAGTATCCCTCAAATGTTTTGCTCTGGTTGCGTAAAACGCGTCACAAACGTTTTGGAAAAGGAAAAAGGGGTCAGCAAAGTTATCGTTGCTCTAGAAAATAAAGAAGCTCAATTTGACTGTAATATTGCTAAAGGTTGCAGCGCTGAAAAATTAGCTAAAAAAATTAATCATTCTCTTGGCTATAAAGTCGTCATTCGCGACTAAAAACTTAGATTTAAGCCAAGAATTCCACGCTTAGTTTTATAGTCATAAGACACTATCGGACTCATAGCATAAATAACTTTATTGATTTCCATTTTGGATTTTTGCTCAGCCTCAGCACCATCACTCTCTTCATCAGAATTTTTTTCCTCAGGCACATTGAGTGGATTATCATTTGGAGTAGCTGGAGCGGCATTGGCCTTAGCCTTCTCATCTGGAGTTAAATAAATCATATAAGTGCCCATTAAAATTCCGACATATAGTCCAAGACTGGCCCCCATTGCTACATTATTCAAATGTTTGGAAGGACTTTCATAAAAGGCCAAGGAGCCAATTCCCGTAATGGCTCCAGCCATAGTCCCATAGGCTGAAGTCGTTATATAAAGTCTAAAATTTTTACTTAGGGCCCAAGACGATCGAGGCACTGCCATTGATAACAGTAAAAAAATAGTAAAAAGACACTTCTTGAGCATAACAATTATTACGTTAACAGGGATTTTCAAAAAATTCGACATTAGCATTTAAAGGATTAACCCAAAGAAGAATAATAACGATATCGCCACAATGCCAAAGTCTCTTAAAGGCAAAAGCTGCCAGTCTAAGCCTCTTAAGCTGCTCTGCTGAAACAATAGAATGATGCTCACCTAAGCCTCTAGCGTGAGTTTTGACTTCTACAATGTAAAAACGCGAAGTGTCAGAGCGAAAGACTAGAAAATCTATTTCGGCCAATTTTTGATAACGCCATTGTCGGCGAAGAATTTGAAAACCTTTCCTAATCAACGCCCTTTCGGCTACATTCATACCCCAATCACCACGCTCAACTTTGAAATTCGGAGTTTTCATAAGATTGACCCCAGCAATTCCCATACCAAAAATACCCGAATTGACGTTTTCAAAATAAAGCTTCAAACTAAAGTCACATGAATCGCTTTTATATTTTTGGATTTGCAATCTTCATAATTTCAAAATTAAGTTTAGCCTCTCCCACTCTTCAAGACTCGATTCACCAAAGATTAGAAAAACTCACGGAATTCACCCAAAACGTCGCTAAAGCTAAAAACGAAAGCAATCGCTTAGAATCCCTCGAAAAGCTCATCGCTCAAGAATTCCCCTTTTACTCCGTTGAAGACATTAAATTTTACGCCAATAAAATCAATTTTTATGGTCTTTCAAAATTTGAGCTACAAGCTAACGAAGTTTTACTTTTTGATGATGAAAGAAAAAAATTAAAATCTTCAAACAAAATAGACTTCTCTCAGATCATGGATTCCATTTTAATCGTCGACGGACAAATCTACGATATTGATTTTTCTAAGGGTTTAAAATGGAATTACGAAAATAAGCTTTTGCCCATATTGAAAAAAGATTCTCAAGCTCAATACAACACCTTTGAAAATTTTCTCAATTTTGTGCCCAATGCAGAGGCTCAATCATGCACTCAAGAACAAATAGGGCCCAGGACCAACATGGCGATAGCGGGCGCGAGTCTTGTTGGATACTGCATAGACCCTCGAGGCTTGCTTATCAAAATTGGAATAGCGAGCTGCAAAGGAATTGCCGAATATTGCAAAAGCAAAAGCTTTAAAGATGCCGGAAAAACTTTTTGTAACAATCTTCCAATCGTGGATGAAATAAAAACTATTCACAACAAGGGCCAATAAAAAAATCCCAAGTGAGTTTTGAATTTATAAACAAGAAAAACTTTTTCGATGCCAAGGAGTCATTCCGTGTTCTCGGAGTGCCTTTTTATGTGAAGGACTAGGATAACCCACATTCGATTCCCATCCATAGACAGGAAATTCTTTAGCTAAGTCCCCCATAAGATTATCGCGAAAATTTTTGGCTAAAATCGATGCGGCCGCTACAGGGAAATACTTTAAATCACCCTTAGATTCAGCATGCGTTTGGATATTAGAACTTAAGTTTTTCAAAAGTGGCGGGAGCACAGGACCATCGATGTAGATTAATATGGACTCGTCTTTGGGAATATTGGCAATTAATTCAAGTGCCGCCAATCCCAAGGCCTCCATTCGCGCCCAATAAATATTAATTTCATCAATTCTCTCTGGAGAGAGTTCTTTAATCACGTGCCTAAATGAGCTTTTTGAAAAGAGCCATTCCGAGGCCTGCAACTTTTGCTTATCACTGAGTTTTTTGGAATCTGTAATTCTACAAGGAGGCGCCTCACCCGATACAACCCAATCAGAAGATAAATCGTAGAGAGCTGCTGCAGCCACCAAAGGGCCCGCCAAACAACCCGCCCCAACTTCATCAACGCCAACGGCCCAACGACATGCGGGAAATTTTTTGATTAAGGAATCTCTAGGATTGAGAGAATGCAAGAATCTTTACTTTTTAACGTGAGAAGCTTCAACACCTTGAGCTTGCATCAACTTAAGTTTTTTATCTTGAATACGAGCAGACTTACCTTCAAGACCTCTCAAGTAATAAAGCTTAGAACGGCGAACAAAGCCTTCTTTTTTACGATCAATTCCTACAAGAGTAGGAGACTGAAGAGTGAAAGTTCTTTCGACACCAACACCGAATGAATTTTTTCTTACAGTGAAGACAGCGCTCATGCCACTTCCGCGACGAGCAATCACGATTCCTTCAAAAGCCTGGATACGTTCTTTGTCGCCCTCTTTAATTTTAGAACGAACAACAACTTCATCACCAGGATTGAAGCTTGGAAGATCACTACGAAGTTTTTGACAATTTAGCGCCTTTATCGACATAACCCGGCTCTTTTACACGCGTTTTTTACCCCAGGTCAAGCCCTTTGAAGAGCTAGTCACGAATTAGGCTAAAACAAAGTCCTCAACCTAATACTTTAATGGCCCCACATGGGCATTAAAAGGCTCCTAAAGGCTCCTAAAGGCTCAAAATGCGCCCAAAGCCCTAATTAGGGGCTCTTTTTAGGGTCGGCCTGAACAATATTAGACATAATCTTTAAATGAGCTTTTCTGTGCATTGTATTTTCAACATACCTTGAGGCTGACTTCGGGGTTAAATTCACCTCAGCAAGATAGGCGTTAGGTACGGCCGGTTCGGCAAGCTTTAACTGAAAATCCTTTTCACCATTTTTATAAATACTAAAACTACAAAGAATTTTACCCTCTTCATCTTTCAAATGAACAATATTAAGGGGAGCTTGGCCCGTTTCACTCACATCAAATCCCTCAGGAAAGCTTTTATAAATGCTCATAGATTTTCCAGGCTCCACAACGTTGAGCTGAGGGAGATAGATGTCTTCGCCCTTAGGTCCTTTTTCATCTTGCTTTACGGATATCAAAAATAGATCTCGAGCGTTGAGAGGCTCATCACCACAATAAGCGTAATGAGATTTTTCCGAGTAGAGCTTACGAAGTTTGAAAAGCTCCACCCCCTCATCCATTTCATTGGGATTAAACATTTGTGCCCCAATTATTGTAGGAGCAACAATACGCCGAGGATGCTCATCGGCGTGCAATTGACTCACCCAAAAAGAAATAGTCATGATAAAAAATGAAAATTGAAAAACCTTAAACATAATTCCCCCATCAAAAAGGCAATCAAACGTTCAAGATAAAAAATACTCTAAGCTATTACTTTTAATAAATAGCAGTTCTAGTCGACAACCTTAAAGTGGACTTTAAAAAATTCCTCATCAACTCTTGGCAGCTAGGGCTATGAGAAACTTCTGAATTTCCGCCCGATCCCGATGCAGGACTTCGGCTAGCCGCGCTCACGGCTGTTGAATTAGCCACTTTTTCAGGCGAAAGATCCGCAAGTGCATCATGAGCACGCTCATAAGTATCTACATCTTTATCCAATTGTGTCTGATGTTTTTTCAAAACTACTTCAGCCTTGCGTCTTTCAATTTCTTTTTCGCGGAGCTGAGCCTCTAAACTTTTAGTTGTAGGATTTTGTTTTTCGAAGATCGCCAACTTATCTTGAGCTAAATTACGAGCCATTTCTTCGCGCTTCAAATTGCGCTCATCTTCTTGGTGAAGCTTGTAACGAGCCACTGGACCTCTACTTAATATATCTGTTTCATTTTTATTAAGCTCTATTAACAAAGCCTGATTTTTGGCCAAAGTGTCGGCCAAGCTTTTTCTTTGTTGATCAAATTTTTTAGATTCGTCGGTAGAAAGACTGATTCCGCTTCGAGATTCATCGAGTTCAGAAAGTTGTTTAGTGAGGCGAGTTATATTTTTGGCCAAATCATTTTTTCGAGAATTAATTCTTTTCAAAGCCGGATTTTCGCTGATCAAGTTCATCTTACTCGCATTGTATTTATCCAAAGCTTTTTGATATTCCTGCTCCTTAACCTTCAAATCGTTACCTAATGAAGTCAACTGAAGATCATTTCCACGAAGATTAAAGCTAGTGTCTTCGCCGTTTAATCTGGCTTGAATTTTAGCTTTCTCAAGTTCAGCTTCTTTAAGAGCCTTCTGCGCGACAAGGACATTGTGTTGACTTATTTGCTTAGCCATTTGAGCATCAACGGCTGCTATTTGTTTTCTCAAATGAAACTCTAGAGTTTCACCAGAAGTTCTCATCTCTTGGTCTTCAGCAAACAACCTTTCAGCTCGATCAACGGGGCCTTCTTGAGCTGGAGACTCTATAAACTTTTTATACTCAGCCACCCAATGGTCTCTATTGGCTTTCAATTTTTTTAAATCCTCTTCTGCTTTAGCAACTTGAGCCTTAAGTTCAACTACTTCAGGTCTCAAATTTAAGTTCATAACTGAAGGTGTTAAAGCACTCTTTTCCAAAGCTTTTAACTTTTCTTTAAGCTCTCGCAACGATGCAGTAGAAGCAGATATTTTTTCATCGGAAGATAAATAATTCTTACGAAGTTGATCACGGCCACTTGTGGCTAACATCTGCCCTTTAGGTTTCTTATTCGCGTCTAAAGACGACTCTATAACTAAATTCTGAGTTGGAGTTCCTTCTAGTTTAGTCATGGCCTTATTTCTGCCATCAAAAAATACAGCTTTTCGATCTTCTGCCTCAACGCTGATTTTTTTATAATAAGCTGTTTGAGCTGCTTTCTTAGATTCAAGTGCTTGAGCATGAAGCGTTCTGTCTCTATCAAGTGCTTCCATTAATCTTATGTTAGTATCGTTTCGTTGAGCTTCAAGTTCGGCAATGATTTGCTTATAGGGTGTTTCTCCTTGAGCGGCTTTTTTGGCTTGTCCTTGCTCTCCACTCCAAACTATTTGAGCCACATTGAGCGCCTTATTTAATAGTATTTCTCTATCAAGCTGAGCTAGTTCACGTTTTAAATTACGGGTCGCATCACTGAGTGGATTGCCTTTAG
>JAGNHS010000090.1 GCA_018001635.1 Pseudomonadota bacterium | reverse complement strand
CATCAGGATTAGCTAAATCCTTTTTAAGTTGCTCGTCGTCTGCGCGAGCCGCTAGTTGAAAGCTAAGTATAGTTATAAGGCTAAGAAATTTTATTGTGTGTGACATATGAAGTTCTCCGTTCTTTTCTTAAATGCAGGACTAGTGCCAGAAATTTTTATGAAATTTCAATAGTTTGAAGTTGGCAGCTTATTAACTTCGAAGATTTTAGTGTATTTTTTATCAAGATAGGTTCTACAAGTGTCTAAAGTTTTGTCACTTTTAGATGCTTATAAAAATCATTTGGTGGGACTGATCTATATAATTTGAATGTTTGTAAAATAGAGAACGGAGCAGACTTCTTTCGAAGTGCCGCTCCGTATAGCCTTTTGTTAAAAGGTGGGGGGCGATGGTAAAAAGTCGCTAGGCGCTTTCTGTTTCGCTTATAGCTCGAGGTCGCTAGACGCCTTTTATGAGAGTGATGGCTAAGAGTTTGGATAAGTTTTTCATATATATTTTTCTATTCACTTTCTTTATTCGTTCACTTTGCCTTGAAATTGTTTAATGATATTTTTGCTGGCTTCATGAGCTTGAGATGGAATTCTGCGAATTCTTTCAGGAGCTTCGAGGGCTAATTCTTGTGATTCGCGAAGAGCCCAACCTGCGGCGCCTGGTAGTGCGGTGATTGTAGGGTCTAAATCCTGAAAGCGTAGAACTATTTTAGTGGCAGCATCTGTGATGAGGTAAACGCGGGCAGCTTTTGCGGCTACGTTAAATCCTTTTTTAACAAATTTTCTAATGATTTTATCTTCATCTGTATTTCTAGATAGATGAATAACTAATCCAGTACCTCCGAGCCCAAGTACAACACCTTCTAATACAGCAGATTTTCCAATAATATCGATAAAACGATCGTGACCATCAAACTTAACGCTTTTAAAATGATCTGTAAGTTTAACAACATTTACGTCGGGGTTAGCTAAGTCCTTTTTAAGTTGCTCGTCTTCTGCGCGAGCCGCTAGTTGAAAGCTTAGAACAGTTATAAGGCTAAGAAATTTTATTTTGTGTGACATATGAAGTCCTCCGTTCTTTTCTTAAATGCAGGACTAGTGCCAGAAATTTTTATGAAATTTCAATAGTTTGAAGTTGGCAGCTTATTAGCTTCGAAGATTTTAGTGCATTTTTTATCAAGATAGGTTCTACAAGTGTCTAAAATATAGTCAGATTTAACTGCGTTTTATTGCCTTAATCTATGCTGTTATGCGAGCTAAGCTGCTAAAATGAAATAGATGCTTAGGGGAGACTTGAGGTTTTTTAGTAACTTCGATTTATCCACTCACATTATTATTCTAATTTTAAATACAATTTCTTTAAATGTATCAGCGGAAACATCTGATATTCCTTGCGAAAAACTACTCAAAAAAACTGGAGTTTATGCTCGCCTTAATCAATTTAAAATTTTAAAAGTTCGCAAAAAGCCATTTCCTGAAAAAGTTGGTATTTTAAGAGCCACTTTTAATCCCATAGAGCTTCCCTTGGCTCGACACAGTCAGAAACATACGGCCTTACAATACGAACCCACGATTTTGGGCGATCTTTTAATTTTTAGCAATGTGGGGGCGGGTGCTTTAGCTTTAGGGAGCTGGGCTTTAAAGGACACGGCGGCCGATCCTGAAAAGCTACAAAAGGAAGCGGCTGAATTGGGTGCTTCCGTTATGTATAATGAAGACCTCAAGCGTCTTCTTTATCATCATCCAGATTATGCCGATATTCTTGCTGAATTAAAAAGCGGATCCATTGATGAGCCTACGGCTTTAAAAGAGGCCTCTGATTTGGCTCAGGATAAAAAGAAAAATTTAGAAAAGTTAATGAGTTTAACCGAGAGCTCTGACTCTAAAGAAATTGTAGATTTTAACAAGATACTTCAAATAATAAATCAATCTAAATCTTTAAAATTTAGTGACCTAAATTTAGAAGAGAAAAAAGTTATTATAAAATTAAAAGAATTAAGTGATGGAAATTTAGACTTGATAGCGAGTTATATTTCTCAATCAAATTTAAAACAATATTTGGAATCCAACGATTTTAAAATCAGCGATGAAACTACTGATAAATTGGATTTAAAATCCGTAGAGGGATTAAAAAAAGTGGATTTGCTCATTGTAGAAAGCTTAAAATACAAAGCTTGGAATGAATTGATATTGGATTGGCTTTCTTATTCTAACGGTGAAAGCCTCAATAAAAATTCTATGAATACTGAATTTGAGAAAATTCCATTCTTAGTCGATATTCGGGATAAATTTCAAAAGGGAGCCGACCCCGAGGCTGTTAAGTCCGCTATCGATAACTGGTGCTTATATAAGGGGATGTTTAAAGTCTGGGGGCATCTCAATGCAACTCCGCTTCATCCTAAAACTCGAAAAGCTTTGACAATAGCTGATTTTGAGAGCGAACTTAAAGAACTATGAAGTGTATTGTTGATATTTGTATAATTCCAATCGGCATTGGTCTTTCGGTTTCTAAAGAAGTTGCCGAATGTCAGAAAATATTTAAAAAACATAAGATTCAATCCCAACTACATGCCTATGGCACCAACCTCGAAGGTGAGTGGGATGAGGTTTTTGCGGCCATAAAGGAATGTCACGAAACGCTTCATGCGCAGGGGACTCTTAGAATTTCAAGCACACTCAAAGTGGGAACGCGCACCGATCGTGAGCAAAGCATGCAAGATAAAATTGATAGCGTTCAGAACAAGTTAAAAAAAATCTAAGTCAGATTATAGTTTTTTAAAGTCCTTGGATGCCCATCTTGCTTAATAGTTGAGTTATTTCCTAGGACCAGATCAGGACTTTAAAATGTTCTTTATTATGGGATTTAAATCTTAAAATAAAATTCTTGGACACCCGTCAATCTTTATTAGCGCTAAGCGTATGCAGCCAGGTCAGAACTTTATTTTAAGATTTAAATCCCATAATAAAGCAATTTCTAACTAGCTCTACGCGTTTGGATTTTTTTTTAATTTTGAATTATGTTTCATCAAACTTTTAAAATGAGGCTCCGACCTGGCCGCAAACGGTTTTTTCGAATTTATATTTGGTGGGTGTCCAGGAGTTTCATTTTAAAAGTTTTATAAATATTATTTACGTGTAAATCTAAACTAAAATCCACACGGCGCAGAGCATGAGTCCAAGAGCCCCTACAAAATGTTGATTGGGCCATCTTCGATCGCGAATATGTTCGTATATGGAAGAAAAAACAGGTGCGCTTAAAGTGATTGAGGCTACTATGGCCGCATTTTCTAATGAAAGCGCTTTTAAATAACAAAAAAGAGCCAAGAAGGTTCCTAAAAAAATGGCCGATCCCAATATCAGAATTTCTCGCTTGGTTACTTTTCCTCGAGGAGCGGCATCATGTTGCCAATAGGCAAAGGCTAATACAGGTAGAGCCGCCAATATTCTATGATAATTGGCTTGAGAGGGGTTAAGTGATTGAGTCACTGTGAAGGCATGCTTTGTGAGTGCGACTCCAATGGCATCAAGAAAAATTCCAGCTAATCCTATTAATAAAATTTTCTTATTGGCTTCTGTGGAGCATTTTTTTTCACGACTCAGCAGCGCCAAGCAAGCAATCATAAGAAATAATCCAATGATCTTTTTTTGAGGAAAACTTTCATTAAAAAGTAAAAAACTCACAGCCGCAATGATTGCAGGACCAAAGCCATTCAACATAAGAGTTCTTGCGGGGCCGATTTTCGAAAAGGCATAAAATAAAAATAGATCACCCAGAGCAAAACCAAATATTCCACTCACAGATAATAAAAGAATAGTTTTGTTGTTGAGCACTTGGCTAGGAAAACAAAACCAGCTGAGGAGTCCAAAAAGCATTAATGAGATCACTGCTTTTATAAAATTCACTCTACGAACGTTCAAGGTGCGAGTCACACAGGCGTAGAGCTGGCTGGCAGCGGTCCAACAAAGTGCAGATATGAGTGCGTATACAACTGCCATAAGGCCTCTTTAAGTATTATTGCAGAGCATTCGAGTCAAAGAAGAAATGCGTACTTATTAGTGCTTATGCTTGAATATTGTCACTTCAGTTTTAGAATAACATTAGGTGAGCAAAGATAGCTTCGAACTTAAGCCCTTTTATCGGAAAGTAGATGATTTTAAGTTGATGGCTTCAATGAATCAGGGGGCAAAGCTTTGGAG
>JAGNHS010000061.1 GCA_018001635.1 Pseudomonadota bacterium | reverse complement strand
GATGCAAGTGCTGTGCCGCCCAATATTAAGATTGGCGACTCAAATTCAATAACTTAGATTTTTTATGTGTATAAAATATAGCCGTATGATCAGTCTCCAACTAACACAAATACTTCATGAAAAGCATAGACTTAAATCAAAGTGCCTAGAAAGTGTACAAAAGAAACGCGTTTTTAACTCAATTTTAACTGAATCTTAACCAACGCTGCCTTCGAGTTTTATAGCTAAAAGTCGATTAGCCTCAATGGCGAATTCCATAGGTAATTGCTTAAAAACCTCTTCACAATAGCCGTTAATAATGAGCTTCACGGCTTCTTCTTGATCAATACCTCGGCTTTGCAAATAAAATAATTGCTCAGCAGAAACCTTGGTAGCGGTGGCTTCATGCTCTACGACAGATGTTTTATTTTTTACTTGTATGAGAGGATAAGTATTGGCTTCACAATCGCCACCAATCAACAAAGAATCACACTGAGTGTGATTTCGAGAAAATTCAGCCTTAGGCATCACTTGCACGGCTCCTCTATAAGAATTTTTACTTTTTCCAGTAGAGATTCCTTTTGAAACTATTCGTGATCGAGTGTTCTTTCCCAAATGAATCATCTTAGTGCCTGTATCGGCTTGCATCATATCGTTGGTAATAGCCACGGAATAAAACTCACCCACTGAGTGATCGCCTTCTAAAATGCAGCTCGGATATTTCCATGTAACAGCAGAACCTGTTTCCACTTGCGTCCAAGAAATTTTAGAATTTTTACCGCGACAAGCGCCACGTTTAGTTACAAAATTATAAATACCACCTTTGCCTTGAGCATCTCCAGAATACCAATTTTGAACAGTGGTGTATTTAATCGTAGCTCCCTCGAGAGCAATCAATTCAACAACTGCGGCATGGAGTTGATTTTCATCACGCATGGGAGCGGTGCAACCTTCCATGTAACTCACCTCAGAGCCTTCATCAGCTATAATGAGCGTGCGTTCAAACTGACCCGTGCCACCGGCATTGATACGAAAGTAAGTTGAAAGATCGAGCGGGCACTTCACGCCTTTAGGAATGTAGACAAAAGATCCATCACTAAAAACTGCGCTATTGAGTGTCGCGTAATAATTGTCGGTATAAGGCACCACAGAACTCATATATTTTTTTACTAGTTCTGGATGTTCACGCATAGCCTCTGAAATTGAACAGAAAATAACTCCAACTTTTGCTAAAGTTTCTTTATGTGTGGTGATAATGGAAACGCTATCAAACACCGCGTCGACCGCAACTCCTGCCAGACGCTTTTGTTCTGCGAGTGGAATTCCTAGCTTTTCATAAGTCTCAAGAAGTGTAGGATCGACTTCATCTAATGACTTTGGACCCTCTTTTTTCTTCGGAGCCGAAAAATAAGAAAGAGCTTGAAAATCAATTTCAGGATAACTCACATGAGCCCACTTGGGCTCTTTCATAGTTGTCCATTTTCGATAAGCTTTAAGTCGATACTCAGTCATCCACTCGGGTTCTTGTTTTTTTGCCGAAATGGCGCGAACAATATCTTCGTTTAAACCCGCAGGAAGTCGATCTTGATCAATATCGGTAACAAAACCGTATTTAGAATAATCGCCTTTATACTCGTTCGTTGCTTTTACCATATGCCCAACTGCTCCTTGGCTTCTTCACTAGCCATAGTCTTAGGATCCCATTTTGGATCCCAAACCAACGTTACATCCACTTCACTCACACCAGGAAAAGCAAGAATTTTGTTTTTGACATCAGCCACTATCTGACCCGCCACCGGACACATCGGACTCGTTAAAGTCATTTCCACTTTTACAAATTTGGCATCTACAATCTTCATTTCATAAATGAGACCTAAGTCCACCAAGCCCATTTTTAATTCAGGATCTTGAATGTCTTTAATCCAATCCATCAAATTAGCTTCGTTGATGTCTTGTTTTTGTATTTGCTTTTGGGTTTCGGGACTTTTTACTGGCTGATGTTTTTTGAAAAAGTCCAACGCTTCTTCAAGAGCATCAAAAAACTTTTCGATTTCTTGAGGACTATTATAAAAAGCAAAACTCACTCGAGCCGTGCCCTGTATGCCAAGTTTTTCATGAAGAGGCTGAGTGCAATGATGCCCCACTCGAACACAAAATCCTTGAGGATCTAAATATGTAACTAAATCATTAGGGTGCACAGGAGTCACAAAGCTAAAAACTGCGGCTCGCTTGTTGGATTCGGCGGGTCCCAAAACTTTAAGATCTTGAATTTGAGCAAATCTTGCTAAAGCATATTTTGTCAGCTCACGCTCATAGGTTTCAATATTTTTCAGGCCGACTCTATCCACGTAATCAAGTGCAGCTCCCAGACCCAAAACATCGGCCACATTGGGAGTGCCTGCTTCAAACTTCCAAGGCAACTCATTCCAATCGCTCAACATATCTTTCACACTTGAAATCATGTCGCCGCCAAACTGATAGGGTTTCATTTTCTTTAAAATCTCTTCACGAGCCCAAAGAACACCTGCGCCCATCGGTCCAAAAACTTTATGAGATGAAAAAGCAAGAAAATCGATAGGTCCAAGATCTGAAATTTTTACAGGCATATGCGACATCGCCTGGGCCGCATCTACAAAGACGCTGGCTCCGGCCGCCTTGGCTAGTAGGGCCAAATCTTTAATGGGGTTAATGGTGCCTAGAACATTACTCACTAAAGGAAGTGCCAGTATTTTCACCTTTTCTTCTTTTAGAATTCTATGAAAATTTTGAAAATCTAATTCATAGTTTTCAGTGAGCTCAATGATTTTAAATTTAGCACCTCGTTCTCGAGCTAAATACTGCCAAGGCACAAAATTTGAATGATGATCCATTCGAGTGACTAAAATTGTTTGACCTGGCGACAATTGATCGCGACCAAAGGATTGAGCTACTAAGTTGACAGCTTCAGTTGTGCCTTTTGTAAAAATAATTTCTTTAGTATTGGTGGTGCTTAAAAATTTTGTAACTTTGACTCGAACATCTTCATAAGCCGTCGTGGCTTCTTGGGCCAATCTATAAACACCACGATGAACGTTGGCATTTTGCGTTTCGTAATAACGAGTTAAAGTTTCAATAACTTGTTTTGGTTTTTGAGTGGTCGCAGCATTGTCTAAATAATAAAAAGGAGTTTTTCCCCCGTAGGCTTGAGTCAGTATAGGAAAATCTTCTCTATAATTTGAAAAAGGGAATAGAGGCAAGGTGGGTTTGGGGCTCATACTAAGTCCTCTTCAGAAACTATGTATTTTTTTCGCAATTCTTCATCTGGAATTTTTGAAATCACAGGATATGTGTAGGCTTCAATGAGCATCTTCTCTGCTTGATCTTGGCGAATCCCTCGACTTTCAAGATAAAATAATTGAGCTGGATCCAAACTAGCCACCGAAGCTCCGTGCGAACACTTCACGTCATCTGTGCTGATTTCTAATTTAGGAAGTGTGTGAACTTGAGCCGTAGGACTCAAAAGAAGATTTTTATTTGATTGAAACGCTTGAGTTCGAAAACCCTCATGAGAAATTTTTATATTGCCATTGAATACAGCCACAGATTCATCTTCAAGCACATTCCACACCGTTGTTTGACTTGTAGAATCGGAATCTAAATGTTGAGTGTTAATCCACAAATCCATTTGTTGCTTATGACGTAGACGTTGAGCCGCTTGAATATCTACATGAGAGCCTTTTGAGGCCACCTTAACATCCACCCTATGCTGACTGCGATCGCCACCGGCTTGGTAAATATTAAAACTTAAATTTGAGTTTTTTTCGACATTTATAAAATGACGAATAGCGATGGCAGAAGATTCACTTAAATCTTGGAGAAAAAAGTAATTTAACTTAGCGTTCTCTTCTAAATATATCTGAATGCTATGAATTTGATGATTAGTGTTTTTAATGTCGGAACTCAAATTATAAAGAAGATCCAATTCAGAATCATTTTCAACATGAATCTGGATATTTTCTACCTGTAAGGCGCCATCATTTGAAATATCTGGACTCAACTTATACTTTTGCTGACCTTTGAATTTGAGAACTAAACGCTTTGCAGAACTATTTTTTGCCAAATTAGTAAAGAAATCATTTTCAAAGACCTCTGGCCATTTCCATTGCGACACTTGAGAATCTGAGTCATCACCCAAGCTCGACTTGGTCTCGAAGTCTTTCCATTTATAATCTCTGAGCGAAATATAACGATAGTTCTCACTTTCTTTCGCTGTGGGAATTTCTGGAGTTGAAGCGTGGATTAACGTCGACACAAAGTTGACTCCTCCGCTGTACTAATCCACTCATAACCCTTTTCTTCCAAAGTAAGAGCAAGATCGGCTCCACCACTTTTTACAATTTTTCCGTCAATGAATACATGAACAAAATCTGGGCGAATATAATTGAGCAATCTTTGATAATGAGTGATGAGAAGTATAGATCTCTCTGCGTTACGCATAGAGTTTATGGTTTCAGCCACTAATTTAAGAGCATCAATATCCAATCCAGAATCGGTTTCATCCATAATGGCCATCTTGGGTTGGAGTAGTTTTAATTGTAAAGTTTCCAAACGTTTTTTTTCACCACCGCTAAAACCTTCATTAAGTGAGCGAGACAAAAAGGAATCTGGAACGTTTAGAGTTGCCGCTTCAGCTTTAATAGTTTTTCTCAATTCTTTTGCAGGAATTTCATGACCTCTAACGGCCAAAAGACTCGCTCTCAAAAAATGTCCGGCGGCCACACCAGGAATAGCCACTGGATATTGGAAACCTAAAAATAGCCTTTTTTTAGCGCGTTCTTCGGGAGCCAAATCTGTAATATTTTCTCCATCTAAAAGAATACTTCCTTTTTCGATTTTATATAAAGGGTGTCCCATGAGAGCACAAGACAAAGTGGTTTTTCCGGATCCGTTTTTGCCCATAATGGCGTGAACTTCCCCAGGAAAAATTTTTAAATTTAAATCTCGTATAATTGTTTTTCCATCGACGCTCACATCGAGATCAATAATTTCAAATAGGGGCTTACGTTCAGACATGACTCACAACTCCTTTGACTTCAGTCTTCGCATTAAAAACATGATCTATAGTTTGGCTCGCCACTTCGCGAACTTTTTTATGAAGATCTTGCCGAGGCTCTAAAAGATCGGCCAAACTTAAGGTTGAAAACATTTGTTCAAAACTATCTAAGAGAATTAACCATACCGGCTGCAAAGAACACGCACCAATATGAACACAAGAATTTTGCTGTCCTCCGTGAGATTCACAAAAGCTCTCTAGACTTTGAAGTTTTTTTTCCTGCACACTTTCAAGAACTCTGGAAAGTGAAATATCTCTGGGAGCTTCACTTAAAATAAATCCGCCTTGTGCCCCGCGAACAGACAACACCAATCCCGATTTTTTAAAGAGCTGCATGATCTTGCTCACGTACTCAACGCTTAAGCCTTCAATTTCAGCGAGCTCAGATGCGGAAAGCAAGGTGCCTCCGCTAAAGGCGCGGGCCATCTGCAAAGCACATCGAAGGCCATACTCTTCTATTGAGCTAATTCTCATGAGCTTCCAGTATTTACACGATTTAAACACCCATACAATACAAAAGTGTATTATTTAAATAGCCCCCACCCCAGCCAATACAATGCATTAGGGTCTTGGACCCGCTTATGCTAATTCGCTGGGCTTAGTCTTATGCCATGTCAGACCCTAATTCATTGTATTGGCTGGAAAATCTGCGTAATCAAATAATTATTTTATATAGACTTAACCAATACGAAGTGAAAACGAGGACTGCTTAGTCTCTCCCCACTAGCCCACTGCAAATTAGTTACAATATATATAAGTTATTTGCGCTCGATTAAATCACACAAATTCAATTATTCAGGGTCTGACATGGCATTAGACAAGGTTCAACAAATTAGCACAATCGGGTCCAAGACCCTGAATAATTGAATTTGTGTGATTTAATCGAAGTCAATTTACTGACGAAACTATACTCATATTAAAATTGAATTAAGCCGAATCAGTCTTCATGAGAAAGTTCTTCTTTGCATTTAGCTTCGCATTAGCAGGATTATACATAGTCTCGTATTTTTTCTTTCCAATCTTTTTATGGACTCTAATCTTAAGCATCCCAGTCATATGTCTTGGAATTAAAGATATTCTGCAAACACGCCATGCACTCCGAAGAAACTTTCCCGTCATTGGACACTTTCGATACTTACTTGAATCTATTCGACCTGAAATCAATCAATATTTTATTGAATCCAATAAAGATGGTCGACCCTTCTCGAGAGAACAACGTTCGCTAGTCTATCAAAGAGCCAAAAAGGAACTCGACTCCCTACCCTTCGGAACCCAAGAAGACGTTTACCAAGTGGGATACGAATGGCTGGCTCACTCCATGGCCCCAGTCCATGTGGATACGGATTCACTCAAAGTTTGGGTCGGTGGAAAGCATTGCAAACAACCTTACAATGCCAGTGTACTCAATATTTCGGCCATGAGCTTTGGATCACTGAGCCCCAATGCCATCATGGCACTTAATGGTGGAGCTAAGGACGGTTCCTTTGCCCACAATACAGGAGAAGGTGGCCTGAGCCCTTATCACCTTAAAAACGGCGGCGACATTATTTGGCAAATTGGAACGGGATATTTTGGAGCTCGCGATGAAAAAGGAAATTTTTCACCAACTCGATTTCAAGCCAACGCCCTTCGCCCCGAAGTTAAAATGATTGAACTCAAACTTTCTCAAGGAGCCAAACCAGGTCACGGAGGAATACTTCCCAAAGAAAAACTCACCCAAGAAATTGCAGAAATTCGTGGAGTCCCCATGGGAGAAGACGTCTTGTCTCCTCCAGGACACACCGCTTTTTCAAATCCAATAGAGTTAGTTCATTTCATTAAAAAATTGCGAGATCTCTCAGAAGGGAAACCTGTTGGAATAAAACTTTGCTTAGGAAAAAGATGGGAGTTCATCGCCCTTTGTAAAGCCATGGTTGAAACTGGTATCACTCCTGACTACATCGCCGTAGATGGTGGAGAAGGCGGCACTGGGGCGGCTCCCTTAGAATTTTCTAATCGCGTGGGATTTCCCGCTATCGAAGGACAACTCTTTGTTCACAATGCACTCGTAGGTTTTGATTTAAGAAGTGATATAAAAATTATTGCCATTGGAAAAGTCACAAGTGCTTTTGACATGATTAAAAAATTTGCACTGGGCGCCGACCTCACCTACGCTGCCCGCTCCTTTATGATGGCCCTAGGCTGCATTCAAGCATTACGCTGCAATTCAAACACCTGTCCAACTGGAGTCGCCACACAAGATCCTTCACTCATGAAAGGGCTTGTCGTAGGCGATAAAAGAAACAGAGTTCATAATTTTCATTCTGAAACTTTAAAATCATTAGCTCACCTCATGGGTGCCCTGGGTCTTCATAATTTGAGCGAAGTTCGACCGCACCTAGTTTTACGTCGAGGAAGCGCAGAGAGAGTGATGTCGTATGCGGATCTCTTTGAATTTATTCCGCGAGGATCTTTGCTTTCACAAAATATCCCTGAGAGTTTCAAAGAATTTATGAATCAGGCCAGCTCTAAAAGTTTTAGAAAAGCGGCTTAATTTAGTCTTTCTTTTTTTCTAGAGACTTGGAAATCCAACCGCCCCCGACGCACATGTCGCCCGAATAAAAA
This sequence comes from Pseudomonadota bacterium, assembly GCA_018001635.1. Lineage (GTDB taxonomy): Bacteria > Bdellovibrionota > UBA2428 > UBA2428 > UBA2428 > JAGNHS01. The sequence goes on along the minus strand of JAGNHS010000061.1, from coordinate 8,534 downwards.
ACACACGCCTGCCCAGGTGTCACGGATTGCTGTGGAATTGAAAATTGAATTTCAACATTATTATCACCTAACTGACGAACTGTAGAACTCACCAATTCCGCTCGTGATCGAATTTTAACTTCAAAACTTTGCTCTTTTGTTAATCCTGGAGCCACAATCCAATTCACCTGCGCGGCCAATAATCCGACTCGATCCAACTGCGAAGGTGGACCCATATATACTCGACGTTTCTCAGCGTCGATACGAGTCACATAAAAATCGCGAGCACCAGGAAGTCCCATGCCTTGGGCCAAATCAATCGCAAAACCCAAGCCCTTTCGCTGGCCTATAGTGTATTGATAAACACCATCATGGTTTCCTAATACGATACCTTCATCAGTCACAATCAAACCTTCATGTCGTTGCTGAGGTGGAGTTCTTTGAACAATAAATTTTTTATAATTATCAGACGGAACAAAACAAATTTCCTGGCTATCAGGCTTCTCCGCAATGGGGAGTCTAAATCGGGCCGCAATTTCTCTAACTTTTGATTTTTGTAGAGACCCGATGGGAAACAAAGTTCTCTCTAACTGACTTTGTGTTAATGAAAATAAAAAATAACTTTGATCTTTAGCGGGATCGTTTCCTTTAAGTAAACAATATCCTAACTTGGGATCGTGCACGATTCGGGCATAGTGACCGGTGGCCACATAATCGGCCCCCATTTCCATAGCTTTACGATAAAGATGATGAAACTTAACTCGAGAGTTGCACATCACACAGGGATTAGGAGTGCGCCCTTGCACATATTCATTTACAAAATAATCAACCACATTTCTTTCGAATGTTTTTTCTGTATCAATCACATAAAAGGGAATGTTTATAGCTTCGGCCACTCGACGAGCGTCTTCAATATCTTTAATAGAACAACAAGTACCGCTCTCTTCTTCTGAACGATATTTAGAATAATCGGTTACCTGAAGAGCTAAGCCAGAAACCTCATAGCCTTGTTCTTTCAAAAGAACAGCCGCCACACTGGAATCGACGCCACCCGACATAGCCACTACAACTTTTTTTCCTGCGCCCGGGAGTTCCCGTGAACTTATTTTAGTACCGTATTCTTTTGTTCCCACAATATTATGTTACCTAGCTTCGTTAACGATCTCAATTCGAGGCAGGATGCGTTGTGCAAGCTCCTTGGCCTTACGAACTTGATCGATTTTTTCTATAATTTTCTTAGACACCATTTCAATGTCTTTATCACTTAATAAATGATGAAGACTGATTCTCAAAGACGAACGTGCCACATCTTCAGAATACCCCATCGCCAGCAATACAGGCGACGCCTTTAAAGATCCGGAATGACAAGCCGAACCACTGGAACTCCTCACGCCACCCAAATCTAAGGCAATCACCAAACTATCTTCCTCACAATCATCCACGTGAAAGTTGAGCGTATTGGGCAAAGCAGGCAATTGATCTCCCAACAACGCGTGCAAGTGAAGATTTGGAACAGATTTAATTTCTAAGAGTAATTTTTCACGAAGTGCTTTAAGTCTCTTTCGATATTCATCCCCATGAGCGCGCCAATCTTGAACAGCAGCTAAAAATCCATGAATACCCAAAATATTATGAGTGCCCGCCCTTCGTTTTTTTTCTTGAGAACCACCCGTTAAAGAGGCCGCAAAGGGACTCTTTCCGCGCAACCAAAGAGCTCCGATACCTGTAGGTCCACCAATTTTATGAGAACTTAAAACACAATAATCTGAATAATGAAGGGCTCTACGAATATAGTCTTCAGGCATTTTTCCAAGCGCCTGAACGGCATCAAGAAAAAGCCAAACTCGTTGAGGGGTTTTAGGATAAGTACCCCCTTTTATTTTAGGAAGATCTAAACGAGACTTTGGGCCAAAACGTTTCCAATATTCTGGCAAAAATGAAAAATCATAAGTGCTTCCACATTCATTATTGGCCAACTGCAAACACAGCAAAAGTGCTGCATTGGGATCGCTTAGTAAAGCTTCAATTTTATTTAGAAGTTCTTCAATAGAAAATTGCCCAGATGAATCGACTTCTAGCAAATGAATTTCTGCCTGGTCTTTTAAATCTGCCAAGGTGTCGAGCACGGCCGCATGTTCAATTCGAGTGGCCAAAAGCACTGGCTTTAAAGAGCGACTTCGCGTGTCTCTCACAAAACCCCGAATGGCTAAATTGATGGCCTCCGTGGCGCCCGAACATAGTATAAATTCTTCAGCTTCTTTGGCTCCAAGCCACTCTGCCAAAGCATTCTTTAACTCGAATACAGTTTTTTTTGCACGTTGCCCGGTGATGTGAACGCTTGAAGGATTACCAAGCGATTCGGATTCATTGTTTAACACTTGAGTTAGGTGTTTGCGCACTGAAGGCAATAGCGGATGCGTAGCATTGGCATCACAATAGACTTCGTCTCCATGCGTCATTCGGCGCATTCTAAGTATTTGTTATTATCTGTCAATTAAAAAGGCCGAGGGACTTCTTTTTACAAGGTAAAACCTTTAAACCTTCGCGAAAAAGGACTTCCATTTTGTTATCTCTAAGCTTTTCAACCACACCCTTAGAAAAACTGGGATGCTCAATAATCTCATTAATCTCATAAGACTCTGTTGGCTGATACTTTCTAATGGGTTTTTCTCCCCAAGCCTTCACTTTTGAAAACCAGTGATCGCCCATTACCGAAGTTTTATTTGAAGACACAGGGAGTGCCCCTGATGGGCTTTTTCTTATAACTCTTGCGCCTGTAGATAATACGGCTTTAGCCTTTTCGGGCATTTTAAACTTATGCTCCGAGGAACAAGACTTACAAATCACCCTATCGACAATGCCTTGGGCATTATGATTTCGAACCACATGCCAGGTCTCAATTTTTTCACGAGTGCAGTAAGTAAAAACATCTCCAGCTACTGGGGTCCGTTCGGGTGCGCTTGCCATTTGAGAAGACTAACTCAGGTGAAAACTTCAATCCATAAGGAGATTTAAATATCCATACTTTTAAAAACAAATATTTCTATGAAGTATAAATTTTATAAAAAATTTACTTAGAATTGAATTCAGGATAATTCACGAATTCTTTAATAAGAACGACGCCATTTCCAGGCCCCACAGTTGTGATGTTCAATCCATTAGGACTCTTGTTTTGCATAGTCTCTATAACCCACTCTTCGTATTCTTCTATGTAGGTTTTTCCGATGGGTTTAACTTCAAAAAAGGAACCCTGAGGCACGGTCACGTTACTGGCTAGAAGATCATACAAGCTACTTCCTGCTGGGCGCGCTAAAACGCGGTAAGGGACTTGGCCTGGGTTAAAATCGAGCTTTAGAACATCAATTACAGCTTTGTTATCGGTGATGTGAGGCTCAATAGAAATGCAACGCAAAGGTTCCTGAGCATTATCGTATGAACAAATTTGCTGAGCTCCCCAAACTTCTTTATCTGCCGCTTGAACATTGCCTCGGCGAGATTGGGCGCAAAAGCTTAAGCTGAGCAGTAAAAAGCATGAAATATTTACTGATCTCAACAAGCCCATGATATCCCCTCATTGAAATATCTTGCGAGACTCATGCCACAATTCAAGCATGCAAATACAGAGGTTTAGGAGCCATTCTTAAGAAAAGATTAAGGAGCTTTTAAACAGGTGTCTAATTTTTAGACGCTCTTGGCCTTTTTCGTAAGTTTTTCAAAAAAGGGTTCTAATGCCGTTGATATTAGAGAACTTTCTTTCTTTAATGGGGCGCATGGATAAGGGAAAGAGTGGATGGGGCGGTAAAAGAGATGGGGCTGGGAGGCCCAAAAGTTCCCCCATGGTTTCTCACCTCAAACGTCCAAGAGTGGGAAAAAATAGACCCATTCAGATCACCCTTAAAATACGAAAAGACGCCCCAGACTTAAGAGATCCTCAAATTTTGGATGTTTTTGAAAAGGCCACCTTACGAGCCCGTCGTTTCGGACTGCGAATTATTCATTTTGCTTTTATGCCCCACTCTATTGAGCTTGTTTGTGAATTCAAAAAACAAGAAGAACTCGAAAAAAGTTTTAAAAGTTTAAACACCTCTCTCGCCATTGCGCTTAAGAAATTTTTTGAACTTAAAACAGGCAAAAAACACAACGGACCCATCTTTCTTGGACGCTTTCACATGAATGTTTTAAGCACACCTGATGAAGTCCGACTGGCAACGAGAGATCTTTATTTAAAGTCTGCTTTCTTAGCCAAAAACGATGCGGCCCCAGATCACTACTCATCAGCCGCTATTTTTAATTCCTGGAAAGAACTTCTCAGAGAAGAGTGGACCGAAGCTTTTGAAAACCCTCAATTTGAAAACGAGCACGTTCAAAAACTGAAACACATCACTGCCATTCCACAATTTTGGCTCACCCAAACCGGCTGGCGCGAATCCGTTTAATCTCTCTATTGTGCGCGAAGAAACGGGCCTGGAAATTTATACATACCTTTAAATTCAAACACTAGAGCGGCTTGGGCGACCCCTGAAGCTCGGGGCCTTGCCCCGTCGCTCACCCCAAGATGCTCTTGTGTTTGAATTTAAAGGTACTAATAAATTTTAGCTTTAGTACTCCAGGCCCGTTTCTTCGCGCACAATCGAAAATTTATGGCAGTTTAAACTACTAAAAGATTAATAAATTTAATGTCATAATTTAAAATGAAGTGAAAAAATTGAGGGCCATTCTAGTTCTAAGTATGACATTGGCCTTTAATGCCTTTTCTGAAGGTCAAAATCCTTGCCCTGAGGACTTATCTAAAATCACCGAAGCCACAAAACCCAAAATTGAATGGATCGACGATAAGGTTTCTATCATTTACTTCCCACACAATTGGCATACTGAACTTCGAGTAGACAAAAATGTGCTTTATACAGGCCATAGATATGATGCTGCTGTGAAAGCAGGCAAAGCTGCAAAAATTACATTTATAGAATTTGGCATCAGAGTCAGTCCCGAAGAATTAGAAAATCTAAAACTCCAAAGTAAAAAACTATTATCTATAAGCTGCACTCATCTAGCCTGTAGACAACTCAACAAGGGAGCCCCAACATTCATCCCCATGCCTTTTAACCTTTTGCCAATAGCCAATGTTTTATATCTAACCCTAAGTCGCTACTTACCCGGCACCAGAGTTATAGACATTAAAATCATTGGTGACCTCAACAAAAAAGGTATGGAAAGCTTGGCCGCGACTGCCTTTCTCGAAACGAGTTGGTATTTTCTAATTAGCGTGCAAGGCTCGTTATTAGCTAAAAATTTTATTGTTCCAATTTTTAGCGACAAAACAACAGATGAGGATAAAACCCAGGACAATAAAAATTAATTCTTTAAACTCATAGAAATTTCGCTACCCAATAAATATAAATTAGGTTAGCTTCCTGGGCTTTTATGAGAGCAACTTCTCTTCTTCTAATTTTAGCCATTTTTTCAAGTCTTTTAAATTTTACAAATGCAAGCGAAGATTCAAAAGGAAAAGATCTTTTGTGTGGGACTCCTCTCGAATTAGACGCCGACTCTCTAAAAGCTTTAATGGCCTTTATCGAAGAGGTAGAAGCTCTCGACGCGGAATTAGCTCAACTTAAAGCAGATCAAAGATTAAAAGCTAAAGTGAAAGAGGACAATTTAAAACTTAGCACGGAGTCACTTAAACTCTCTCATAAAAGCGCCAAAGAACTCTTCACTCAAACTCGAACTTTAGTTCTAAAAGCTCCCTCAAAGCATTTTCGTAATGCTGGCCAAGAAGACCTCTTTGCAGGTTTGAAAATGTCTGAAGTTTCGCCAGAAAAATTTAACGAAGTTGCTAATATTCTTAAATTCGAAGCCGTCATGACTTTGCTTTATTTGATGCCAGAGAAATACGCATCACAATTCTATAATTACGAAGTCAATTCTAACCCTCAATTCATAGAAAGAGCCTCAGCAAAATTCGGAACTTTCATGAGTCATGAAAGTTCTGAAAAAACCATATTTCACCATGAAGACCATTTTGATCGAAAAAGCTTCTTAGAATTAGTTGAGCATTTCAAATTTATAGGAGAATACCACAAGCGCGCACACAGTTATGCCACCTACGTGTCTCCAATGAACTTCGACACAAACAAACTTCTAAGCGCTTTATTTGTCCAACTCTCTCTTAATCTGAACGACAACAACTATAGCACCATCCAAAAGCAAGACATTTTGGAGAGTCTTTATTTTATTAAAGACTATGTTCAAACTCACAAAGACGAATTCAGTGACGATGCACTCGAAGACGATCAGCAAATGCCCTATTTACTTTCTAAACTGTTCCTTGACTCCTATGAAAAATGGAAAGATCAAGTTAACCCTGAATGGATAAGGGAGTTCAATCTTAAAGCCTTTCCACAAATAACAAACCCAACAACTCCATTAAGACCAACAGAAGTCATTCTTAGTGCTTCAGATTTCACAACTGAAAAGCCAATAACCAACGACAAAGAACCCCCTACTCTTTCTAAAAAAACTGAAACTCATTCCAAAAACAAAAAACCAACTGGTTTTGCTTTAATTTTACAAAATTTAGACAACGAGCATGAAGGTCGAAAAAATCCTCCAGCCATCGACGATCCAGCTGACGATATTTCACAGGTGCTATTTAAAGATTCCAGAATTGAAAGACGATTTCAAAAATTAGAAACTCAAGGCAATCATATCCAAGGTTTAATTTTTAAAGCTATCGAAAAATGGAAATCTCTAATTGAAAAGCATGGCTGGGCTCATGCTCACAAACTTCCTGAATATCCCGAAGATAAAATTTTAAAAAGTGAAAAAGATACTGAACGCCGTCACCGAGTGAAAGTGGGACATTCAGCTCGTTTAATTTATCGAGTCGATACAACATTAAAACAAATCATCATAGAAGCCATATTGGAAAATCACGAATACGAAGAGCTTATGTAGCAGGTGCAGCAAAAGTCTTTTCTGGGGTCTTGGCCAAACCTTATAAAAATGATAATCATTGTCAAGTTTATGAAACTTGCGATGAGAACCCTCCCGTTAATAATCCTTATTTTTATTTCAAATATAAAGGCTCATGAAAATAGCTCTCCAACGACACAAGAGTTTTTAAAAGCTTTTGATCGCCTTCATACTGCCGCCCTCAATAACGTTTTCCAGGACAACGATACTTCTAAGCCATCAAACGAAGACCAAAAAGCTTATTTAGTATTTGGTTCGCACCGGTTAAATATCAACAAAAGCGGAATTCTCAAACTCACGACTCACGTTTTAAACCTTGAAAAGCAACAATTAGAATTAATTTGCAAAACATCCTGTCCCCACTGCCAATGTCACAACTTAAAAATTAAAAAATCAAAATGGCCCAGTCGACTTTATAATTGGGCGTTAGCACCTTTAAGCCTAGTTCAAGATATTTTTAAAGATCCCATCGCGTTTGCACTCGCCCCCTCTATTCGCCTCACTCGTGAATATGGTGCACTCACATTTAGCACTATTGTTCTCTCTCAAATCACATGGGAAATAATAGAATCCATGGCCTCATTTGCAATTGGAGCTGGGGGTGCTCATATTTACTGCGTAGCCTTTAATATAGCTCTCATGTCTATCGTAAAAAGCGCCAGTTCATCGCTCGGAATCTTAACCAAAACGCCCTATAATGATTCCATCTTAAAACGACTCATTATTGCACTTAAAAATTTAGCTTGGGGTTTACGTTATACAGGATCCTTAACTAAGAACGTGCTTATAGAGAGAAATGGAATTTTTTCAATCAGGAAAAGAAAAGACCATCGCAAATTCAACAATTATTCAAGCACTATCAGCTCTCAAGCTCTCGAAGAAAGTGGCTTGTTTGCAGCAGAAGTGGCTTCAGTAGAAAGTATTAATAATTCATCAAACGATTTAAAATCTTGGAGCTCTGACTGGAATATAATTGCAAACACTCCTAATGAACTTGAAAAATGGGTTCTTTTAAAAATACATATTCAAGGTTTAGAAAGCATAGGTGTCATAGCGCGAAACACCGCGAACGTTTATCGAAAGGAGCATACTTGGTCTAACTTTGAATTTCTAAAATTTCATTCTCAACTAGGCCGATGGTTAGCAGAGGTGAAAAATTTAAATATTCAAGCTGTTCTTGAACTCCAAAACTCAAATGGAATTCAATCTTGGGCCGTAATTAATGGATTGGCTGAGGCAGAACGTATGCTACTTCTTGAAATTCAAAAACTTATGTCTGTCTTTCGCGATGAAAATAATCGAGTCACAAACTTAGATTTTAGAGAAAACAGATCGATTCTTTCTACTATTAGAAAACACTCATGCGAAGGTCTGCTCTTTTAGTCTGCAACCTTAGGTAGGCGTCGCTGCTGATGCGTAACGGGTAATTCGCCATAGACAACCACTTCCTTAAATAAGGGGCCCTCGTTCAAAACTTCTCACCAAGGAGCGATCACCATAGAAATACCTGTATTAGTGGCCCGAACCATGGGCTTAGCCACACGTGCCGCCTGCCATTGAGAAAGTCTCGCATGAATGAAGGG
>JAGNHS010000060.1 GCA_018001635.1 Pseudomonadota bacterium | reverse complement strand
GAGGTGCCCGAACATTCGGGATTGGCGCATTTTATCGTATAAAAAGAAGGGTTTCTTACTATGATTTCTTGTGACATCCTCTGCACCCTGCAGATTCTGTTCCAACCACTCTTTACGGCGCACAGTTACTAGTTAATTAGGGTGGGAGTCGGATTTGCGGGCAATTTCTAGGGAAGGAATGCGTTCGATGTAGCATTTGGCGCAAGCGGGTAAATAGAGTTCTTCGGCGCCTAGTTGAATGGTGGGTCCAGAAATTGTCGGAACACCATCTATAAGCTTTAAATTAAAAATGGCTTTCTTATTGCAGAAGTGGCAAGTTGTTTTAACTTCTTCAACGGCATCAGCAATTTCTAATAGTCGTTTAGAACCTTCAAAGAGAAAACTTCTAAAGTCTGTTCTCAACCCATAGCAAAGCACGGGGATGTCGAGTTTGACTGAAATTTCTCTTAGATGATCAATAAAATCTGCACTTAAAAATTGAGCTTCATCAACGAGAATGGCGTGCAAGCCAGCAAGTTCCTCAGGAGTAAAACGCGTGTTGGGTGAAATGAGAATGTCGGCTTCTTTTTCGAGTCCACTGCGTGAACGAATTTGGTTTTTACCAAAACGAGTATCGAGATCGGGTTTAATAAGTAAGACTTCTTTGTTTTGTTGGCGGTAACTGTGGGCGACTGCTAGTAGATTGAGAGTTTTGGCGCTACCTACAGCGCCATAGCGAAAATACAACTTGGCCATGTGAGGCTGACTTTAGCAGATCACATGGCCGAGCAAATGAATTCAGTAAATTATTTTTTAGTACTGAGTTTGCTATCGTTAGCTTCGATAAAAGATCGAATTTCAGTCGACATGTCCAAAAGTTTTAACCACTGCTCTTTGTAAAGAGTGACTGGAAATCTTCCCATGCCGTATATTGAAAGAGCTCCTTTATCGCTGACCTTCATGGAAAGCCCTCGAGAGCTTGTTTTTTTTAGAGCTGCATTTTCAGCTCTTAGTCTATTTAGTTCTTCGTTGATATCGTCTTGGCTCATAAGCTTTAGTCTATACTTAAAGTATGAGATAAAGCATGCCAAAAAATTCTAAATAGCGCGATGCGTGGTAGGCTAAATCTCTTAGTTTAGGGCTTCTTGGTAGATGCGCTGCGAGAGATTTTGAGAAATCTCAAAGTGATTTTTACCTAAAGTTGGGTCGTCGAGCCATACGGGAAGGCTTTCTAATAATATTTGCGCTTTTCTTTGAAAATCAGCAATTAAATTTTGTGAAACGGGTTCAGCTACCGGGAAGTTTTTGCCTAGTGGATCTACGTATTTGTTATTTTCCCAAAATTCAAAATGCAAGTGAGGACCTGTAGATAAACCACTAGAACCTACATAACCAATAACTTGACCTTGTTTGACTCGACCATTGACTCTTACGGAGGCAGGAATTCTGCTGAGGTGTTTATATTGTGTGGCGTAAGTGGAGTTGTGACGAATTCTTACCATACGGCCAGCTCCGCCATTCCAACCAGCTAGATCGATGCTACCATCGCCCACTGCGCGAACTTCAGTCCCATAAGGTGCGGCATAGTCAACTCCAAGATGAGGTCTAAAAGTTTTCAGTACGGGATGAAATCTGCGGTGAGTGAAGCGTGAAGATATTCTAGAATATTTTATGGGGCTTTTTAAGAATATTTTTTTGAGACTTTTTCCCTCAGGAGTAAAGTAACCAATCTCTTTTCCATCTTTAACAAAAAGGAGTGCTGTATTTTTATTCCCAGCATTATCATATTCAGCAGCTAAAATTCGCCCCCAAGAGCTAGGGCGACCACGCACCATTTTTTGCTCAACAGTAATTCTCCATTTGTCGCCTTTTTGAACTTCGCGTGCAAAATCAATTTGCCAAGCGAAAATTTCGGTTAATTCGGCGATGAGTGAGGGATCCATTTGAACTTCGCTGGCCGATCCCCAGAGTGAAGATTCTACTATACCAGTATAGGACATTAGGCGGAATTCAGAGCTTTCTTTGTGATTTTTAAAGTTCCAAGTGTTACTTGTAATATTTTTTTCCCAAATCCAACTATCTGTGTCGCTCACATGTAACTGAATTTTATTCACGACAGTGTCTTGTTTTTGAGCGGTGAAAAAATCAATTTTTTGATTTGTTTTTAATGCTGAAAAATTTAAATGGCCTTTAGCGCTATTGAGAATTTGATTAATGTCTAAAGTAGGAATTTCAGCTCTAGATAACACTGTAAACAAATTTTCGCCCCTTTGAAATTTTAATGTTTTTAAAGGGAGGCTTTCTTGTTTTGAATTTTCGTTATTTGAAATGAGGCTGGAAGGAACGTGTTGGCTGCTCCAGAATGCAATGCTGACTAGTAGTAAAGTTAATAATAAGGCCCACGCAAATCTTCTTTGTTGAAATCCCTTTAGCATATTTTCATTCTAATCTTGTTGTTATTATTTATCAAAATTTGCGCGTCATTCATTTTATTCATGATTTTTTTAAGAGTCATTGGGTTCGGGGAAACGAATAACTTTATTGTTTTTATGAGTTTTTGCGTAATTGTAGTTATGGACTTTTTTATATCGATGCATGCGTTCGCCAATCCAAAGCGATCTAAATGTGTAGAAAAAAAGTTTGAGATCCAGTTTCCACGACAAATTTCTAACGTAAATGACATCCATGGCGAGTTTAGCGTTGGCATTATTTACAAGAGGGCGTAGGGCTTGCCAGAGTCCAGAAATTCCAGGTTTCACAGCAAGTCGATCAAGAAAACGCGATGACATACTTAAACTGTCACTCACGCTTAGTGGACGTGGACCAATGAGCGACATGTGTCCTCTTAAGACGTTGAAAATTTGAGGAAGTTCGTCGAGTTTGTTTTTACGAAGGAATAAACCAATTTTTGTAATTCTTGCATCTTCTTCAATTTTAAAAAGAGGTTTGCCCGATGGGTGAATAGTTTCTGCTCCATCATACATAGTTCTAAATTTATAAATCCAAAAAGGTTCACCCAATTCTCCAATGCGAAGTTGTCTGAAGAATATGGGGCCTGGACTTTCGAATTTAATCCAAATCGCAATAAAAGCGATTATTGGAAGAGTGAATGGAAGTGTGAGTAGCACAAAGCAAATATCAAAGAGGGCTTTAATACGAATGTATCGAGCATGATAAGAGTGCTCAGCATAGAGTGGAATCATGAGCTGATAAAAATCAACGAGAGTTTCGTTGATCACGCCCGCTTGATTAAATTTCATCGCAAGCGGAATCCAGTGTATAAATCTTTCGGGCAATTCCTTCTCGAGTTTTAAGAGTTTGCTCAAGACAAATTCCTGCTTATGAATTTCCCGAGACCAAACCGATGCAGCAACGGACCGCTTAGCTTTAACGCCCATATCTTTCATTATCGACTCAAAGCGTTGTAAGGTTAAATCATATTACAATGATTTCTTCGTTAAGAAATTGTTAAGGGCAAGTGCTCATTGAACCGTTGAGATCGTAATTGCTGAAAATTAAAGACATACTTTGAGACTTCGCGCTCGAGCACCAAGCAGATTTTTGAGAAGTGCTGTATTCCACAATAAAAACAGGTTTGTTTTTACTAATAAAAGAAGCATAAGAGCCACATTCTCCATATTTAAAACATTCCTCAGCCACGACCCAATCCATAGTGCCTGAAAGTGAACTTGCGATTTCGGCTGAGTTTTTGAGTCCAATCAGAAGCCCTCTATTATGGGCTTCGGTGGCTAATTTTTGTAAAAAACTTTTACTATCATTTTTACTGATACTAAATCCAGTGTCGTTGTCATAAGCATCCACATTGTCTGGATCGACCCCATCACATTTTTTACTGACAGCTTTGTCCAAGCGACTTTTAGCTAAGTTAAGAGTGGCGGAATCTTTAGTGTTGAGCCATCGCTCCCCTGGCCAGTCTTCTAACGAGTTTCCTTTAATGGAGTTTGGAATTCGATTGTAATCTTCTCTCCAAGATTCAGAGGTGCCAGCACTAAAATAGCAAAATACCTTTTTTCCCTGGCTTTTAAGAGAGGATATTTGACTGCTGCTTGTTTCGAATAAATCTAAAAATACTACATTTGCAGAATAGTTTTTGAGTGAACCAGAGAGCTGATATTGAAAGCTGCTTTTAACGGAAGGGTATTTGTTGCTTGAGTTGGACTGGTTTGATGTGCCCGAGTTGCTTGAAGTTGTTGAACTAGATTTTTTCTTTTTTGACTTCTTTTTTCCTCCCATGGCATCCGTATATGTAGACAATAAAAATAGGAACATAAATACATATAAAAATTTTTGCATGGATCCTCGCCCTCATCGCAGGATCTAAGTTGTTGCCCCAAAGAGACTGTTGCAAAAATAATGCCCTCAATTATTCCCATACAATTAAACACTTAAGAAAATGGAAGTGTTGATGTTTTTTTCAGAGTGTTAAGAACTTAATCAAATCTTAATTTTTCGATATTCTTCAAGGCTTTGGGGATTGCTGAGTGCCTCTACGTTTTTGGGAATTTCACCAGCGAGGATTTGCTTTACTGCAAGTTCAACTTTTTTACCGCTCATAGTGTAGGGGATCTCTTGAATTTGGAAAATTCTAAAGGGAATGTGACGTGGCGAGGCTTCGCTTCTGAGTTTAGATTTAATATCTTTTTCAATGCTTTCATTGAGGAGTTGTTTATCTTTTAGGACTATGAAAAGTATGATTTTTTCATCTCCTTCAATAGTTTTTCCAACCACTAAGCTATCTTTCACTGAGGGGTGAGTTTCAACTATCCTATAAATTTCTGAAGTGCCTATTCTGACTCCGCCGGGGTTTAGAGTAGCGTCGGAACGTCCGTGAACAGTAATTCCACCATGATTGTAATGAGTGATGTAATCTCCATGGTGCCACATCTGAGGAAATTTCGTAAAGTAGGCCGCTTCATACTTGGTGTTCTCGGAGTCGTGAAGGAAACCAATAGGCATAGCTGGAAAAACTTGAGTGCAAACAAGCTCCCCTTTTTCTTCCAATATAGAAGCACCTTGCTCGTTCACGGCGTGAACGTCCATGCCCAATCCAGGCGCTTGAATTTCGCCGCGACATACGGGCATGAGTGGATTGCCCAGCATAAAACATGAAACTATATCGGTGCCTCCGCAAATAGATGAAACTTGAAGCGAATGGCCAGAGGGGTTTTGCTCATAAATATAATCAAAATCTTCAGGCAGTAGAGGAGAGCCCGTCGATAATATTAATCGAATATTTTTAAGTTTATTTGAAAGTTTAGCATGCTGAATTCTAAAATGACCTATGAATTTGGCAGATGTTCCAAAAACCTCAATTTTGTTTTGTTCAACTAAATCCCAGATAGACCAGCCATTGTCTTTGATAGGCGATCCATCGTAAGTGTGAATTGTGGCTCCCGATTGGAGGCCGCTAATCATCCAATTCCACATCATCCAGCCTGTGGTGGTGTAATAGAATAGATTTTCATGGGCCTTTAAATCGCAATGGAGGCGAAGTTCTTTGGCGTGCTGTAGGAGACTTCCTCCACTCGAGTGTACAATGCACTTCGGGGCCCCTGTGGTGCCTGACGAAAAAAGCACATAAAGAGGATGCATGAAGGGAAGTCTGGCATATTCCATTTCGTGTGAAGAATCAGAGTTAAGATATTGCTGGTAACTGGAGTGGGGATCGGTGCTGAGGGTTAGATGATCAATGAGCTCGGGGAATTCTTTTAGAATAGCTTCGTTTTTATCGCCCAATTCAATTTTTTTCCCATTGTAAAAATAAGAGTCTGTAAGAAATAATATTTTAGGATTGATTTGTTCGAATCTGTCGAGAATTCCGCGCACTCCAAATTCAGGGGAACAGCTCGACCAAATGGCTCCCAAGCTTGTGGCGGCCAGCATGCAAAATAAGGTGTCTGCATTGTTTGGAGCTAAGGCGGCAACAAAATCACCTTTTTTGATGCCCTTATCGATGAGATAGGATTGAATTTTTCGAACAGCGTCGAGAATGTCTTCTTTTTTATAAATTTTAGCTTCACGATTTTCAGAATGATGAATTAAAGGAGTTGCAGATAGTTTTGATAGAATATTTTCGGCGTAATTTAGAGTGATATTGGGGAACCATGAGCCGCCGTAAAATGTATTTTTTGGCGAAGCTTCAAAAATAATATCTTTTGAACCTTCATAAATAATTTCACAATGATCTAAGCAGAGTTTCCAGAAATCTTTGAAGTTTGAAACGGACCATTGATGTAGAGATTGATACGAAGAATGACCGAGCTCTTTTGCAAGCTCGGCCATTCTTGATTGATTGATTTGTTTGGAATCAGGTTGCCAAAGAACAGGGTTCTTTAACACCATCTTTCCTCCAACTTAGAATATGTAGCCAAGGCCTAGGTGAAGAGCCATGACATTACTGTCGTAGTCTCCAAGAAGATTGCCTGTTCCGCGATCTTTAGCGTAGCTTCCATGAGCCCAGCTGTATTCAACGGCAGTATCAAAGCTGAGCGCATCATCCATGAATTTTTTACCAGTACCTAGAGTGATTGTGTGACCTAAACCAGGAGTTGATAGAGTTGGTTTAGCATATTCTGGTGGAACTACAGCTGTGGTTAACACGTAACCTGCTCGAAGAGCCCATGGGAGCTCGGTGCTTTCGGCGGCAATTCTGAAATTGTGTTGATCGTTCCAGCGAGTGACTAGGGTGTTATCGTTACCTTCATACACAATAGCATTTGTTGTCGTGTTTCTGAGTGTTCCAGAGGCTGTGATATTTTTGTTGATTGAATATTGAGTCCATACCCATTCACCATAAATTCTCATCTTTTCTGAAAGATTATAATGAGCACCAGTGGCAATTTGTAATGGGAAATTGCTGCTCATGGATCCCTTTGAACCGAGGAGTGCAGTTCTTAAACTTTTATTCGCGGCTGTAGTGAGGTCACCGCTTAAATCACCTTCAGCTTTGAATTTAATTTTTGTACGAGCATTAACACCAAAGCCAAAAGATCCGCCTTCAGGAGCGTATTTGAATCCAACTCGGAATCCATTGTATGTGGTGTCTTTAAGGTCGGTAAATCTTAATGCAAGCATGCTGGTTGTTGTGATGCTTGCGCTAATGTAGTCAACATTGACCATGCTCATTCGCCATGCGGCTCCAAAACTGAGAGCCGGAGAAATTCTATAGGCGGCACCAACAGAGGCTTCTGTCATAGCAATTAGAGTTCGGTATTCAGGTTGAAAAGAAGTGTATCCATAAGTGCTAGAAACATCTTGGGGTCCATAATTCACATTGGAACCACCCGCTACAAAGTATCCAAGACCCAGAGCGAAATCTTCATTGAGTTTATAAGCGGCGTTCAATCCTAATACAGGTGATAATGTGCGTTTACCATCGGCTTGTTGATTGAGCGCAGGAGCAATAGCTTTATAAAGTGGAGCTCTAAAGCGCCCCCAGGTTGGTGAAGCGTTGACCGTAATATCAAAATTTCGTGCATCGACTAATCCAGCTGGGTTAAAAAGCAACGAGTCGGGACCTTCAACACTGGACGCACCTGCTCCGGCAATACCGGCGTGTTTTCCTGACCAGAGAACGTTCTTTTCGAAGCCTCCAGCAAAACTTGTGATGGTTAATAGAAAGGACAATAAGGATATAATCCTCAGATGTTGTTTCATGATGTACTCCTACCTCTAGGCCTACATTCAATCATTTGTTTCTAGGCTTGACAACGCTGGGGGGCGGGAACTCATAGTAGAATCATGAGCGATAATGACGTGAGGCGTTCTCGATATGAACCCTTAGAACCCTTCAATAGTGGGATGCTTGAGGTGTCCGCAAAACATAAAATTTATTTTGAAGAATGTGGTAACCCCAAAGGACCTGCTGCAATTTTTTTACACGGTGGCCCGGGTGGAGGCTGTGAAGCTAGTCACAGGCAATACTTCGATCCCAAACATTATCGAATAGTTTTGTTTGATCAGCGTGGATGCGGCCGATCGCAACCCTTTGCTTCTCTCGAAGAAAATACAACTTGGGATTTGGTGGCCGACATCGAAAAAATTCGTGAGCATTTGGGAATATCCAAATGGTTGGTTTTTGGTGGATCGTGGGGAAGCACTTTGGCTTTAAGCTATTCCATCTCTCATCCTGAGCGGGTGAGTTCTATGGTTTTACGTGGAATATTTTTATGTAGAAAGCGCGATCTTCATTGGTTTTATCAAGATGGAGCTTCGTTTGTTTTTCCTGATGATTGGGAAGGCTTTTTAGCGCCCATCCCACTCGAAGAGCGAGGAGATTTAATGAGCGCCTATCACAAGCGCTTAACTTCAACCAATAAAGCAGAGATGTTAAAGGCTGCAAAAGCTTGGTCGAAATGGGAAGGGTCAACGATAAAACTTTTTCCGGACGCTTCAGTGATTGAACATTTTTCTGATGATCAATTTTCTACAGCTTTTGCTCGAATTGAAAATCATTATTTTGTAAATGGTGCTTTTTTCAAAAGCGACAATTGGATTTTAGAAAATGTTAAAGTTTTAAGAGAAAAGAAAATTCCAGCCATTATAGTGCATGGTCGTTATGATATGTGCACGCCTTTGGACCAAGCCTGGGAGTTACATAAAGCATGGCCAGAGGCTAAGCTTGAAATTATAGCGGATGCAGGTCATGCCGCCTCTGAGGGGGGCATTATAGACGCTTTAATTAGGGCTACTGATAAGTTTAGAAGTCTTTAGTTGAGATCGTTTCGTTTTTGACGGGAAACGAAAATTTGAAAGAGTCACCGGCTTTATCCTTGAGTTTTTCAATTGGGCGAACTAATAAATGGTCTTCGTTCAATACCAAGTGGATCCTTAGCTCAGTTGGTAGAGCAGCTGACTCTTAATCAGCGGGTCGACAGTTCGAGCCTGTCAGGATCCACCATTTTTCTGCGGCAAAATCTGAATTGATTCAGATTTTGAAGCTGAAAAGGGGGAGCACCAAGCGAGCGATTACCGTGAGCGAAGGGCGCACCCAAAAAGCAACTTAATACACTCCTTCCTTCTCTCACTTTTGCCACGGCGATAAGATTAAAAATCCTCGATTGGGTTTTGGTGCGTCCTTTTCACCAATAATTTTTCTAGTTATTAAAAAATTCTCAAGTTGATTGAGCACTTTGATTATAGCTTCACTAGAATTTAAGTCGGGCGATGGAATGACATCATTTCCATTAAAATGATTAACAACCTGATTTGAATCTTTAAATACCCTAGCTCCAGAAGCAAGGCCCTGCTTAAGCATAGATTGATAAACTTCTGGGCCATATCCGCGCCTTTCTTTTGCGATACCTCCGATGTCATTTGAAACTAATGTTGGAGTTTTTACATTTAGAGCTTCAAAAAAATTAATAGGACCGTTGATAATAGAGAGGTCTGCAACCTTGTGAAGGTAGGGCAATCTTCCTGGCAAATCGTTAATGATTATTATATTTTTCATTAAATCGGCACTAGTCACCTGACTTAAGGCTTTTAACTCGGGTTCATTAGTAAAAAATTTACCCCATCTTGAAGTTATTGAATCAGGCATTTTTTTTAATAAGGCTCCTCCATCTGAAACAAATAAAATTATGTTTTCATCACTTTTTAAATTATGACTCAGTTGATTGAAGGATTCTCTAACTCTTTGAGCTCCATCACCTCCAGCATTACTGATGTGGCGATAACCATAAAAGCTAATGACTTTGGATTTTTTTGGAATTCCTAAAATATTTCTTAAATCTTTTTTTCCTAATCCGTTTAAATCTTGCATGTTTGCAGCTTTTAAGTCTGGCATATCAAAATCAGGGAGTGAGTGTGGATAGGAATAATCATCTGTAAGCGATTTTTCACCAGAATCAGCAATAGATACCGGAATTCTTTTTTCCAAATTTTTTGATGTGTTTGAGTGTTGAGTTAAATAATCTAAGATAGATTGTAAGAATTTAAGTTGAATGTTTTCTCCAAAGGCTCCCGTGGGAATTGGGGCCCCATTGATTTGGTCAGTACTCTGTAAGCTCAATTCTAATTTTAAGCGCGTTGATTGTTTTTTGAATTTATCCCATTCATTTCTATATCTTGAAAAAATGGGATGATTTTGTATAAGACTTTTTACTTTTTCAGACATAGGTGAGTAAATTACGGCGGGTAAATCTGCAAAATGAGCTTTTGCCGGAGGATTTTTGATGAAGCTAGAAGCTTGCTGAAATGGTTCCTCTTCGATATCGGCCAATATTTTTTGTGTGCGCGATGAGATTTTTTCTAATAATTGATTCACTTTCTTTTTTAATTCAAGTGGCAACTCAGCGTAGACGTCTTTGCCTACTATCATGTCCGAGTTTTCAGGAGCGGCCATTTTTTTTAAAAATCGATAACTACGTTTTCTTGCTGTTTCATTCGTGTAAGCATGATCAGTTCTTAGTGTTCCTAAGCTTTCGTATAAATCAGCATCAATTATTTTTATTTCACCTTTTTCATTAACCATAAACTGAAAATCAAATGGAAGTATTTTATGGTCTAAAAGTAAATCGATGGCTTCCTCGGCTTGTTTTAGGGTTTTATCAGAAATATATTTTGCACTGAGTTTATCTTTACTGGACAATCCCGGGACTTCTTCCATGACTAAAGTCGGTTTTTGATGTTCACCTATTTCGCTAATTCCAATCACTTTTGGGCCAAGAGTTTTTCCATCTTTAAATTTTAAGAGAGATAGAACTTGTGCTTTTTGTGCCAAAATATCTATGTCATTTGGATAGCTGGTCGTTTTAGCGATATAGGGTGGAGTGTTCTCGTCGTGAGCAAGTTCTTTAACTCTATAAATTCCTGAATTATCCCAACCCCCAGCTGAAAGAGCTTCGATGTCGAATAAAAAACTCATAGATTCAGGTTTGTTTAAATTTTTGAAAAGATCAGGACATTCTTTGAATGAAATAAAGGAAGCTGAGCATGTCTTTACGAATATCCAAAATAATAGAGCGTAAAGTCTCATAATGACATTCTAAACTATAGGCCGACAGACGAGATAGTCTTAAAAATTACATTTGTCGTTTTTGTAAAGACTCTAAATTCTTGAGTAAATACTATAGGGGTCAAATTTAATACGCAAAAATCAGAAATATTGAAATTGAATTTTCTCGTTTTTTAAATGCGGATGAATGTAATCTCTGCCAGGTGTAGGTGTTGTAAATTCTAAGAGAAATTGTTTCGCCGATCTGCCAATTTAGGCCAAATCCAGCGTTGTAACCAAATTCAAAAATATTTTTTTTGCTGAGTCCTTTAAATTGACCATTCGAAGTTTTTAAAAGACCTAGATTTGTACCGACACCAAATAACGCTACACCACTCATTACATATTCAAGACCAAATGAGCTCCCGTATGCTGTGACATACTGAGGGGTGCTGTGATTGAGTAAATTCACAACTTGTTTGCTGTAATTGAGTTGAGTTTTAAAAAAAAATCCTCCTGCATAAGGGCTGAGATTTACAAAACTGTATTCGGGATTTTCATAGTAATAGTAATTGGCTGGACTATCGTTGTAGACACTTGAAGCATATCCATAAGAAAGACCCAAAAGGTTAGAGTCTCCATCAGCAGAAAATAGTTGCGCGCAAAATCCCAATGCAAATAGGCTAATGAAATTGCGAGCAAAACCTAAATTCATGCTGTATCCACTTCGGACTAAAGCGTTGAAATTATTAAGCCATTTAATTGGCTTTGTTTTGGGTGCTTAGGTCTAGATCTTAATCGAATATTTATCCAAGAGAATTAAGGGCTTAGCCGATAGGTAGAGAATAAGGTTATGAGAATAGCTAAATTCAAGGGTTTATTAAACTTAGTTCAAAAAGCTATGTTTATAGTTCTATGTGTGAGTTTAAATTCTTGTTTAGAGCGTAAAAGTTCAGGGACAGAACTTGTGTCTGGTCCTCCAGTATTAAGTTATGCAACAAGCGCCGGAAAAATTGGAACTCGTAGAGTAGCGATGAGCATATCGCCCAGTGAAATAAAATCGGGTGGGTTACCGAAACTCGGGAGTTGTTTTATTTCAAGCGGAGAGGATTTGCCACTGGGTTTGAGTATCGATAATTCAACTTGTGTTATTAGTGGAGTTCCTCAAATTCTACTAACTCCCACCCACTACACTGTAACTTTATACAACTCTGAAATGCAGTCGACCATGGCCAATCTAACGCTAGAAGTTGATGAGAATTGGCTTGATAATGGAAACAGTTCTGCAGTGGGTTTTTTATCAGGCACGCATAATGGAACAATTTTCGACAACTCGAATTCCTATTTAAGAATTGATCAAAGTGGAAGCCCAACGAATAACGCCGAGCTGGAATCTAGCTGGACTCCTCAGTGGAATAATCTCCAAGCTTATTTAAAAATGAACAACAATTGGAACGATTCAGTTCATTCCAATAATGGGACGGCTCAAAATGGTGCAACATTTTCAAGTTCTTCTAAAATTGGCACTTACGCTGGAAATTTTGATGGAGTGAACGATTATGTGTCCATTCCAGACACTTCTACTTTAAGTCCCACTGATAAGGTTACGGTTATGATTTGGATTAAACCCAGCGCTTTTAATGCAGTCTGGAGTCGAATTGTCGAAAAAAGTGCTTCATTTTATTTGGGTTGTGCTGCTGATTGTGGCCGATTTGCAGTTTCTATTAATGATGCATTTTATTTAACGACTTCAGGAGTTGCTTCGCCAGTGTTAGATGAGTGGCAACAATTAGCGTTTACCTATGACAAAGATCGTGGGGGGACGGATGAACTTAGATTTTATTTAAATGGAAATAAAATATTAACTGGAGACTATTCCACGGCTATAACCGACAGCTCTTCCTCTCTTGTCTTGGGTTATTCATCACCTGGAACAACTGGGTTAATGGATGACTTTGCCATTTGGAATACAGCTCTAAGTGATGATGAAATTCAAACAATATACACTCGTCAATCTGCAAAGTATTCTGGATATTATCAGTCTAGAACTTTTGATTCCTTGAGTTCAAACGTTTGGGACGGTTTCAGGTGGATCACAACACTTCCTTTTGGAAAAGAGCTCACTGGGGATTCTGATAATAGTGGCAGTATTAGTAGTCATGATAGTGAAACTTCGAGCGAGTACCCTTCAATTTCTAGCAATACATTAATGAACAACCTTGTAGCCTTATGGCATCTTAATGAAACATCTCTCAACAGCGCACCAGGCGGAACTGATGTAGAAGATTTTTCTGGAAATTCTAGACATGCTGATTTTACTGGAACTCCAATATCTCTTGGAGACGTTGGAGTCTTTCGTAAATCATATAGAAATAATGGAAATCCGGGCAGCTACTCTTATTTCTCCACTAGCTCATCCATCGTAAGTTCTGGAGGAACGTTTTCGCTATGGATAAATTCACAATTAAAGGGTCAGCAATTATTTCTTGGGGCAGGTTCAACAGGTTTCCCTCAGCAATTTATTAGTTATATTTTTCAACCAAACATGATGAAAGAAGTTAATGATGGGGGAGCTTCATGGGATGATAATACCTATGGTTTGTGCGTGCGTTTTATCAATCATATTTGTATACCCTATAATTCCATTTGGCATGACTGGCACCATGTAGCGATTTCTTGGGACGGAAGCAGGAGTATAAAAATTGCAATTGATGGAACATTTCCAGATGC
Source organism: Pseudomonadota bacterium (assembly GCA_018001635.1). Taxonomy (GTDB): domain Bacteria; phylum Bdellovibrionota; class UBA2428; order UBA2428; family UBA2428; genus JAGNHS01. The sequence continues at coordinate 2,702 of JAGNHS010000060.1, read as the reverse complement.
TTATTTTTGGAATGGGTCTGCTTGGAGTTCTGCCAGTCAACCTTTCACTTTAACTTCGAATGGGGCCATAAGTTCTTCGGGTACTATTCGAGTTGGAGGAAATAATGATTGGTTTTGGTCTGGTCGCCAAGGTTTTTATGGTTATGTCGATGAAGTCGCCGTGTGGTCGAGGGTGCTGAGTAATAATGAGATAGTCGATCTCTACAGGCGAGGAGTGAATCGAGTAAAATTTCAAACACGTAGTTGTGTGAATTCAGATTGCTCTGACAATCCAGAGTGGTTTGGTCCCAATGGGAGTACGAGCCCTATCGGTTATTTCTCGGAGCTTCTGAATAATTCAAGTATTAATTCGAGCGGCGAAGCTACTGGAAGAGTTTTAGCTGGCATTCCTGATTTTTTGTTTTCATATTTTTCATTCACTCATTCTTCGAGTCGATATTTTCAGTATCGAAGTATTTTGGAGAGTGATGATTTGAATTCAAATTGCAACTACGAAGGTGTTGCCACTTGGTGCTCGCCAGAGTTAAAATCAGTTGAGATAAGACCCTAATGGCTTCTCTGAACTATATTGTGTAATGTAGCTATAGTTTGTATTAAAGATATACAGGTCAAAGCTAAAGCAATCGAATAAAATTAAATAATTTCAGATGTTTAACGTTTTGTGCGTTGGCACTTTTGTTGCAGCTATTATCTTAAATGTCATTGTCGTTTAGCTTCAGAGTCTTAAGTTTTGCAAAACTCTTTATTGGCATTGTAATTCTATTTTTCAATAGTGATTTAAGGGCTCTGGATTGTGAAAGTTTGTTGGCCAGAGCTCATCAAATAATAGATCAAAAAAGAATTGAAAGAAAATATGAAGATAAACTTGAGGATTTTGTAGAAGAGTTTATTTCATCATTATTACCTACTTATTCATTAGAAAAACATTTTGAAAGAGTATGGCGCTATACTGGTCGACCTGTTGTTATAGTTTCAAAGCATGGTGTGAAAGCAACAATTTATCCGATATTAATTCCATTCAAAATTCCTGCAAATATTTATAGATCTTTAAGGGAAACTATTAGACATAAGAATCCTCATTTGCTTTATCTTCTTCCGCTTGAAACTTTGCGTAGAGATGCTGCGCATGCATCGGCATATTTTGTATTTTCATTTTTTGGAATGAATTATTTTAAAGATAAAGTCGATTCCTTTGATGCAGAAAAAGACGTTACTGGACTTGATCGCTTTTTAGATGCTGCAAATTTAGTAGCTCTTAAAGAAAATGAAAGGGCCATTTTTATTGGAAGTGCCGATGAAAGACTCAGTAAGAATACTTATGAAATTATAATTAAAAAATACTCTTTTTTAAAAGATAAACTTGAGTATAAATCTTCTCACAATAACAGTGAATTTTTGAATCACCTATCAACAATGAGTGGTTCCAAAGGCATAAAGTATTTATTTGTGGCAGGTCATGGGTCAGATGGTAGCTTAAATTTCGGACAAAGTTCTAGTTTGGGGGTAAGTCTAAGTTCTTCTTTTGACTCAGGTGATGTTGAGGATCTTAGTAAAGTTTCAAAAGATATTTTTACCGATAGATCTGCTCTTCTTTGGGTTTCATGTAGTCTAGCAGAAGGTCAAGTCGGAGAAGAGTTTTTGAAAAAGTGTTCTCAAAGTTTTTCACCACCACCAAGTCGTACAATTAGTTCTTCAAAGTCGTTGATGGTTTGGGATACCGAGAAACAAAAAAATCAACTAATTAAACTTAGAAATGAATTAGAGGCATCAAGTAAAAAAGGTGCTGATGAATTTTTCTTAGTTTATGCATTTTACTATCCACTAATGGGACTTGCGGTTAAATATATGGAAAACAAATCAGATAAAGACAATCTGTTCATTTTTGAAAGCAAGAATGAAGGTGCAAATTCTAATAAATAACTAGCCTACGGGATCCTTTTTAAGAAGTTCTTGAATTTCTTTCTTAGAATAAAGCCGACCTTTTCCAACACCCGGGCAGTTGACGGCGATATCATTGTGCCAAACTTTTGCCTTCATATTCTCAGGCCAGAAAGGCCAAGTGCGACATTGGGTGGGGCGACTCTTGTAAACGGTACAACGTTTGTCTTTTAAAAATTGGCAAGCAGCTTTTGGGTTCGTTAAATGCCAATAACCTTCAGTTTTTTCACAATACTTTTTCGTAAACTCAGAAGTAGAGACTTTGTGATGTTGAGCTAGACGTTTACGATCTTTAAGCGTTAAATAGACGTAACCGTAATCTCCTCTGGAGACGCAGCATTGTCCACTGCCTTGGCATTCAAAACGTAATCCTTCGTGCCAAAATGGAGCTTTGGAAATCATTTAACGTTTCAATAACACTTTTTAATTTTTAGGACCACTACCACAATTGAACTTTTAGAGCGCTCCGAGTGAGAACGTCGGAGACTTCATCGCCCTTGGGTTTAATAGCTTTGTAATAAGTGACTCCCAAAGATAATGAAATTGATTTTGTAAAATCATAAGTTAAATCTTGAGACGTGTTCATGCTTTGACCGCCATTGCCACGAGTGTCTTGTTGATTTCCTACGCTATATCCAGTCCAAGATTGATAGGAAAGACTACCGTATAAGTTTTCACGAATAAAAAGACTGGCTTGTGGATAAATTCCTTTTAAACGGTAACTATGAGCTGGGCCGAGTGTGAGGTATCCATCGCTCCAAGTG
>JAGNHS010000059.1 GCA_018001635.1 Pseudomonadota bacterium | reverse complement strand
GCTGAGGATAGCGTTCCCTGCGCAGTCAGTAGCTCAACCAATCCTCCACTCACGTTAGAACCAGAAGAAGCCGCTCTTACGTTATTAAATCCAATATTAAAACAAACATCATTGGCACCATCAAAATTGCTTGTTGCGATTGCAGTATTTGCAGTGTTTTTAGCAACAAAATACCGGCCTACAGCATAACAAAGTGATCCTAAATTCGTGTTACAAGCTTTTGTTTCATAAACAAGCGCACCATTAACTACTTTAGCAGCAATACAAATATCACCCACCAATGAAGAGGCATTAGAAGCTTCAAAAGCAGCGGCAGCGGCTCCATAAGTATTTATTTTTGTAGAATCATCGGCTTCGCACTCAGGCAATGAAGCATCGAGGGCTTCTACGGCTTGCATACTGCAAGAAGCCATTTTATTTCCGTAGGCATAACATTGTTTCATGGTACAACATAAACAAGCTACAGGATTATCATCTACGAAAGTGTCTTTTCCTTTAACACCCGGAAACTGAATAGAAGGATACCATCCTGAATTATTTTCATTCGAGGCACTGCACATAGTTGGACAAGCTTGGGCTTGATCGAGCTTATCTAAACTCATTAAAAATTCACCGGTACCCTTAGTTAAAGAAATATTGCCCGAATTAATACTGGGATTATAATTTTGATGTATAAATTTCACATGAGGGCCCGAGGGCAAAGGAGCGGCCGCAGCTGGGAGAGGGTCAGTTAAGTATGTAGTGATTGCTAAAGTCGATGAAGGATTTACACTTCCTCGCTGAAAAGAAAGTACTGGACGACTAGAAACTCCAACGTTTCTTTTATAATCAAGATAAGTCGTAATATCCATTCTGGGCGACCACAACCTTGGTACAGTTGTTTTTCGTTTACATCTGAATTGGCGCTCCTGACATCCGGTAGCAAACAAAGCTGTTTCTGTAGTAACAGCTCTATTTTCATTCTGAAGAGTTTGTTTTTCGGCTTGTGTTGCAATAGTTTTATACCAACTCACACTCATATCACTGTCAGGAAAAGTTGAAGAATAAAGCAATATATAGGAAGTGTTTGCCGTGTCTAAACTACCACTTCCCACACCTGAAACGTTAAAAAACACTTTTGTATATGTTGAAGAAAACAACTTAGGACTTGTAAAACCAGGGGCTGAATTAAGCTGAGTAATCGTATCTTTAGAATGCTCTCTCCACCAATCCATTTGAAGTTCGTATTGACTATAATTGCTTGCATATAAAGTCGTCGCATTATTTTTAGCGGTCACATTATTTTTAGCTTTAAAACCACCCAAACATGTATACTCACCTGGCCAGACAACACTAAAAACAGTTTGACTCTCTTCCCTTTGCACACTTTTCCATGTTGCCTTAACAGTCACCAACATTGCGTGTTCAATTGCATTTAACATTGTCCATGCCGCGGAAGAAGCTGGATATGGAACGACAGAAAGTTTATTTAGACTTCCTCCAGCACTCTTAAATTCTATCGCCGACAAATTCACAATGATTCTAGGGTTACGATCTTGCAATACTTCTGGACTAGCCACTTGAGGCCACTTTGTGGGATCGGGTTTATAGCATCTTTGATATCGACCCGCTCCTGCTAATTCAGTGCTAATATTATCATTACAATTTGGATCAGGAATCCAACGACCATCACCAAAAACTTTATTCCAATCATCAAAAGAAGGTCCGTTCGTAGCGTCAGTATCATAAGGATTTAATAAATCGCGATTTACAAATGTGGAAGTACTTCCTTGTGGACTGGGTCTAAAAAGAACCAAATTCATGGGCACCACGCCCGAACCAATCACGTGGAGTGCCGAATCAGCTTGATTTAATCTAATGAGTCGGCAGATACCTCGGTTGCTCTCTGGACCAATGTCGGTCAAAACTTTAGCAGCCACTTGGTTAGCCTGGTCTATAAAATCGCCCATCTCTCCAAGCTGCGAGGTTCTGGCTGAACTTTTTTCAGCACCAGTCCACAACTCATATGCGGCATAAGATGAAATACCCATTACAATAAGGGCCACCATCACCTCTATAAGTGTCATACCTCGCTTTGATGCCGTCATTTTAAAATCCTTTCAATGCCAACTTCCTTAATTTTGTCCTAAATAAGTAATAGTGGTTGTTGTAATGTGCTTATGAACAGTCACATCTATATCTGTCTGAGTAGACGGAATAGTCGCCCCCTCAGAATCTAATTGAAGAAAGTTATTAGGAACTATCTTTGCCGCATCGACTGTATAAACCGCATTGCCCGTCGGTTTTTCTCCATTTGGAGTGAAAGTACTTTGATAAGTAGTCTGGCCATAACTCGTATCGCTAGAAGTCGCCACACCATCAAAACCAGCATGTGTAATGGTTTGACTAACATTACTCGTAGTCACCACTTCATGATTATGAACCAAAGTTTCATGGGCGCATTCTATATTGTCTGTAAAGGTCTGCTCACGACCAGGAGCTAATTCCGCATCTTCTCCCGTCCCTGAATCAATTATGGGAATATTCGTAGGATTAGCTGATGCTGCAGAAATTCCAGTGTCAGCTACTAGTGCAGGATTTTTAATAAAGATTCTTTTTAAACCAGATCTATACAAATAACCTGGACCATCATTTCGAATTTGGAAATTTGAAACGAGCGCTAAGTTTGTAGCACCAACAATTAAACCGATAGGGCCATAACACATAGCCTCTTCTCGGGTTTGACCATTAGGTATTGGGCAAGTGGGCTTACACTGAGCACGCCCTGGAATTATAGACACGAAAGACCTAGGCCTTCGAATCAATGCACTCGATACAAAGGATTGCTCTTTGCCATTTGAACCAGATATGAATTTGGTTTCCACTCGAATAGCAACCACATAATTATCATTATCTGTAGATGAAGCTGTGGCCCCAGAAGAGTCCTTTTTAAGAATTTCACTATCCATTGCGTCCTGAATACTCATCATCTCTAACTGAATACTTGAATTATATTTTTCGCATTTAGTTAAGCTCGGATTTGCAACAGTACCAGAGCCTTCGACAACGTCGTTACGAGTAGGCAAACAATTAAGGACTTTAAATTGAGCTTTAGTACCAGAATTGGTCCAATCATCAAATCCAAATTGGTCCTTGGTAAAGGCCTGTTGAGTATCAGAGTTCCAAACACATTTGTTTTTTAATTCACTACACAAAATTGCAGTTTCACTTATGGCTTGTCCAACTCGAGCAAAGCTCATTTCATTGAGAAATTTAGCATCGGCTTCGTTCATCATGGCAATTTTATCTTCATTGGATTTAATAATGTAAGACACTAGAGCTGTCAGTACAGCTATACCCATGCCGCTCACCATAACTGCAGATAAAAGAGCCTGACCTCTTTTGCGCGAACTATATTGAGTGGACATTAAAGACCTCTCCATAATTCCTCCGAAATAGGGAATACACTCGTGCAGAACTTTTCCCTACAATAAGTATGTACTCGGAGTTTCGCTAAATAAAGCCAATTCTCGGCTTTATTTACGCTAAGAAACAGCAAATGCTTTATTAAGATTTGATTAAAAAGCGGAATTACTAAAACGCTAAAATTTGCTGCGACATTAAAAACTCAGGAGAGGGGCGCTTATAAATGAAATTATATTTATCACTTTCAAAGTACGCAGCATGTTTGTTGGCTTGAGCATTATCAAAGAGGCCATTTTGTACTCCATAAATTCCCAACTCAACCAATTGAAGTATTCTTGAGGTGACATACAAAATACCTCCCGATACGACCACTGTTTCCATAGTCCCAGAACGCCCGTCGCGAGAATCTCCCAATCCCGACAATAGCATCAAAAGCCCCACACTATCGGCAGCTGTAAAATAGCAACCCATTTCTTTCCACCGCCCTTGCACAGCCTGCCCTGATCCAAAACCTAGAAATAAACCTGCCCCCAACCCCAACCAAAGCTTTGATTTTTCGCTAAATACTACTCCTGAGTTTTGAGAGCTCTGACTAGGTGCTTTAGAATCTACTTTATCTTTAGATACTGTTTTCTTAGAAGAAGCAGGTCGAACGGCGTAAGCGCCATGGACGTTAAATATCAGGATTAAAAATAAAACAAAAACTCTTTTCATATTTTAAATATAAGCTAATTCGATTTTTTTGTCTTGATTGGTAATTCAGTTTGGGATTCTGGCTTACGCTCTTTTCTAAAATTCTCCAAGAGCTCTAAACGAAGACGCGAACACAATGGCACATCCTCAAGCCCCTCTGAATCTCCCAATCTTTTCTGAATTTCATGCATATAAATCTCAGAATAAAAAATCTGAAAACTAAGAGCCTTGTTCTTATAAAGCTTCCCATAAAGACCCGCACCACTCTCACCCTCAACCTCTTTTATATAATCTAAAGTCAGCTTTTCAGAGGACCAAAGATTTAATCCTATAAAATTGTTTTTAATAAGAAGTCTTAAAGCCAACTGAGTTCGAGCTGTGTGCAAACCCCCATCCATAAACTTTAATGAAGTCTGCTGGGCGTCGTCCTTAAAATCGTAATAGTTTTTTAAAAACTCATCGGGGACATACTTCGACACTATATAATCATCTAAAGATATTAGAGCGTTTTCATTATCTGGCAATTTAAAAGAGGAAAGATATTTTAACAACTCCTCTCCCTCAACTCCTGTTTTGCGTCCTGAAATATCACATTGTAAAAGTGCATAAGCCAGCAAGAGTTCAAGATTGGCTGAAAGAAATTGTCTTTCAACAATTCCCATAAGCTGCTCTGCTTGCTTATAGGTGAGTAAAAGTGAAAATCGAGCATTAGGCATGTGTTCTAAATTTCTTTCAGTGTTTTCTACATAATAAGGGAGAGCGTTGGATTTCTTTTCTTCGCCTTGAAATAAATAACTATAACGTGGATGAGAAATGGCTTTAGTTTTAAAATTTAAAAAATCTTGAAAAGATTTCCCCAAGTTATCATCATTTTCGCCATAAGTTCCTGGCCAAAAATTATAGTTAATCCACTTAGGAGTCATTCCCCAATCAGTTGCATGGCAAGCCTTACAATCTTTAGGATTAGGCCCCTCAACAACAGGCTTTTGCCCCGATTGAAAATTGATTGAATAAAATTCATAGTCCCTAGTTTTTGAATTCCATTCGGCAAACTGTATGGAGTTTGGATTTCCTTCACCACCTCCATCAAATGAAAAGATAAGATCTCCATTCTCCGAAAAAACTATAGCCCGGGGGGCTAGCTTTGAGGTTTTGTGATGACTTTGTGATTCCGTAATTAAAACTTTGTTTTTGAAAGTTGACTTTCTATTAGGCAATTTTTCTAAAAAGCTCTCTACACTTCTTATTTTTGATTTTAACAAAAATGAATCTAGAGTTTTTCGCTCAAATGCAGGGAGGGCATGAAGCGACTCTAAACATGTAAAACAAGTGACAAATAAAGCTCCATAGACCTTCAAGATTCGGAGCTTCGAAAAATCCATATTTTAATATAATAACCGAATTATCAAGAAAGTTCTTTGTAACGAAAACAAGACTTTAAGTGGTCATTATACATTCCGACAGCCTGCATATGAGCATAAATTATTGTCGAACCTACAAACCTAAAACCACGTTTCTTGAGATCGGCGCTTAAGGCATCAGACTCTGGACTTCTTGCCGGCAATTGCTTTTGCTGAGTCCATTTATTTACGATGGGCTTATTTTTTACAAAGCCCCAAATATATTTATCAAAAGATCCAAACTCTTTTTGAATTTTTAAAAAGGCCTTAGAATTGCTCACTGCAGATTCAATTTTTAAACGATTTCTGATGATTTCAGGATTTTTGATAAGAGACTCAATTTTCTTTGCATTAAACTTAGACACCTTAACGGCGTCGAAATTTGCAAAAGCTTTTCGGTATCCCTCGCGCTTTTTAAGAACCGTAGACCAGCTTAGACCCGCCTGCGCGGCTTCAAGAATTAGAAATTCAAAATGAACTTGGTCATCATGCGAAGGAAGACCCCATTCACAATCATGATATTGAATCATCAGGGGGTCGCTCCCCGACCATGGACAGCGATTTTTAGTTTTCATAGCTAATCGCCTTTTAACCCGACAAATTTAAAGCTACAAGTTAAGATATAGATTGCGAGGAAGTCCTGATGAAAAGTGTTTTGTTAATTATGCTACTGGGCTCTTTGGGAGTCCTCACTCGCTATTTAATTGACCAAAAACTAGCCCCCAACCAAGGATCAGCATTTCCCCTCTCAACATTTAGTATAAATATTGTGGGTTCTGTACTGATCGGATTTTTATTCGTCTTGTGCAACGAAAAAGCTCTAATACAAAAAGAACTAGGCCTAGCGCTAATGACAGGTTTTCTAGGAGGCTTCACCACTTTTTCAGCCTATTCACTTCAAAGTCTATTTTTAATTCAAGAAGGTCATATACAAATAGCTCTTTTATATTTTATTAGCAGCCCCCTGATTGGAATTTTAGGTGCTTGGCTTGGAATTCTCACAGGAAGACTGATTTAATTTAAATGGCGAACCTAATTCAAATCGTAGATGGAGATAAATCCTTCGGACCTCGTCTTCTACTTGAAAAAGTTAGATTCTCCATAGACGACAATGAGCACATTGGGGTGATTGGCCCCAACGGTGCCGGCAAAACTACACTCTTTAAAATTTTGGTGGGCCTCGAGGAACTCGACAAAGGCTCCATTATCAAACGTAAAGGGTTGAGAATTGGATACCTTGTACAGCACGACACTTGGACCCCAAATGAAACTGTGGAGGATTATTTAAAGCGCGGAACAAGCATGCCCATTTGGGATGCCAAAGCTCTTGGCAAGGGACTTGGAATTAGCGAAGACATTTATTCAAAACCAATAGAATCGCTCAGTGGCGGATATCGAATGCGTTGCAAGCTTTTACATCTTCTTGCAGAAGAGCCCGATTTGCTTCTGCTCGACGAACCCACAAACTATCTTGATTTAGAATCCGTGATTGTGCTCGAATCTTTTTTACAAGGTTATCAAAAAACTTTTCTATTAATTTCTCACGATAGAGAATTTTTAAGACGCACTACCGACCACATTCTCGATGTTGAGGCGGGTGATGTTGTAAAATATCCGGGAAATCTCGATGATTATTTCGAACAGAAGGCCCTATTAAGAGAGCAACTCGAATCGCGAGCGCGATCTATCGAAGAAAAAAGACAAGAAGTGCTTGCCTTTGTGGCTCGCTTTGGCGCCAAGGCCAACAAAGCCAGCCAAGCCCAGTCGAGACTCAAAAGCCTAAGTCGTCTAGAAAAAATTGAAATCAAAGCTCTGCCGAATTCGGCTCGAATTCGCATTCCCGCTCCTACTCGAACTGGAAAACTTGTTGTTTCAGTAGACAATGCTGATTTGGGTTACGGTACAAAAGTTATTTTATCTGGCCTCAATTTTAATCTTCAGAGAGGAGACCACCTAGGCGTGGTGGGAGTTAACGGAGCTGGTAAAAGCACTTTTTTAAAAGCTTTGGCCGGACAACTTTCACCCTTAAAGGGCAGCGTAAAACTTGGCCTCGATGTTTCCATTGGCTACTACGCTCAACACGTGTCTGAAGCTTTAAACCCCAATCACACAGTCCGCGTAGCTCTGGGAGCGCGCGCTCACCCCGACATCAATCGCCAGGACATATTAGATATGGCCGGTTCATTGCTCTTTAAAAGTGACGATGTTGAAAAACCAATTTCAGTTTTATCGGGTGGAGAAAAATCCCGCGTAGCCTTAGGACAAATTCTCCTTCAACGCGCACCTTGTTTAATACTAGACGAACCCACCAACCATTTAGACTTTCAAACTGTTGAAGCACTCACATCAGCCCTTACAAATTACGAAGGCACCGTGATTACGGTTTCTCATGATCGAAGTTTTATTGGTCGAGTCGGAACTAAAATATTAGAAATTCGAAATGGCAGAGCTGAACTTTATCCTGGAACTTACGACGAGTATGTTTGGAGTCTACAAAAAGGGTCCATGGGGACACGAAGCGAAGCTTTGGATAGCGAGAACAACAGCAAGACTCCTAAACCTGAAAAAAATAATTCTAATATTATCGAAACATCTAACACTCCAATTGTTTCCTATGAAGAACGAAAGCAATTTGAAAAAACACTTAGAAAAATTGAATCCACAATCACAAAAATTGATGCAGAAGTAAAAAATAAAACCGAGCGAATGGCCGAACTCAATCGCCTTTTAGTTGAAGAATCTAAAAGCCCCAACACCAGACAATGGGTTGAAGAAATTGGACAACTTCAAATTGAAATTTCTAATTCAGAAAACGAATGGCTAAATTTAGAAGAAGAAAAACATAATTTAGAAAAATTATTATCTGAAATAAAAAACAAATAAATCATTTGTACAAGTAATACTTGTTTGGAGTTATCCCAGTATCTAACATATTTGAAGCAGACCTTGTCTCAAAAAAGTTATGAGTCAATTTCTCTCCTGTTGCTAAATCTTCATAGCTTATTTGATGGTGACTCGCGCTTCCTGAGATGTATTCCAATACCTTAATTAGCTTTACCGTAGGAAATGCCGAATTCGAATCTTGAAAAGTGGCAATAATTGCACCTTTTGGGACACTTGAAAGCCTATCGAATGAAAGTTCTACCCAATTCTTATTTAAAGACTTGGTGAACAATGAAAGCGGCTCTTCTTTTCCATGCACCTTAGGGATTTGACCAATAATAATGGAATCTATGGCGGGGTTGCCCGTATTGGGATGCAAAAAACCTGCCTCACCCTTACTGACTGCAATCAATGTTCGATTTGAGCTGTGTGGAATAAGATGAAAATAAGCACCACGGTCACGGTTAGGGCTTCTCATATCTAATTGAACAACGAGATCATTAAATTGAATAGCCACGACTCTCCCATACCCCAACATAACAGAAGTGTTTCCACCTTGGTAATACGAAACAAATGCAATTGTTTTTCCCAACAATAAAGCTGGATTTTTGCTTTCATTTTTATTCGCTAAACGATAACCCTTAGACTTCAAATTTGTAACAACCTTGGCCCAATTATCAAACTTTTTAGCAACTTTTTTCTGATAATTACCTTCGATATAATAATAGGTTATAAAATTTTCATTTCCGATTTCTTTAACCCCTGAAAAAGGAGTGTCGACAAATTCGCCAAAAACAACTCTCTTCATCGAATCTCCAGTGATAGGTGCATCACATGGAATGGCTAGAAGTGAATTCGATTGACCAAAAAGAGCCGCTACTAAAAGGAATACTATTATGCCGACATTTTTTTTCATCTGAATCCTCTGTCTACTTTTAAAATTTTACGAATAGCTCAGATGCAAATAACCACTTTTGACGCATGGCTACTAATTGTAGTTTTAGGAGTCAATTCAGAACTTCTTCTTTTATTGAATTATTTTTAAATTATGAATCCTTAGGAGTTTGTGTAACGTCAAAATGAAAGAGATTACTTAGTTTTAACTCAAAACTTTGACAAATATTAAGAATCTATTTGAGTTTTCCATTAAGAAACTTTCCTTAATCGATTTTCTTTATCCACTAATTCGAAAAAGTAGACCGAAATTAAAAATACAATCAGGTGAAGAGCTACCCTAAATAATCTTTAATCTTTACTGAGCAAAGACTAAAATTCGGCACCATGATTTTGAGATTTAAATTTTTTAAAGGCTTCTTTTTAATTTTTTCTTTAGGGCTCCTAATAAAAAATCCAATAGCATCTCCCCCTGTCGTTTCGATGAACACGAGTCGAGCCACTTTTGACGATGATGGAAATTTATACATAAGCGTTACAAACGGAAGCGATTTAGAAATCAGAAGTCTTAACAGAAAAGGGCAAATTAGAATGAACTGGGCTCTCAACGGAAGCCTACTTTTTAATAAAGGTCTGTATGAGAACGAAGCCGAAAAAACTATTGCCCTCATGAAATGCGATAAATTCGGAAATCTTTGGGTTGTGTCGACTCGAACGAAAAACATTAAAACAAGAATTATTCAAAAACTATTCTCTCACTTTTCTGAACCTAATAAAAATCCTGGTCCCCAAGAAATTTTTATCAATGTATTCACACCCAACGGACAACCCCACATTGCTTTCTCGCAATTAATGAATAAGGAAATACTTTTCACGAAAAGTACCGACGAATTCATTCCCAAAGATATCCTTATTTTAGACGATTCTTTTATACTAATAGGGGTCGACAACACTTTGAACACATGGACTGTGGAATTGCGCTCTTATTTCATCAGCGGTGAAATCAATACAGATTTTGGATTTCATGGAAAAAGATTTTTATCGACTGAAAAATTTCAAAGCCACGTACTCACTCACTCTGAAGAACTTTTTAAATATAGTGTTTCAATCGAACAACTCGTTCACTTTGAACCTGTCCATATTGAAATCAATAGAGATGGAAACATAGTCCTTGCGGGTCGATTTAACATCCGTAAAGACAACGCAGAAACGACTCAAACACTATTTTTAGAATCCTACATGCTCGTTATTTTATTAGACCCTGAAAACGCCGAAACGCTCTCAGCCTCTCCGATAATCCAAGTCTATTATAACGATCAACTTGCTAACAAAGTTGATAACTACTTATTTGCGGACTTTCACATAATAAAAGGAGGAGAAAAAATTGCCTCAGCCAGTAGCTTTCTAACTAGTCAATCCATTGAAATCTTAGATTCCTATAATTTAAGACCGACATTAAAAACGCCCTCTTGGGCTGGAGAATTTTTCCAACTCCTTGCCTGGCACTCTCCCCCCGATGAAACTTCATTTAAACTCATTAGCCTCATACCCAACCCCAAGAAACTCAAAGAAGCCGTCGCTCTAGTCATCACAGAATTTTTTGAGAGCAATCCCAACGCCTTCAATGCTCAACTTTTTAAATGCGAAGATGTATTGCTTGATATTTAAATCATCGAACAAAATCGACAAAAAGTTTCCACGCGTTTTTGGGATTTTCGTCTTTATCTGAAATGTAGATTATATTTGAACATTTACTAAACCCTGCGGCACGAGCTTGTTTTCCAGTCCAGCTTTCAAACACAGCTTCCTCAGGCTTAAGTCCTTTTTCTAAGGCCGCCATAAACTCGTAGTAATTTCTACTCTGATTTTCTGGCATTCCACTTTGCGCTTTCATCCAAACACCTCGAATAACCTGAACTCTTTCACCCCAGTGTTGAATGACGTTTAATAGAGCTACTTTAGGATTATAATCTGCATCGAGCCTTTCGTTATTTTCACCTAAATTACGCACATCAAATTTTAGAAGACCAGCAGTATTAAGAATGGCCTCAAAGCGAGCGCCCGAAGGCGATACAAATAAAATCTTTTCTGATTCATCTAAAACCCAGTGTTTAGCCAGAATTTCACCACATAATGGAAATTGATTTTTTACTGCAGCTAAGCTTTCAACTTGTGAGAGTGAAAAAAAAATAGACAGTAGGATTATTTTTAAATTCAGCATGACTTATCAACGCTCATTTACATTGACGCAACATGTCTATCAAGTGTATAAGCCCCTCCATGCTTAAAATAAAAGCCATACTCATTAGTTCTTGTTTTCTTGTCTTCGCAGTAAATGCACTTCAATTAGAGGGCCCCTGCAAACTTTCATATTCTAGAACACAAGGTGGCTCACTCTTTAACATCTCAGTTTCTGGCCCGATTGCTGGAAAATTTTACAATGCTCTTTTTGATTTAAAAATTCCCGTAGCTAGCGGAGAAGATGAAAACTTTTTAAATTACACCAGAAGCACCAATGAAATTCGTTGCACTCGTTTTACGAGTAAACAAACCAAAGAAGATTCCTATGCCTGCAGCTCTGGTTTTGACAGTTCTGGAAGAGCTGGAATGCCTCATAAAATTATTCTTGCCGATAAAATTCAAATTGTTGAAAATTGCCAACTTACAATCACGGATAAAGGCAATTTTGTAATGCAATTTTACCAAGCCATTGGAAAACATGCCTGGGATAATTCCACACTTTTTCAAGCTACAAGAAACACTGATATCGAAACAAGACCTTCTATGCTTGCACACACAAAATGGTCGACCCATCTTTATTCACATGTAGCCAGAGAAACTGGCGAAGACATTAAATACCGCGCCAATCTACACTTCAGAGCTACATTAGGTATTTTCACAAACATGACTGAGTGATTCTAAAAAATTTGTAGGGTTGAATTATGATTAAATGGACGGAAATACTCAGTACAAATGCCAATGCTTTAAATGAGCTCGCCGATAAACTGAAGGTGCATCCCTTAGCTCTGGAAGATTGTCAGCACCGTGACCAACGGCCAAAACTTGATGACTATAAAAGCCACCAGTTTTTGGTTTGGTTTTTATTTGCAAAAGATCAAATCTACGAAATTCAATTTTTGATATTCCCAGACCATCTCATTGCCGTACCCCACGAAGAGGCTCCAGAGGGAAAATCATGGAGTGAGTATCTTGGCGTCACTCAACAGCACAAAGATGTTTGGCATTTGCTTTATAGTGTTCTCGATCGTGCAACCGACGTCACCTGGCAGGAAATTAGAATTCTCTACGATCAGATTGATGAATTCGAACAGGAAATGTTCAAGAAGGACTTTAGCCCTCAGTCTCTACTTCTACTTAAAAAACAATTGAATCAAATTGATTTCTCCATTGGACACTTGTCATCTGTTGCGACGCAGCTTCAGAATCTTTGCAACCCTTCTGACGATTTAGTGTGGAAGTTGCGAGATTTGTTCGACCACTGCGAACGAATATTTCGCAGTATTGCGCTTTATCGATCTCAGATTGCCACAACGATAGAATTGTTTTGGGGGCTTCAAGCGAATCGCACGAACAAGCAAATTAAGAAGCTTTCGCTTTTAGCGAGTATTTCAGTTCCTCTAACATTTTGGGCTTCTTTCTGGGGAATGAATTTCGAGTTTATTCCATTCTCGAGCCCGTTACTCTTCTTTGTTGCTTTAGGTGTCATGATTATTTCGGTGCTACTCACATTCTGGCTTCTTGTGCGAAAAGGTTATTGGGCGGACTGACCCTTATTTTTGAGAAGCTCGACTCGTGAGAAAAACTACGAATTTATTTACTGGCGCAGCACTTTTTGTATTTCTTCCCACTTCCGCAAGAGCACGGGTCATTTCGACCGATTTTAGCTTCAGCTCGAACATGAGTTGCCTGAGACGAGAGCACATCGCCATCGATAAAAAGCCATTGGCCACTTGAGTCTTTGCGAAATCGAGAGCGCTCATGATGCTCCTCATTCGATCCATTTTTCACATAGCTCGCAATAAACTCCACAACCCCCTTATTGTCTGAGCTCTGGCCTTGCTCGGTGCTCAAAATTTTAAGGCCTTTCCATTCGGATTCTTCGGCCCATTGGCGAGTAGCATCGGCGTCGAAATCCGAGCGAGACTCAGGAGCCAGAGTTTTTTCGATATAAGCGATGTCTGCCATAGTGTACGCTGTGTAGCGAGAGCGCATGAGGGCTTCGGCAGTTTCTGCTTGCGCAGCTCCTTTTAGAATCTTTTCACAACAAGCAGAATAATTGAGACCGGAATCACATGGGCATTTCATTGCAGTAATTTTTATCGCTCCAAACGAAATCTTTCAAATCTCAAATCTCACGCAGCGCAATTTGTCGGATGAGAAATTTTCTCCTAGGCTAGACCCAATGGATTTTTCGCAGTGGTTTAGTAAACAACATAGTTCCATCCCCGAATCGAGCCTTCAGGCAGTGCTTGCTCTCAGCGCCGAGGGCGCGACAGTCCCATTTATCGCGCGCTATCGCAAAGAACGAACTGGAAATCTAGACGAGGTCGCCATTCGCCAGGTGATTGATGCGAACGAAGCCTGGCAGGAACTCTTAAAAAGAAAAATATTCGTCCAAAGCGAAATCGAAAAACAAGGAAAACTCAGCGAAGAATTAAAAGCTAAAATTGCTTCGTGCTTTGATGCAAGTCTCATCGAAGATATCTATTTGCCGTTTAAACAAAAGCGCAAGACTAAGGCCCAGATAGCTCGCGAGCATGGCCTGGCTCTATTGGCCGAAAGCATTTTAGCTTTAGGTCAAAAATCCGGTGGCATCTTTGACCCCGATCTGCTTGCCAAAGCATTCATCAGCGAAAAGCTTCCAGACACCGCAACAGTCATGCAAGGCGCCCAAGATATCATTATTGAATCACTAGCCGAGAATATTGAATTGCGAGAATTTGTGCGCACAAAGACCTTTAAAGATGCGGGCGTTATTTCAAAGAAAGGCCCCAAGGCGCAGTCTCCTTCGAAATACGAAAAATATTTTGACTACGCTGAAGGCCTGACTTCATTACTTACTAAAGAGGCTTCTCACCGTTACCTAGCTATGCGCAGAGGCTGGTTAGAGGAAGAGCTTGTACTCAGCGTTGGCGGGCGTCCCGATAATGACGGAGGAGACTCTGGCTTTGAGGCTCAACTTTTAGAGCGCTTCACTCAATGCTCATGCCCTGCAAAGACGTCAGCTGCGGAAGCCTTCTTAGCCAAAGCGGCCCGACTCGCGCTGCGAGCATTTGTGCTGCCCTCCATAGCCAGCGAAGTGCACAAAACACTTAAAGCCAATGCAGACAATGAGTCGATTCGAGTTTTCTCAGAAAACGTGCGCCAAGTGCTACTAGCTTCGCCACTCGGCCCACGACCAGTACTCGCTATAGATCCAGGTATTCGCACCGGTTGCAAACTTGTGGCCATCGATGCGTCCGGAAAATATGAACTGTCGATGCTTTTACATTTGCAAAGTGAGCGCGAACAAAATTCTTCTGCGCAGGCTTTGCTAGCACTCCTAAAAGCCAAGCCCGAATCGGTCATTGCCATCGGGAACGGCACAGCAGGCCGAGAAACCGAAGTTTTTGTGCGAGGCCTTTTAAAGAAAGAGGGGCTTAGCCAAGTTCCAGTGCTCATGGTGAATGAAACGGGCGCGAGCGTATACAGTGCAAGCGACGTGGCCCGCGAAGAATTTCCCGAACTCGATGTCACAGTACGCGGAGCCATTTCTATCGGACGACGTTTACAAGATCCTTTGGCTGAACTCGTTAAAGTTGACCCCAAAAGTTTGGGCGTTGGCCAGTACCAGCACGATATTAATGCCGTTCAGTTAAAACGATCTCTTGAAGGCGTGGTGGATTCCTGCGTGAACGCCGTGGGTGTAGACGTGAACACGGCCTCTCCGTATTTACTTGCGCGCGTCTCCGGAATTGGACCGGGGCTTGCCAAGGGTGTCGTGGAGCATCGACAAAGCAAAGGGCTCTTTAAATCGCGCAATGAACTAAAACTCGTACCGCGCTTCTCAGACAAAGTCTTTGAACAAGCGGCGGGCTTCTTGCGCATTCAAGAAAGCAAAAACCCTCTCGACAAAAGTGGAGTGCATCCCGAACGCTATTTCGCGTTGGAAAATGCAGCCAAACGCCTAGGCAAAGAACTCAAAGATCTTCTCGGTGATGGCGCACGCCAGCTTGAGAAAGATGATGAGCTTAAAAAAGAACTGGGTGAGTTTACCTTCCGCGACGTGCTCGATGAACTCGCAAAACCTGGCCGAGATCCGCGCGAAGCTTTTGAAGTCTTTTCGTTTCGCGAAGACGTTTCGAAAATCTCTGATCTCGAGGAAGGAATGCAGCTTCCTGGGCTCGTAACGAACGTTACTAACTTCGGCGCCTTTGTAGACATCGGCGTTCATCAAGATGGACTCGTGCACGTTTCGCAACTTGCCGATCGCTTTATAAAAAATCCTGCAGATGTAGTGCAGCCCGGACAAAAAGTGCACGTGCGAGTTGTTGAAGTAGATGTCGCTAAAAAACGCATCTCGCTCTCGATGCGCTCCCAAGATAAAAGCCAAAGCCCCGAGCGCCCCATAGAGGCGCGGCCCTCTGGCGCAACTAATGCTCGGCCAAGCCCAGCTCCTAAAGCTGCTCCCACAAAATCCTCGTTTGCAAACAATCCTTTTGCGGCGCTAGCTGGGATACAAACTGCAGGGAAGAAGAAAACATAGATTCTTAAAAGGGAATATCGCTCCCCATTCCCATGGATTTAAAGCGTTGGCGCTGTTCGTCGGCCATTCGCTTGATCGAGTACCCATCTTTTTCAGGATATTCTAATAGGAATCTTTCAATAAGAAATTTAACTTTTTTATCGGGTGCTTTTTTCCAAAACTTTTCAAGTCTTAAATCTTCATATCTATAAAGTCGCTCTATAGCTGCTTCTAATGTCAGAGCTTTCTTAGAATTTCCTTCTACGTAAGTGAGTTTAACTAGAGGTGATAAACTCTGAGGGGCTGAGCCAACGGCAACACCAAGTGCTCCTAAGTGCAAAGGGAATTCTCTTTCATGAATAGGTCCATACTTCTTTACAACATCCGT
>JAGNHS010000089.1 GCA_018001635.1 Pseudomonadota bacterium | reverse complement strand
AAGTGATTCCTTGAGTAGGAGTTAAATAAGAAGGACTCGCAGAATAGCTCTTAATTAAGAAAACCAGAAGAATGACCAACATATCGATCATAGGAGTGAGATTCAAATTAACAGCCGTGGCCATATGTCGTCGGCGTCGGCCAGCAAAACCAAAAGATTGGCTCATGACTGATACACTCCTCTTAAAACAACTTTTGGAAACAAATATTTTAATTTTACTAATCGTCCTGATTCGTCTTTTTTACTCAAAACTTCGTCTGTATCTCTAAGATTTCGAGCTTCATCAATTAAAGCCATAATCAATTCAAGTTTTACATTGTCGGAGGTCGGTTCGAAGAATATTTCTAATTCATCTAAATGATCTTTTTTAACTTCAACTATGAATTGATGAAATTCTTTGGACCAAGCGCCGTCTTTATCAACTTTTACACTTTTTACATTTTTTCCATTCAGTAGAACTTTGGCTTCTTCGGAGCTCACCTTAACTTGCAATTGAAACTTATTAGGACTTTTCTTAAGCACAGTTACAGGCTTGGAAACTCCCACATCAACAACGTTAATTTTAACGAGAACAACACTTAGTATCAGAAAAGGTATTAACGCCACAAAGAGATCCAGCAACGGAGTGATCATCAGGTCTCCATGACCATCGCCCCCTCCAAAGTCCCCACCGTGTTTTCTATTTCCGAATCCCATAACGTACCTCTTTTCGCTCTACTAACTGTTAAGCTGAAAGTTTTTCCACTTGGGAGTTCTTGCTCGGACGTTTATTAAGTTGACCATAATTATAGAGTCCAACCCAATCTAAAAATTGAGAAGCACCACGCTCTAACTCTTCAAGAAGATGCGACGATCTTGCAGAATAAATTCCGTGGAAAATCAAACAAGGTAAAGCCACCATCAATCCTAGGGCTGTATTGTTCATGGCTTCAGAAATACCTTTCGCCATAAGAATTTGTTTGTCGGCTACAGTGTCAGAAGCTAGGGCTGTAAATTGTCGAATCAAACCTAAAACAGTTCCCAACAAACCAAAGAGCAAACCCGCATTGGCAATAAGTCCTAAATAAGCAATTCTCTCTGTAAATTTTGGAGAAGCTTCCAAATAAGTACTTTCCATACTTTGCCTTACAATTTTTTCATCACATCCTGTGCGCTCAAGACCTGACTTGATCACATTAGGCAAAGCGTTCTTAGACTCTAAATTGCAGTATTGAATGGCATCTTCAAGACGATCTTGAAGCATAAGTTCTTTCACACGTGACATAAAAGTACTCGAGTTGAATTTTTGATCTATGAAGAGCTTTTTGCCACGTTCGATAGCAATGCTCCAACCAATCACGCCTGCAGTGGCCGTGATATACATTGTCCAACCACCTTCGTGAAAAAATTCAGCAATACCCTCAAACATAAACGTTCCTCCACAGTGCCTCGCGACACTTTTATTTGGCTGAAGGTTTGTGCTTACATGCGGATGTTAGCCCCAGCGTTTGTCTTATATTGGACGGCAACATACATCCGGCAGATATTTGAAGGATAAGGGGGAACGGCAAAAAAAACAAATTAAGATTTCATATCTTAATTATTAAAATGAGATGAAACACAAAACTCCACAAGTTTAGAGAAAAGCTTGTGGAGTTTGTTTCTTGATCCTAGGAGAATGCCGTTAATTCGTAGGAGAAGCAGGCACGTAAGTCACGCTGATACTAGAGCCTGATGGAGGTATGTAGTTTCCATAAAATTCCACGTCTTGAGAAGCGGAAAGGTAATCCCAACCATTGGTGTGAGTAGAATCCTTAGGATACTCCACACCATTCACATAAATCCTTATATCGCCATCAGGAGGCTGCAATAGATGAAAGCGAGTGGCTCTTGAAAGAATGTTTCCACCAATTTGATTTAATGTAGTTGAAAAATCATTACAAATATTTCCTATTTCACCACCAAATCGAGTAGCAGCCTCCATCACCGCAGTTCCAGTTTGATAAGCCGATGGGCACTGAGCAGGCGAAGGAGAAGTTATGGCATAGAGACTATAATTTGAAGCAGACCCCTTAAGCGTATTCAATTTATTTTCTAGATTTGTAAGGCGAGTTGCCAAAGTTGAAGGATAATTGCTCACGCTTAAATCATGAGTGGTGCTATCGGCTTCGTCTTCATCAGTCACCACAACAACCGCTAAAAAAGCATCTTCTCTGAAGAAACCTTCGTTCCATTGACCTGTAGCTGCTTTATCAATACTAGTCACAAGAACTGATAAAGGCATTTCATAACCGCTACCATTGATTCCAAGTCGAACGTTATTCTTAAATTTATTAACAAGGTCTGGAGTTTCAGGACTAATCCAACGATAAGACGAGTATTTGCTCAATAAAGATCCAATCTGATTATTATAAATTCCATAGTAAGCACCACTCGCATTACTTGAAGACCAACGGCTCGAACCTGAAATGTTATCAGTTGAAATAATACCTATATGGAAATTCAACTCTCTATCTGCAAATTCAGTTATAAATGATTCGAAACTTTCAGCAAGACTATCTTGTTCATCTTGCATAGATCCTGAATTATCGATCACAAAGAGCATATCCACTTCATTATTAGTGACTGAAGCTTGTTGGAATGTGTCGGATTTTTCTAAGACGCGAAAGCCAGGAAGTTTACCACCACACGCAGTTAATATTATGAACATTGATATATATAAAGAAACTAAGAAGAGACGCACAAAACCCATATCGCCTCCCCGCGGGTATTGTGATCTACCTGGCTGAATTGACGTACATACAAGAGCCCTTGGTAGCTGGCTTCTGGAGATTACATACTGTATTCCGCTCCAGGATAGGCTCCTTTTTTAGGAACTCAAGAGAAGATTTGATGAAGGAATTATAGAAATATTAATCAATAATTATATATACTTAAGCAAAACTTTCCTTATCAAAAACTTCATTTAAGAATTCACCCCACAATCCGATAACGCTATGAGTCACATGGAACACTATAAGAAGATCTTTCGCAGTTCTTGGGTTTTAAATATTAGCCTATTAATAGCGCTTCTTAGCGTCTTTGGCCTTGAAGGTATTCATGCTGTAGCCCTCAAAGATGAAATTGTTGAGGACTCTTTAAGCAACCTTAATAAAAATCGCCCCGTACTAATTTTTCTATCAGGACAAAAGATCGATCTACAAGATGCTGATTATTACCAAAATTTAGAAAAAATTAGTCGAGATATTCAGAGCCAAACTCCAAATATTTATATTTCCAAGCAACATCAAAGCCAATGGATTAAAATTTGCCAGGAACTTTCTAATATAAAAAATCCAGTGGCTTTAGTTTCAGAAAAGCTTGACCTCAAAGTCGAAGAACAAATTGAAAATTGTTTATCACAAAACACTCAACTGACTTCTAGACTTCGGTGGTTGCAACTTGAGACTTCAAAATCATTAGATTCCGATATATGGAAAAGAGAATTAGCGTCCATATTTAAAACTAATGCGGAGCGCTAATGATCTGCTCGATTCCTAAAATCTCCTAAACCCACGATCTTCATGACTCTCTCCATCTTTGACATCTTTCCTGAGCTTTTATCAGTGAGTTGACTTGAAAAGAGCGTACTTTATCAATAGATTCCCCTCAGGATGAGGTGGCAATTACTAGATCGCATTGTTGAATGTGAAGCGGGCATGCGCGCGGTTGGAATTAAATGCTTCACTAGAAGTGAATCATTTTTTCAAGATCACTTTCCAGGAATGCCCATAGTCCCTGGTGTTTTACAAATTGAAATGATTGCTCAACTTGCCGGAAAATGCATTGTTCAAAGTCGCAATGAAATTCTTCCTGTTTTAGGTTCAGTTAAATCCGCTAAATTTTATCAAGCCATCAAGCCAGGCGATCAATGCTTTATTCATATAGAAATTAAAAAAATTGCGAGCTCATACGGATTGGCTGAAGGCTATATTTTAGTCGACAATCAAAAAGTTTGTTCTGCAGAAATATTTTTCGGAATGCTCCCTAGAGAAAAGCTCAACTCTGAAAGTTTTGATGACGTCACCAAAGAATTTAAGCTTCGCAAACAAGGAGAAAATTTTCATCGCGATATTGAATCAGAAGGGGCCAATCCATGAGTCATATTGTGTGGGGACATTCACTAACTCCTAAAGACAATCAAGTTCCTGAAAAATTCTCTTCTGAGTATTACACAAAACATGATCCCATCGACAATTGTCTTCCTATAATTGCCACCGATAAAGACATCGAAATTCCCGACCCTAAAGCC
>JAGNHS010000058.1 GCA_018001635.1 Pseudomonadota bacterium | reverse complement strand
GTTCTATTGTTGTTCATGGTGCAAAATATGTGAATTCATCTAAGTCTAAAATGGGACGAAGTTGGGGTTGCCCCGCGCTTCAATCAAGTTTGAGCACTCGTATTATTAAGGAGATCAAAGAAGGCTCTCTTATGTATGCCTGGGCTGGTGAGTGATGAAAGTCGCTAGACGCCTTTACACATTCTTAGTTGTAATTTAATGAAAGTTTAACAATGTAGATTGTTGAATTCATTATAATCAAGAGAGTGAGTAGGATTAGTTTATTCTCTTCTTTTGCCCTGATGCTACTCATTCTTTCATGTGCAAAAAATAATGGAAAACTTTCTTTCACGGAAGCCAGTAGCGGAACTTTAAATCTAGATGGGTTAGCTAAACAGGGTGAAATTGCACTTTGGTCGAGAAGTGTTGGTAAGGATAATAATCGCAGAGACTTGGATGCTAACGATTCGTTGGATTCCTACGGAAAAACTTCAGTTCCTTTTTATGAATTGAGCAGTTTATCGAGTGGTCTTAAAAGTACTTATTTCATTATGAATCAATCGAGTACGCAGAGTAGAGCTCCAAGTTTTAATCAGTGGAGTGGGAAAACTGTTCCTTGGAGAAATAATGCCGATTTTAAAATATTAATGGCTTATGCGCACCTTTCAATGGCCCGTAAATATGCCGTCTCATTATATCCGAATTTAAGTTTTTCAAATTTTAGTTCAATTCCTGTTTATGCTGCTGAGCCAGGACATCCTTTAGATACTGGTTACGGAACTGATGAAAATGGACATGTTAATTTTAAATTTTATTCAGATAATAATAGCTCGCGTCCGCCTTATGCCACCGCCGATGAATCAGATGCAATTTATCATGAATTAGGACATTTGCTACAACACATGAAAAACCAAAGTGTATTCTTTAATTTGGCAAATGCCGATATGAACACTTTATTAGAAGCCCTGTCAGATGTTTTTGCTGCAGGCTTGGTTCGCGACGATGATGTCTTTGCTTATCTTGAAATGAATTCGCCCTATTATTTTAGTGGCCAAAGAACGGGTAACAGTCATATTAGACATTTTCGACATTCTTTAAGTTTCCCCGCTGCCTATGTAGATCAGATGCATTTAGATGGACGAGTTATTGCTGGGGCCTTGAATGACATTAGAAAATATTTTCAAAATAGATCGATTAGTTTGATTAACTGTTCTTCTAATTGTCAGTTGAACTCACCGCTTCCAGCTTTATCAAGCGGCGAAGCCTACGATACTATGGTCAAGCTTGCTTATGACGCCTATTCTCGAATGACAACCAATTCAACCCTGTACTCTTATGTAAAGCAATTGTCTCAAGAGTTGCGTTCAAATTCTTTAGGACAAAGTTTGTGTTCTAAAGTAGCCTCAGCAAGTCAGGCTTCTTGCAAAGAAACACTTTGGCAACACACTCAGTACATTTTAATGTCTCGAGGACTTTTATATTTCACAACAGAATTTCCCGCGAATTCAAATATTGTTGAAAACCAACAAATAAAAATATGTCCAAAGCTAGGTGCTATGTCTCCTGCGGGTGGCTCAAGTGGGACAATATCTTCTAATCAAGATTTGTTGGTATTCCCGTATATTAAAAATATCAGTGCTCAGACAAACGCTAATAATAAAGTTCATTTTTACGATATTAAAATCAAACTTAAAGGATACTCAGGATTCAGCGAAGTGACATATGTTTCAAATGGACAAACTAAGACGGCTGATTTTTTAGTTGATAGCACAAAAAGAGAGACGAAAATTTTTGGTTGGATGGCTCCAGGTAAAAATTCATTTGATTTAATGACATCGTCAATTTCTGATTGGTATAAATCTCAACCTACAGTGGGTGGATCTTTTGGGGTTTTTCCTAGCTCTTCACGAGCTTATTACGCTTACAATTGGCGCGTGAGAGCTCCTTCTAGCGGACAAGCTTCAATGCAATTCGAAGTTAAATTAAAATCCTTTGCCAGTGATAGCATTACAAACGAAAAGACATTTAATTTTACTCAAACACTCAGCGTTGGTGATTCTACATACAATCAATGTAACTAAGGCGCCTAGCGACTTTTTACCATCGCCCCCCACCCAATTGCAGAATTGTGCAATTGGGTGGGGGGCGATGGTAAAAAGTCGCTAGGCGCCTTAAGGAAATCTTAACCTAAGCTTAAGACAATATTGGCTGTTATCCACTGCGTTGGAGATGTAAAATTGTATTTAGGGTCAAGCTTTAGCCCTCGGATATTTGTCCGATAAGAGAACTAAGGAGAGGGGACTTCTATATGAAGAATAAACTCATGAATCTCGTGCGACAAAATAAAAAAGGGCAAACTTCGGTTGAGTATATTTTGATTATCGTTGTTATCGTTGCGGTAGTTTGGGCTTTTGGTGGCGAACTAAAAACTCAAGTACTAAAAATTACCAATGATTTATTTGGTGGTATTAGCAGCGGTATCAGTCAAAGAATCAGGTAAGGACGCCGTTATGGCATTCAAGACCTCAAGAATTTCAAAGAGGAATTCTCGTGGTCAGGCCATGATTGAATACCTTTTAATTTTGGTCATGGTGGCTTCAGTTAGTTTTACGTTGTTTGAGTACGTTTTTGATTATGTCTTTAAACCAGCTGTAGGTAGTGGCGCTCTTTCCAATAAAATGACTGAGTGCTTATCCACTGGAGATGCTTATGGTGGCTGTTAGACTACAAAAAAATAAGAAACGCGGTCAAACAATGGTTGAGTACATTTTGCTGCTTGTCGTTGTTATGGCTCTTGTATTCGCGTTTCAAGATGTACTTGTTCCTAAACTCAACGACATTTTCGGTACTAGTAAACAGGTTGTAGAAAACACTGCCATGCGTGGTGGGCAGCCCGCTGTTCAAAATTATTACGCCGATTCCAATAAAAAGGTTGTGGGCCGATGAGCTTTCCCAAGAGAAAAAAGGGTCAAACTTTATTAGAGTTTGTTTTTGTTCTCGTGCTTTTTATTTTTATGCTTTCGATAACGTATAATGCCGTAGTGGCATTTTCTCTCCAACAATATATGTCTTACGCAGCCTTTATGGGCGCACGCGCTTATCAGGCCGGTTCCATTGATGCTGCTTCTAATTTGGTTCAAGCACAAGCCACTTTAAATCGATTTATCCCTGGCATTGCGTCTGCGGGTACTGGCTTAGTGGCTGAAATGGATGAATTGCGCTTTGGAATGAAGCTTATGGCCAAAAGAATAAAGGTGAAATATCCTGACGCTCCAACTCCAACTTCGGGTTTGCCGCTCGACGGAAATTCTGCGACAGCAGGTTCTACGGAGAAAGGTTTAGTTATAACTTTTGAAGCACCATTTGCTATAGTTCCTATTGGGCTAGACCAAAGTTTAAGTTTCTTAAAAATGAAAGTGATTAGTAATTTGGGTCGAGAGGTCAGTGTGAGTGAATGTAAAGGCTTTTTTACGGCCATTCCAGATGCAGGCCCATTTGCTAGCTTTTTAGAAGATACTGGATGCTAAATCAAAATGAATTAGCAAGGACGCCTACAAATCAGGGAAGAAAAAATTCAAATAAAAAAGGACAAGCTCTCGCGGAGTTTATTCCTGTTTGTGTTTCTCTTATTTTTGTATTTTCTGCAGCACTTTCCTATTTCGAAGTGATGCGTGATGCGACTTTAATTCAGGAGATGGGGCGAAACTTAGCTTTTGCCAAAATTGCTAATTCAGGAACTTTAACTTCACAGGCAGATGAATCTTATTATATGGCCCAGTATGGAACTTTTGCCTCAAATTCCGCAATTGGGTTGGGAAATGAGTGCTTTACAGTTTTACCTAGAAATTTTCCTTATAAGCACGAGGTGTTAAAGATTTTTGGGCTCAGTGCCAATACGGCCATGCAGGTAGGGATATTCACAAAGGCCGTGGTTTATAGGCGTGCTGGGACAAGGTGTCAGTAGACTTAAGGTTAAGGAATAAAGGACCGATAAGTACTCGGAGGATATTGTGAATCAATCGCGTGCCTTTATGACAAGTCTCATTGTTGGCTTATTGGGCGTGCTATTGGTGTGGGCCTATATCCAACAAGAACAAAGTAAAATTCAAGCCGAATTCGGCGATCGAGTGAGTGTTGTTATCGCTTCTCAAGACATTAATGAAATGGAAGTGATTAGTGAGGCAATGCTCGCTGTTAAAAACGTTCCTCGTAAATTTGTTCAACCTGGTTCGGCCATTATTAAAGAGGGAATGGAACAAGAAAAAGCATTCTCTTCAATAGTTGGAAAAGTGGCTCTCACCCCTATTCAAAAGAGTGAACAAATTTTGTCTACTAAAATTGTAAAACCCGGAGCGGAAACGGGTCTCTCATCTCAAGTCGCAGTCACCAAAAGAGCTTTAGCGATTCCAGTTAATAACGTAACGGGTGTGACTAAGCTTTTAAAGCCTGGCGATAGGGTCGATATCGTTGCGAAAATTTCTTATAGAATGTCTGATGAAAAACAAGCCTCAGAAATAAAAACAGTATTACAAAATATTCAAGTTCTATCTGTAGGTGAATTGATTCAAAATAATGGGTCCTCAATTGCCGACACCGACCCGATTACGGGCGCAACTCGATTTAAAAACTTAAGATCAGATCGTGATTACGATACTGTAACCATTGAAGTCACTCCTACCGAAGCTCAAGTTTTAATTTACTCAATAGAGGAAAGTTCTGGACTCTATTTAACTCTTCGTAATCCAGTCGATCGTTTGCCCGCAAGTGTGAGCACAGTCACGGTAGACGAAGTTCTTGGAGAAAACTCTAAAAAAATTCAACGTGAGCGAGCTATGAGAGCCATTGCATCGCCACCACCTAAGGAACAAAAAGTAGTTCCTGTGAATCCTTTCTTAAAGGGTGGAGGATCGCTTGCTAAATAATCAGCGATTTTTACTAGCTTTAATTATTTTTGGATTTATGGGCGTTTTGTATTCTCAAGATTCGGAAGAATCAGGTGAGGCACCCGCTCAAAGTCCACCTCCACCTTCGCCTGAAGCCGCACCGGCTCCGGCGCCGGCGCCTTTAACGTCTTCTATGAGTAATTCTTCTGCGCCTGATGCTGCGCAAAGTTCTCCAATCAACGGAAGTGAAGATGGAAAGAAGATAGAAACAATTTCAGGTGGAATTCCAGATTCTAATGTTGATGATTTGATTAGAAATCGTGAAGTTTTAAAGCCGGAGTACGGTTTCGAAGACGTTTTTATCATTAAAGGTGGAAACGATATTATAGATTTTGCAGACATCCCTTCTAAACAAGTGGATATGGATATTACAAAGAATGGTTTTATTGTTGGCGGTGATCGAGTCGGAGAGGGAAAATATAGAATCACAGCTGGTAATACCACTGGAACTACCGAATTGCTTCTTTATGGTCAGGGTGGTGGTCCTAATAAAGCGAAGGGCAAATTATTAAAAGTATTTAGAGTGACTGTAACCACTCAAGATCTCATGGGAGCTTTACAGCAAGCTAGGGCACTCGTGGGTAATGTTGAGGGATTAGATTTAAGAATTGTTGGAACAGACGTCGTTTTCGACGGAAAAATTTTAGTTCCAAAAGATATGAAGAGAGTGGTGGCTGTTTTTAATCAGTTAAAATCTGACAAAAAGCCAGTCGTGAATCTGACTGAACTTTCTCCATTAACATTGAAATTGCTGGCAGAAAAAATGGAAGATGAAATTGCGGGAGGTAAAGACAAACCTCGTGATATTAGGGTTCGAGTCAGAAATGGACGCTTCTTTTTAGAGGGTCAAGTTGATAAAAAAGTAGATCGAGAAATTGCCTATAAAATTTGTCAGGCCTTTATCCAAGAACAATATGAATTAGACAATGGCGGAAAAGTAAAAACACCACAATTCAGTAATTTGGGTGAATGCGTGAGCTTGGTTCGTTTAAGAGGTGGCGCTCCTATTGAGCCCGATCCCATCATTTCAGTTCGTGTTGATTTTGTAACTTTGAGTCGTGATTATTTTCGATCTTTTAACTTTCGATGGTCGCCAACTATGAATTTAAGTGGTCAAGGTTCGTATTCTTCAGATGCAGGAAAATTTGTGGCAAATTTTGTGGCTACTTTAACAGATTTATTTCCAAAATTAGATACAGCCGCCAATCATGGTTATGCCCGAATATTGAAATCTCTAAATCTTCTAGTGCGTGATGGTGTCGATGTTTCAAAGGGTGATGGGGAATCTCCTCCATTGGCTTCTTTAGATGAAACCATCGACATTCCTTATTTTGTGCCTGGAAATGGTACGACTCAAGGAACTTATCAATTTCAAAAAGTTCAAACCTTTGTCAAAATGGCTATTAAATCGGTGCCAGGAACCGACAAGCTCAATCTTGATATTGTAAGTAAGCAAAGTGAATTGGCTTCAGAAGCAGTTGTTAATGGACCTCCACCCATAGTTGTTTCAAATTCTATTGATACAAGTATTGTCATTGGAAATGCCGAAAGTGCAGCTTTAGGCGGACTAATTTCAGAAAGAAGAAAAGTTTCTATTGTCCGCGATCCTGCTCAAGCCGCTACGGGTGCGGGAATAGGTTCGTTTAACCTTTTTGATTTGGGTCGAAGTCATTCCTTCAAAGATGAAAAATCTCAATTTATTATATTTGTAACACCTCAAAGAGTTCGAAGTGCTGCAGAAGGTTCTCAATCATTACGACGTAAATTCAGGTTGAAGAGGTAAAGACAATGGCGGGACCAAATCCAAAAGCCCCTGACTCAAATTCGAGAGGACATCTCATTGCAGTTCTTGGGGGGAAAGGCGGAGTTGGTAAATCTGTTTTTGCGGCTAATCTTGCTGTGGCTATGGCTATGGATGCAAAAAATCAACCCATACTTGTAGACGCTGATCCGATGAGTACAGGTGATTTAAATATAATTTTGGGAATTAAAAAAGTGGTGGGCTATGGCGATGACGTCATGGCGGGAAAAATCACAGATCCTCAAAAATTAAAAGCTTATGTAACTCCTTATCCTACACCAGTTCCTGGTGCGATTTTAAATACGCTACAACTGATGTCGAATCCTGAGAGAATGACTTCTTCCAATCCAGATAACGTGGAATTAGCGATGAATTTTTTGCGCCGAACCTTTCCTGTTACCATCGTAGATTGTGGTAATAGGTTAGAGGATTCTATTTTAAAAATTTTGGATTTGGCCACTGTCATTTTAGTTGTGACAAATCCTGAAATTATAGTTTTGAATCAAACACGTAAAGTTTTAGAAAAATTACAAACAAATCTCTATCCACCAGACATGGTAAAAATTATAGTGAATCGCTTTCCTCAGGGAAGTGCTTACACTCCTGAATTTCTTCAACAAACTTTTAAAAGACAGGTGATAGGATTAATCCCTGAAGATCAAAGTTCAGCCATGGCGGCTTTAGTTCAAGGAAAGCCAATGGTGGCCTCTGGCCAGCAGACCGGAGCTTCAAAATCCTTCTTTGCTGTGAGCCGCGTTTTGTTGGATCAAGGGATGTTAGGGCAGTTAGCCAATCTCAATAAGCCTCAAAGAAAAGATTTACCGAAGGCAGGCTCTAACGTTGTTTCACTTCAGGATAAAGCTGAATTTAAAACGGGTGGTGCGCCTAGGGGTCGAATGGGTAAGGAACCTACGGATCCTAGAAGTATTTTTAAATTAAGAATTCATGCCCAACTTGTAGAAAAAATGGATTTAAAAAAAGATTTGCTCAATAAAAATATGGATGAAGTGCAGCGCGCAGAGCTTCGCTCAAAGGTGATGAAAGTGGTCACCGATGTTTTGAATCAAGAAGACCATCCTTGGAAGAGTCGAAATGAAAGCGGACAAATTATTAAAGAAATTATTGATGAAGCCATTGGGCTTGGTCCTTTAGAAGACTTGTTAAAAGATGACACTGTTACGGAAGTCATGGTGAATAGGGCTGATCTTATTTATATAGAAAAAGGTGGTAAAAATACAAAATCACAAACTACTTTTTCTAGTAACGTTCAATTGATGTCGACCATTGAGCGGATTGTGACTCCTATCGGTAGAAGAATCGATGAATCCACTCCATACGTAGATGCGCGTTTGGCCGACGGAAGTCGTGTTCACGCCATCATTCCTCCACTTTCTATTGATGGTCCTATGGTGACCATTCGTAAATTTCCTAAGAAGCGATTGGGCCCTGATGATCTCGTGAAATTTGGAAGTATCACACCAGAGATGGCAGATTTTTTACGATCATGTATTGAAGCTCGATTGAACGTTCTTGTGAGCGGGGGTACAGGTTCTGGTAAAACCACTCTACTCAACGTATTGGGATCTTTTATTCCATCGACTGAACGTATTCTTACTGTGGAAGATGCTGCTGAATTAAGTTTGCCACAAGAGCATGTGGGTCGATTGGAAACTCGTCCAGCCAATATTGAAGGTGCGGGAGCGGTGACTATTCGTGATCTTGTAAAACAAACACTTCGTATGAAGCCCGATAGAATTATAGTGGGTGAGGTCCGAGGTGGAGAAGCGCTCGATATGCTTCAAGCCATGAATACAGGTCACGACGGTTCTATGGCTACTGTTCACTCAAACAATCCTAGAGATGCTGTAGCTCGATTGGAAACGCTGGTGATGATGGCAGGCATGGATTTACCCGTAAAGGCTATTCGAGAGCAGATTGCGAGTGCCGTTCATTTAATTATTCAACAATCACGTTTGTCGGATGGTTCTCGTCGCGTGACTCACGTGACTGAAGTGATTGGTATGCAGGGCGAGGTTGTGACACTTCAGGATATTTTCTTGTATCGACAAACTGGTTTAGATGCGAACCGAAAAGTTATTGGTAAGCACGCTGCAACGGGTTTTGTGCCTAAGTTTGTAGAAAAAATTGAAGCCCTCGGAATTAAAATACCAAGAGGATTATTCAAAGCAGCATGAGTATGTTTATTTACCTGGGTTCAGGAATCTTATTCTTCCTCTCAGTCTATCTCTCCTTCGAGTTTTGGTATGATAAGGTTTGGGGTTCTACGCTGAGAATTCGTGACCAAACTTTAGCGGTCTATGAAGATATATTTGTTGATAAAACTCCGGAAAAAGTTCTCAATGAAATACTTTTAATTTCGATACCCTTTTCACTTTTATTTTCGCTTTTACTTTTTCCCCATTACATCATGATGATCATTATGTTTTTTTTGAATTTTTGGTGGACTCGAAAAATTCTCTATTGGTATCAAAACTCAATTATAAGAGCCGGTAGAATTAAACTTTTTACAACACAATTACTGGATGCGCTTATTTTGATGACCAATGCCTTAAAGTCGGGTTTGAACGTGTCTCAGGCACTTCAAATTGTGGTTGATGAAATGCCGACTCCTATTAGCCAAGAATTTAATTTGGTGCTTTCTGAAAACAAAGTGGGTGTGACTCTCGAAAAGGCTTTTGACAACCTGGCTAAGCGTATTCCGACCGAAGACGTGAATATGTTTGTAACAAGCGTCAATATTTTGAGGGAAACGGGCGGTAACTTGGCCGAGACCTTTGACACTATAGCTAATACCATTCGGGAACGTTTCAAATTGCAGTCCAAAATTGCTGCCATGACTGCTCAGGGAATGACTTCAGCTGTCATTATGCTTTGTATGCCTTGGGGGATAGGCGGATTGATGTATTTTATCGATCCAGTTATGTCTCGCCCTCTTTTTACGACCATTCCGGGATTTTTGATTTTAGGTGTTATCCTAATATTAGAGGTCATTGGATATTTTGTTATAATCAAAATAGTAAACTTCCGAGTTTAGACAGAACTTTGACGCGCCCATTGGGGAGGAGTCTTGTTATGATAGGTCTTATGAGAAAGATTCTCGCATTTTCATTTATTTTATCAATTCCATTATTCGCTAGAGTGAATCCCGATAACGGAAACTTTGATGTTAAATACACCGACTTTATAGTTTTCAATTCTGGTATGAACCTTGAATTTTCCAGAACCTACAACAGTCGCTCGGCGCATATCCGAGGATATTTCGGAGTGGGTTGGTCTTCTCAAATGGAAGGTTATTTGCAAATCCAAAAAGATAGCGTGGCTTATTATGAGGGCGGTGGTGGTAACATGCTTCGCTTTGAGCCCGTTAAAGGAAAAAAAGATTTTTGGGCGAGCGATGTTCTAGGTAAACAAAACCTAACTTTAAATCAAAGTGGATATGTGTTGGAAAATTCCAATGGAATAAAATTATTGTTTACAAAAGAAGGTCGCTTATCAAAAGTTTTTGATAACAATAAAAATTATGTTGAGTATACTTACTCAAAAGCCGGTGTTCCAGAAACTGTAAAAGATAATGTGGGAAATCAAGTTCAATTAAAATGGGCTACTTTTGGTGGATTCCCTCGAATAGTGCAAATTAAAAGAAATGATAACGTTGCTCGCTATGAATATAATAAGTTGGGAGACTTAATTAAGGCCGAAGGAATGGATTCAGTTCCTTACGCATATTCTTACGACGATGAACACAACCTTACAAAGATTTTGTATCAAAACGGCACTTATAAAGAAATTTCCTATAATAAAATTCGTGATTGGGCCATAAAGTTTCGAGATATCGACGGTCGAGTGACTGAGAACGAATACTTTGCTGATTCTGTGGATCCTGAAAATAAATTTGGGACTATTGTTACGAATTATAAAGAGGGTTCCAAGCAAAAGGAACAAGCTCGATTTTGGTACGAATTCCGAAGAAGGCCCGATGGAACCCCTTATAAATATCGTTCAGTAACCATGATGCGAATTATTGAAGATGTGAACTACGAGGCTATGACTGAATTTTCAACGACTGGTGTTATTCCAGAAAAGGTTCCCTTCACAATTACAGAGACATTTTATACGCAATGTTGCGGCACTCCTTTAAATATTTCGTCTTGGAGTGAAGCTTCTAATTATAAATTTTCTGAAAGTCCTTCAGATATTAAATGGACACAAACTAATCAAAAGAAAATCGTAACTCGTTTTGATTATTATAATGAGGGTGAATTCACTGGCTTTTTGAAAAAGAAAGTTTTTTCAAATGGAGAAACTTTGTCTCTCATTTATAAACCCTCTTTGAAAAAAATATCTGAGTTTAAACGCGGCGATCGTCGTATTCAGTATGAATATGACAAAGAAGGAAATCCTGTTGCGATTGTCGATGACAAAGCTCAAAAAAGATTTGTTTTATCTTATGGTTTGAAGGGGGAAATAGCCTCCGTAAAAGAATTTCCATTAAAAGGGAGCAATCCTAGACTGGTTTATTTCAGATACAATGCAGAAGGTCTTCCAATCGAAATTAAGGAAAAATTAGGAAAAAAAGAAGACACTTTGCAAGTGAGCTATCTTCCCAATGGCAGAATCAATCAAGTGCTAAATTCTAAAGGTCGTAGTGTGGCTTCTAAAGAAGAGAGAGAGGCAGCACGAAGAATTTCTGAAACCTTTACAAATCTAGTCGAATTATTGAAACCCTCAGGCTTGAGCCTAGGGCCGGAGGGCTGATTCTATGAAATCCAAATTTAAATTCGGCTTAGCTATAAGTTCATTAATTATGATTCCATTGAGTATGGCCAATTATACTCAGCAGCCTGCGTACATGGGGCAGGTGTCCGCTGGAGCTTATGTGCAAGGCTACGATAATGGAATGCGCTATATGGATCCTTCCGGACAAGGAAGAATGCCAACTTTGGGTGAAGGCCAAGGAGATGATTGTTACGTTCTTCGTGGAGCCGATACTGTTGTTCGCAATCAAGGAGATATGCCAATGCAACCTGGTATGATGAGACCAGGTATGCCACAACACTAAGATTTATTCAGCATTTCGAGGAGCATCAGTGGGTTTGCGACAAAGTATAAATTATCTAATTGTATTTTTTATAAGTCTCTCTTTATTTTACTTCTGGCAATTTCAAAGTCCATTTTTGCCGGAAAATGATGGCTATTACCATATTGCTATTGCCAATCTTATGCGAACTGAGGGCTTTATTAGACAATTCCGTTGGGCGGAATTGAGCCTTTGGTTTAAAAATTTTAGTGATAAAGAATTTCTTTTTCACGTTTATTTGATGCCCTTCACTTGGATTTTTGAGAATCTCCATACAGCGGCCAAAGTCGCTACAGTGATTTTAGCAGCTTGTGGAATCACTTCGTTTTTTGGAATTATTCGGCTTAATAAATTACGAGCCTCTTGGTTTTGGACTTTGATGTTGATGTCGTCGGGCGGCTATTTTCTCTATCGAGCCAATGTGCCCCGACCCCAAGTTCTGTCCATAATACTTTGCTTATGGGCCATTCATTTTATTATTAATAATCAACGTAAGCATTTAGCCATTTTATGTTTTATTTATACGAGTGCGTATACAGGCTACATTCTTCCTTTAATTTTTACGCTCATAGCAAGTGCTTACATTTGGTTTTTCGAAAATGAGTTGGAATGGAAAACTCCGGCTACAGTTTTTGGAGCCACTCTGACTGGAATGATTTTTCATCCATACTTTCCAGACAACTGGACTATGTTTTGGGTTCAAAATTTTTATGTTTTGTGGATGGGGACCAATGGCAAAGTCGATTTAAAAATGGGTGGTGAATTCAAACCCATGGACACCAAAAAACTTTTTGAAGTTCTAACTAGTGTTTGGATGTCTTATTTTGCCGCGTTTTTTGCCAGCATTTACACCCCTGTTAAAACCGATCGAAAAACGAGAATTCTATTTTTTATTTCTTTGGCTCTCATTATACTCACTATGACTAGCAAAAGATTTGCAGAATATTCTGTGCCAGTGACTTTATGGTTTTGTGCTTCGTTTTTTAGTCCTATCATTGGAAGTTTCGATTGGAAT
Organism: Pseudomonadota bacterium; assembly: GCA_018001635.1. Taxonomy (GTDB): domain Bacteria; phylum Bdellovibrionota; class UBA2428; order UBA2428; family UBA2428; genus JAGNHS01. Next base: position 4,159 of record JAGNHS010000058.1, on the reverse strand, counting down.
AAATTTCGACGCAAAAATTTTCCACGTTTTATAATTGTTGCATGTGGGGGCTCGGTTTTATTGGTGGCGTTGTTTCTTAGGTCTTCTTGGGATGTGGCTAGACAATATCATGCAAGAGAATCTCGTTTCAAAGAAGCGGCTTTGTGGGTGAAAGATCATGTGCCTAAGGGGCAGTTGGTCTATACATGTGATTGGGACGACACGCCTGAAATCTTCTTTTATAACCAAAACAATAGTTATCCCGTGTTTTTAGATCCGAATTTTATGTACTACTGGAATCCTAAAATGTGGGAAACCTGGTTTAGAGTTTCTAATGGTATGGAGCGAGATCGTACTTATTATTTCCTAAAAGAAGTTTTCAATGTTCAATATGGAATTTGTACGAGAGATTTCGGTGGTCTTAGGGAGATTATGCTTAAAGATAATCGTTTCGAAATTGTGCTCACAACGCCTCATACCTATGTTTTTAAGCTTCGTTAATTTTTGCCAATTGTCTAATTGTTAGACACTTAAGTTAAGTATTTTGAGTCTATAAGTTGTTGAAATGTTTATAAAAAGCCCTTCATAAAAGCTTGGCATGGCTCCTGCATCCTTTGATGTTAAGGGGTCTTTTATGAAGAAATTTATGTTTATTCCTTTGATGCTTTTTACGTTATTTTCTCTAAGTTCCTTTGCGGACTTTGGACCTTCTTATGGTTCTTATAATAGTTTTGGAAGTTATAATTCTTACGGTGGTATGAGTAATTTTGGAGAAGTTCAAACTATGGGTGGCTCCAATGATAATGTCACTTGTGCCTGTGCTCGAAAAGTTCAATCTGGAGATCAGTCAGATCCTGTTTGTAACCAAAGAGTAAAAGAAATGGTGAATGTTGCCATTCAACGAAGTCAGATGAATGGAGTGGGTGGAACTATGAATTCGCTTATGAATTCTGGTGTTCACGGTGGCCAAGGCGGATTGCTTGGATCACCTTCCACTTTAGGCACTCCTTAACGAGCGGGAATTTTATTAAGAACGGGCGTTTCTTCCCAAAGATCTTGTAACTTTTCACTCGTCCAAGTGATAGGTTTTGCGGTTGTCCAAAATAATTTTTGAAAACTTCTAGAGTTAACAGCCGTATGATAACGGTCTTCAATAGATCTTTGATTCCATCTTATTTGTCCGATGGCAGTCCATAATAATAAAAATAAAGAAAATCGAATGAGTCCCTGGAGATGTGTCATATCTCTATTATAAATTATGCGCTCGATTTAAAAAGTAATCCTTTTGAACCTTCGTCTTTTTTATCAAGAAAAATTCGAATGATATGTTCATAAGGTATTCGGCGAACTTCTTCGCCCGACATACTTTTGACGACAATGTAGGGAGGCTTGCCCACCTCGCGAAGAAGTATTGCGTTTAACCCTGCTTTTGCAAAATCACTTTGCGAATTAAGTTTCTTTAGAGCCTCTTCTTCTTGTTCAGGGCTTAAGTGCGTGATTGTGTTTTGAGGGCGTTGGTAACCTTGCCCTTGAGCATCTTTATCGGAATGGGTTTGACGAGCGACTTCATTTTCGACTCGATCAAAAACAATCTGAGTGGCCTTGAGGCGGCCAACATTCCCGATATCCATGATCATTCTATCGGCTATCTAAGTTTATACTTTATATGCGTTGCGTTGAGTTGAGTTGAGTGTTTTTGTCTCGTCATTAGGGGGCTATGGCTAACCTATAGTTATGTCTTAAATATGCCGAAAACTTAAATGATGAAGTACGCCAAACACGGACTACTCTTAGTCTATTTTGTTGTTTGTGTTTTGGGCTTTCTTTATTTTGGTCCCACTCAATACACTTCAAAAATTTTAAAATCCCCAATTTATCAAAAACATTTTTCCTTTTTAGGTAGAATTTTTTGGCCTCTTAAGAAAAAGGGAGAAACTGTGGCTGAGGTTAAGAAAATGGTGGGGGAACTTCGCTATCAACCCCAAGATGTTTTTGTTTATTTACCCGCAGGAACTTCGGATAGTATTCCTGATAAGAGCTTTTTGGTAACCTCACCTGATTCTCAAGCTTGGTTAAAACTTTATGATGAAACTTTGTTACGACTCGACGCGGATACGACAGTCTATTTAGAAATTCCAGAGGATAGAGAAGAATCGAGCATCGCCATTTCTCTTCAAGTTATACAAGGGGAAATTAAAGTTCAAAGACAACGCGAAGATGGAAAAAAGATTGAAGTAAAAACCCAGGAAGGAAAGAAATTCGTTCTTGAAGAAAAGAAATTTAAGTTAGAAGCAAAAACGATCAATCAAGTGGCCGCTAAAATTGAGCAACGACAACAAGTCTTGGGCGATACGGTTCGAGGTGCTGGAGCTTCAGCTAGAATTGAACAGAGAGAGCAAAGTTTAGATGACGCTGCAGGGGCCGGTGTGATGAGTCAGCGATTGGCTCCCGAGCAAACGGTGACTGCTAATTTAGAAAATGGCGGAGCTTTTGGAGCAGGGTCCACTAAATTAAGTGATCAAACAATATCTTCAAGTCTTGATTCTTCAGGGGTGCCGTCTTCTTTGGCAGTAAAAGTTCCAGATCAAATTGCTCCACCAAGGAGAGTGATCGCTTCGATTCAAACAGAAATAAAAAGTCGTCTACCAGAAAAAAATCATATTACGAAAGCTTTGAGCGAAGCTAAAGGTGGTAATGTTGATGAAGCCACTCGTTTAATGGCTGAGACTTTGAGAGATTCCGCTTATTCTGGAGTTTCCGAGAAGAGTTTCCCAGGGGGGATAAAACTTGCGTTAGATTCTTTGTTTACTGAACAAGTCAAAAGACCCAATTGTCCTTATGTAAAAGATTTTATCAAAAATATTTCTACACGTTATTCTTCGGATTCTAGTGCACAGGAATGGGCAACTTCTTGGTCTGCTCGATTTCGTGGAGCCGGGTGCCGTTTATAGGTTTCAGATATTTTTTAAATAAAACTCATTAATTTTAGAAGACTTTCTTATTTTCATAAGGCGTCTTAATATAGAGCCATGGGTTTCGTCCCACTTAGAGCTTTGCAGAGAAGTTTTTTAATTTTTGGTTTTTTTTGTACTTCTACGCTTTTTGCTCAACTAGACATTCATAAGTTTGATCTTCAAGAAGTGAGTTTTGTCTATATTCCAAGAATATCAGAATCACGACGATGTCTTCAGTGGGGAAATCTCGAAGATAAACATCCTACTCTTGAATACAATTCTCGAGGTGAAGTTTATTTAAGGGCAAGAGTGACAGCAAGTTTAGGGAAAAATTGTCAGGTCAAGGCCGAGCCTGCTTCGCTTGTGAAATTAGAAAGCACCTCTGGAAACTTTATTGAGGTCAACGACGCCTCTTCGCTTTCAAAAGTTGCAGATGGTTTTAAGGATGATGATGGTAAATTTGTATTCGAATTTACGGTCATTCCTCCTATCTCTAGATTTCATGTAAAGGGACCAGGTTTTGATGACGATGTGTTGCTTGAGGCCCCTGTTAAAAAAACTGAAGAAGCAAATTTTTATAGTTTCTTTAAGCGTTCACAGGCTTCCTTTGATGCTCGGTATTCAGTATTAAAAACAGATAATACGCAAGTTCAGGCGAACAAGCGCAGTCTAAAGGTTTTCCCTGTATTGGGCGGTCATCTTTCGATACCTCTGCCTTGGGTTAAAAGATTTTACTTTGGATTAGAAATGTTTCAAAACCTAAGCAATTTGCTTGATCAAAATGATTCTCAAGTCACATACAGTGAGGTGGCTTTAGAGATGGGATGGCAATGGTTGGGAAAAGAGACTTCGGGAAGGCCTAGAATATCTCTTTTGCTTGATGCTCGAGGGAGAAACAACGTTCAGCGATCCGATTCAGCCAATTTAAGTTTAACATTTGCATTTGCTCCTGGTGCTGGACTCGATGCTATGTGGTTTCCTGGAGTTATTATGAGCCGTTCTAATTTTTGGCAAAAACTGGGAGTAGAAACTAATTTTCGTTACTATCCTGCTTCGAACAATAATCAAAGAAGTTATGAATCTATGATTTATGCTGGTGGTTTAATGATGCGCTTAGATAAAAAATGGGCTCTTGGTTTGGGATATTCTCAAACTGATTACACGTTAGATTTTAGGAAATATTTATTGGGCGGAACTCAACCCGTAGTCAAAGAAAGTATTCAAAC
>JAGNHS010000057.1 GCA_018001635.1 Pseudomonadota bacterium | reverse complement strand
AATATCCATCAGAAAAGTTTCTTGTAGAAGGATTGGCAAGAGAAGGAAAAAAATCTCGAAGCTTGCGCTCATCAATCTCACCACAATTCATTTTTTTAAATAAATCAGGAAGAAGCTTGGACTGCTCGTCGGCAGACACATTAAAAAACGATGCACTCATCAAAGTCGCTACAAACAAAAGTTTTCTAATCATGAGACTAACGAATCTCCGGCTGAATTTTATTCTGAGACGCTAAACGAGGAGCCGTTTCAGCAATCTTAGTAGAAATATTCACCTTCATGTTTGGATTGAAATAATATCCTTGAGAACCGTTCATAATGTAGCGGCTCTCGCGAGGATTAGGCTCAACCAACTTACGAAGACGATTGATGTTAATATAAATATTATTATCGTGGCGAAGAGGATTGTACTCTTGCTGCCAAATCTTCATAGCCAATTCTTCTTTAGAATATTCTTTTCCAGGCTTTTCGGCCAAAAGCATAAGAATTTTCATTAAAGTGAACTTGTTATGAAATGGAATTTCACCCAAATGCTTCTCACGAACGTAGTGAGAAATCGGGTCGATTTCCATATCAATAGATTGCTCAGGAACAAAGTGGAAGTCTTCGAAAAACTCATTCACACATCTTTGAGAGAAAGGATTGAGCTTAGCGAGTTCGGCAGTCCAACTATCGTAACTATTAATCAAGAAACGAGAAAGAATGACGCGCTCAACTTCAGCATTGAGTCTATTGATGAGAGGGAGAAGATCCGCACCTTCTTTGGCAGAAAAACTACGTCCCACCTTACGATTGAGAACGAATTCAATAAGCTTCGCCTTAATGAAATGTCTTTCAAAATCGGAACCATTACAAACCTTCAACATTTCATCGGCTTTTTTAAGAGCTTCAGCTGGATATCCGCATCGTGAATCCAAACGAGCTAACAATTCTAAACACACTGCCAAATGTCGTCGCATTCCTTTTTCTTTGTAGAAAATATAAGCTTCTTCGAGCATTTCAGTGGCTTGCTCATGCTGAGCCGCTTCACCAGTACGCAATAAGACTTCTGCCTTTAAGGGGCGAAGACGCATAATTTGACGGTGATTATTTTCTTTAACCGCCATCACAACCAACTGATCGATTTTTTCATTGGCTAATTCGAATTTACCTTCGCGAATGGCGAGCAAAGCTTGCCCTCTGAGCATACGACGACCGTAGTAAGAAGACTCATCGCCATTAATACTGGCTGCAATATCGCTATAATGAGCTTCAGCTTGAGCGTAATTTCCACTGGTCGTGCAAAGCTCAGCTAAAGTGAGGCGAGACAGAATGTTAATTCTCCAAAACTCAACACCGCCTGCAGAATTATTAGTCGCTAGATCCAAATAAATTGTAGCGCGTTCATGGTCTTCAAGAGCCGCATAACAAGTACCAATCGCCCAAAGAACGTAATGGTATCCGCTGCTATTTTTATTATTATTGAAAAGAACTTTTGCCTCTTCAAAAAGTGGGATGGCTTTTTCAGTTAAGCCTTGTTTTCGGAAAACGTTTCCAATTAAGATTTTCAAAGATCCTATATTCAAAGGATCGCCACTCTCTTGAGCCGCTTTCAATAAATCAGCTTCTTGTTCGAAAACATCATTATAAAAGCCTTCAGATCTTAAAATATCGGCCAAACCTAATTTGCATTTAAAAACGAGCGCCTTGTCACCAAGTTCATTGGCCACATCGAGTCCCATAAGAAAATATTGGCGAGCTTTAGATGCATTTCCAGAAAAATGCCAAACTGTTCCTGTATGGTAGAGGCAATTTGCAAAGGGTCTTTTTTCAGAGTCTTTAGTGATTGGAATTTTTTTAACTTCATCGACATATTCAGAAATTTTTTCGAACTCACGAGTTTCAGCAGATATACGAATCAGAAGCGCATAAGCTTCGATGGCGTCACTTCCCTTAGGCTTCTCTTTAACGAATTCCTTCAATATTTTTGCCGCTTCAGAAAGCTTCCCATCTTCGCGGATCAATTGATTGGCTTTTTCTAGTACGTTCTCGTTTTCTGTTTTCTTCATATTGAAAATCACCTTATTGCAAAGCGTTAAACAGCCTCACACACTAGCCGGGCACTTTACACGATGCAGCGCTCCAGATCAATGACTAAAGCCTAGGAATTACGCCTCATCCGGGCCAAGCATTTTACTGGCATCGACCCATTTATCGAAATTTTCAGCACTTAGGTGCCCTAACTTTAAAGCCGCATCTTTTAAAGTAAGACCTTCTTTATGGGCCTTCTTCGCAATCTGAGCCGCCTTGTCGTAACCGATATGAGGGTTAAGAGCGGTTACTAGCATAAGAGTATTCTCTAAATGCTTAGCAATTTGCTCCTTATTTGGAGTCATATCTTTAAGGCATCTGTCCACAAAATTCTTTGCGGAGTCTGCCAATAATCTCAAAGAATGTAAATAGTTATGAATTATTAAAGGTTTAAAAACATTGAGTTCAAAGTTGCCCGAAGCGCCCCCGATATTAATGGCCACATCGTTACCTAGAACTTGGCAACAAAGCATAGTCATAGACTCGGACTGCGTTGGATTTACCTTGCCGGGCATAATGGAGGAACCTGGCTCATTTTCTGGAAGAGAAAGTTCGCCCAAACCACAACGAGGACCACTTCCCAACCATCGAACATCGTTGGCAATCTTCATAAAAGAACAAGCCAAGGTTTTTAAAGCACCGTGAGCAAAAACTAAAGCATCATGAGCGGCTAAGGCTTCAAATTTATTTTCAGCAGAATGAAATTTGGAACCGCTTATTTCACTAATTTTTTTTGCCACTAGATCGGCAAATTTTGGATGAGTGTTTAATCCAGTTCCAACGGCGGTTCCCCCTTGAGCCAACGCTCTCACTCTTTCGAGACTTTGAGAAACTCTCTCAATTCCGTAATCTAATTGAGCACGGTAACCCGAAATTTCTTGGCCCAAACTAAGAGGAGTGGCGTCCATCAAATGAGTGCGACCCACTTTTATTATTTCAGAAAAAGCTTTTTCTTTAGCCGCTAGTTCGTCTCGAAAATATTTTAAACTGGGAAGCAAGGCTCTTTCAGTTTGCTCAACAGCAGCAATATGCATTGCTGTGGGGAAAACATCATTTGAAGATTGGCTTTTATTCACATCATCGTTGGGATGAATGGGTTTCTTAGAACCCACAACTCCACCCATGATTTCAATGGCTCGATTTGAGATCACTTCATTGACGTTCATATTAGTCTGAGTACCGGAACCAGTTTGCCAAATTACAAGAGGGAAATGCGCATCTAGCTTTCCCTCGATAACTTCATCTGCAGCCTTCACAATGGCATCACATTTTTCCTTAGGAAGTAATCCAAGCTCACAATTCGCTAAAGCCGCGCCTTTCTTTAAAACACCAAGAGCTCTAATAAGGGGCCGGGGCATTTTGTCTTCGCCAACAGGAAAATTTACAAGAGAACGTTGGGTTTGAGCTCCCCAATATTTGTCTGAGGCTACTTGAAGCTCCCCCATAGTGTCTGTTTCGATGCGAAAAGTTGGCGCCATTATTAAAACCTCCGAAAGCTTTTTTTACTTCCGCGATTGCATCCAGGCAATGTCACAAAAATAATGTCTAAAAAAGAATAAGCTAATTTTTGTTTGTCTTAAATGGAAGGACTCTCACCTCAATTGGAAGGAGGCCCTTTATCTCGATCTTTATGGCGACCCTTTTTACAATCCTTCAGGGTCTTATGATCCTTTGCGTTGCTAATGCAGGTTTTAGAAGCTTGGAGTTCGGCAATCCTCTCATCAATTTTTTTAAGAACACGCTCTTTATGCGCTTCCAGTTGAGGTTGGGGCTCTTCAGCAAAAACTGAAAAAGATAAGCTCAGTGCTACTATGGATAAAAGTTCATTTCGCATAGCTTATAATACCTAGTCTAAGCGTTTATTGGGCTGTCCAAAAAAAATAAAGCGTCCTAGAATAAAGGCCCATGTATGCAATCGCAATTCACGGTGGAGCGGGTCAATTAAACCCCGAAAATTATACAAAAGAACAAATTAGAGAACACCGACAAGCTCTAAGAGAAGCTCTCAACACAGGTTTAGACAAATTAAAAAACGGACTGAGCGCCAGAGAAGCCGCCATCGCCAGTGTTTGCGTATTAGAAGACAATCCTCTTTTTAATTCTGGAAGAGGCAGCGTTCTCAATGCCGAAGGTGAAGTCGAAATGGACGCTGCCGTTATGTGTGGCGCTACTCTGCAAGCCGGAGGAGTGAGTGGTCTTAAAAGCATTCGCCACCCCATTTTGGGCGCCAGTGAAATTGCAATGAGAACTCCTCACCGACTTTTAGCCGGCGCCAAGGCTGAAGAATTTTTAATAGCTCAAGGACTCGAAACAGCCCCAAAAGAATTTTTCATTACAGAACGTCGCCAAGAACAATATCAAGCTTTTTTAAAAGATAGAAAAATGCGCCTCGAACACGACAGTCGTTATTCAACGGTCGGAGCCGTGGCACTTGATTCCAGCGGAAATTTAGCTGCAGCAACCTCGACTGGAGGAATCATCGGAAAAATGCCTGGGCGAGTTTCCGACTCTGCCATCATTGGCGCTGGAACTTATGCCGACAATAAAACCTGCGCTATTTCAGCGACTGGCATGGGTGATGAGTTCATTCGCCATAGCGCTGCCTTTCAAATTCACGCCAGAATATTATGGATGAAACAAGATCTCATTCCTGCCGTTGAAGACACTTTGGAAACTATAGCTTCAACAGGCGGAAATGGTGGAATCATTTTGATCGACAAAGAAGGTCGCTGCCAAATGCGCTTTAACAGTGGAGGACTCTACAGAGCCTTCGCTAATAGCAAGGGAATCCTTGAGATTGGAATGTTTCGTGACGATTGTGCCTTATCCTTCTAATCAACGTGGGTTTGCAGATCATGGCTGGTTAAAAAGTTTTCACACTTTTAATTTTGGAGAATACTTTGACCCCACCCGAAAACGCTTTGGCCTTTTAAGAGTTTTTAACCAAGACCGAGTCGCTCCTTTAAAAGGATTTGAAACTCACGGACACGCCAACATGGAAATCATTTCAATTCCGATTTCTGGAAAACTTCATCATAAAGATAGCAACGGAAGTGATTTTTTCTTAGAAGCTGGCGATATTCAAGTCATGTCGGCGGGCTCTGGAATCCAACATTCTGAATTCAACGCCTCATCTAGCGAAGAAACACATTTTCTACAAATTTGGGTTTTCCCAAACAAAGAAAATACTGAACCCAATTATCAACAAAAAAAATTCAAACACTTTGAAAACAAAAATACTTGGGAACTCATCGTTTCGCCCGATGGAAGAAATCATTCTTTAAAAATACTTCAAGATGCTTTTTTTCAGTTGGGCGATTTTAATAAGAGTCAAAAAATTTCCTATAAGTTTAATTCTTCTAAAAATGGACTTTTTATTTTTTGTTTAGAAGGTGAGATAGAAGTGTCTGAACAAAAAATTCAAACAGGAGACGCTCTTGGAATTAGCGAAGCTGAGACCATAGAAATTGATTGTGCTCAAGATTCAAAAATTCTCCTGATTGAGGTTCCTCTAAGACCCTTTTAAATTCTCTTTTCCAATAACGAATTGTCTCTGGGTGATAGCAAATAGTGCCATGAGCCTTTATTTCTTTATTATCAGGCATAGAAATAAAAATATTCTCGGCTCCACGCACTGGACTTCCGTGAATTCCGAAAGGAAATTTCTTAAAACCAAATCCAAAACTATCTCTATTCTGATAAAGCGTTAACCATCGCTCAACATTGACGGGTTTATAGAGCCCAGGTCTATTTTCTCGAGTGTGAATGGCCACATCTCCTTTATCAAAAAAATCTCTTGTTGGATCTAAATGCTGTGAAAGCACTTCCTTAACAGCCCACTGAACCTCCTCCACGGGATCGATAACAAAGGCCAAAGGAATTTTTAGAAGTGGATATTTCTTATAAAGTGCATCCGCAAATTTGATGGCCGTTCGAACTCCTGAGCTATGTGCTAACAAAACAATTTTCTTAGTTTGAATCTTATCACCTAATTCGTCGACACATTTTAGAGCGGAAGTGACTCCTGGACTTTTGTTTTGATAGGAATTTTGAATCTCTTTAAACCAATCTGAAATTGAATAATTCATGAGACGTTCTGGATAGGCAATGGCCTCGAACTCTTCACTTGGGAAATGCCACCATTGAAGATCTTCCCTCGAAAACTCCTCGATCGCTTCGTTGACGGGGCCCTTTATGAGCCCCGACCATCTCAACAACTCTGGATAGCGTGGCCCGTTTAAAGCCAATTCATCAATCTCATTTCCTAGATCTTTTTTTAAAATCGAAAAATCAACATGGCCCTTAAGAGAATTTAAAGATATTTTCAAAGCGGCGACTCTTCGAGGATCGAAAGAAGCTGTGCCTTCAAAAAGAAAAACCAAAGTCTCAACTTTTCGATTTAAAACACATCGTCGCAAAGACTCAGCGACTTGATGTCTATTGAGATTGGGATTTAGGGGTGAAATTCGAAATTGCATATTCCAGGCATCTTGAGCTCTGAGCCTCAACAAATCATTTGAGTGTGTTTGAATAATAAGAAAAAGGTTTAATAGAAAAAACAAAGCGCCTTTCCAATTACGGAAAGGCGCTATTTGTACTCCGTCCCCTATTTTGTCCACCCACAGACAGATCTAACAGCCTAAATTTTTGAATTCAAAAGCTAAGTCAAAGAAAATACTTACTTAATTATCCACATTTTCTCCGCTTTTAAAAGCTTTAGAGCCCCGAGCAATCTAGACACCCCCCCCAAGCTTTGCTACTTAGTACTGATTCCCCAAAGGAATTCAAGTTAGCCTGGGTAGCTCAGTTGGTGAGAGCGGCGGATTCATAACCCGCAGGTCGGCAGTTCGAATCTGCCCTCAGGCACCATTGCGAAGAGCGCAACCTGCAACAGCAAAATCTAAATTTCACTCAGATAAATTAAAGCAGGGTTATGGTTGCGGTCTATTTTCAGCACTTCAAACGAGCTATTACGAGGAAAAATAACTTCAGCTTCATTCCGATGATAAAGTTTTGAAGGAACTACTTTTGCGTCTTTTGCATCAAGCACAAATACAACATCCCTCAAATTAGAAAACTTAGAATGTGAAAAAGCTTGTGCCTTTGCATACATCAAAGAAAAACTCAGGAAACCTGGATCTGACCATAATTGCCCAATCTTTAATTTCTTTAGAGCCATTTCAGACAGACTAGCTCCTCTAAAACACAATCCATTATAAGAATTTAACTTCATCAGGGCGCTGTCTAAATTTTCTTTCATTAACACTAAAGCATGATCCATAGGTACTGGATCAAAGAAAGAATCATGTTGTCCACGCAAAGCTAAATTAATTTTCGAACCCCTCAAATAATCTAGCAGCGATGAGTTCTCTTCTCCGCTAAGTGGGACTGTGGGATTTTTTTTAAATAATGATAAATGCTCATCACTCGGATCATCATACGACAGCGGCCGAGCATCCCAATAGTCTACATAACTTTTCATTTTAACTAATTTACGTTTTTTCGCTTTAGTTTTATTTTTATGAGTCAGCCTTAATTGCAAAGGGAGAGAACAATTGATCTTTTGAGGTTGTGCTAAAGAGACCAAAGCAAAATAAAAAAAACTAAGCGCTAAAATAAATCTAAAAAGCATATTTTCACATTGGCGTTTAACTCAAACATGGGACTCCGTCTTGTAAAAAAACTCTAAAATTCTACAATCTAAAGTTCATTTCTAAGGCCTCTACCACCTGAGATTGGCCCACTAGGATGACACCAAAACTTAGTCATTCCTTTAGAAGTTCTACAAAAATGTTGAGTATTATTATAAATATATCCATCCGCAATTCGAGCTTCGGCGCTCTTACGAATTTCCTGACTCCATCGAGAACAGTAATTGATTAAATCTGCGCTTTTACACGAAGGTAGAGGTAAATTTTCAAAAGTAGACCAAGTCCACTTTGAATTCTCATTACAATGCAAAACCTGACAGCGTCCTCCATGATTGCAGGCGAAGCTCTTGCCCTTATTCGAACATTTTTTCTCTAGATTAGAATTGCAACCAGGCATTGAAAGAGGCAAGGGTCCGCGATTATTAGGTGAGTTTTTGTATTCACAAAGTTTATATATCTGTCCTGCACTGAGTGTTGAATTTTTCCACCAGGCTTCATAAGGCTCACCTTCTAGCTCGGATGAAATGCGAACGCGAAACACCGTAGGCCCCAACTTGTTACATCCGAGCTTTCGCAAACGACAATATTTTTCTTGAATTAAATAGGGTGGATTCCAATAACTACTGGGCGGATTTATTGCAGACTCTAAACTCCAACAAAGTTCTAAACTCATTCTTTGAGAGGATCTCTGGGGATCGGCCAAACAATAATAATCTCTAGATCCGTGAGAAATTCTCAGCACAATATTTCCATGACCTGAAACCACTTGATTGAGATTTCCAATTTCGATCACACGACATTGTGATTGCCCTATGCGCTCACATGTATCCATGGACTGATGATAACAATGGTAACCACTGCAATAAGGCATACTCGCGACACTAAAACGAGAAAGTAATGATTGAGCTTTTGCAATAACTTCTTCTTGAGCCATGATAGTGTTAGAAAGAAATATAAAAACGCAAATAAGATAACTTCGTAGTCTCACAATTGAACCTTTAACTTTATTTATTCAAAATTATTTAATCTTGAACTCTAGCCTTTAATAAATATGAAACAACCCTACTCAAACCCATGTAAGAATTATTATGAATTTTGTAGCGCTCTACTAATTGTTGAAGACAAATCTCAATGTTAGTAATTTTTGATGCCTACCTACACGAAAAAACTACTGTCTAGCTTACTTTTAATTTCTCCTTTCACTTTATTTGCGGATAATTGCGACACCCCTCTGAATGATACAAAGAATGCTGAGGCCGCTACAGCTATCAGCGAAAAAGATGGGCAGCTTATTATTCCAGATCACCCCATAATTCCCTATATTGCTGGAGATGGAATTGGTCCCGAAATTATGCAAGCCACTATAAGAGTGGTGAACAACGCCGTTAAAAAAGCTTATGGTGATAAACGATCCATTGAGTGGAAAGAAATTTTCGCTGGAATGAATGCTCTAGAAAAATTTGGAACTCCATTACCAGAAGCCACTGTAGAAGCCCTCAAAACTTATCGGGTTAGCATAAAAGGCCCTACAGCCACACCTGTAGGCGCAGGATTTAGAAGTGTTAACGTAAAAATGCGACAACTTTTAAAACTCGATTCTTGTGTGCGCCCGGTGAGCTACCATGAGGGACTCGCCTCTCCCGTTAAACATCCTGAAAAAGTGAATATGGTCATTTTTCGTGAAAACACTGAAGATGTTTATTCGGGAATCGAATTTGCGGCTGAAAGCAATGAAGCAAAACAACTGATCGATTTAATTCTCAAACTCAGACCCGACGCCGATATCAATGAACTTTCTGCAATTGGAATTAAACCCATGAGTCAGGCAGCCACAAAAACACTCATGAGACGCGCACTGAAACATGCCATCGATAAAAAATTGCCCTTTGTCACCATTGTTCACAAAGGAAACATCATGAAAGAAACCGAAGGAGCTTTTCTTCGATGGAGTTTAGAAGTAGCCCTCAATGAATTTGGATCGCAAGTCATCACGGAAAGCGATGTCTGGGCAAAATATAACGGCCAAGTGCCCGATGGAAAAATTGTGGTCAAAGAAAGAATTGCCGATGCTATGTTTCAAGAAATATTATTAAGGCCCGAAAAGCATAACGTCCTTGTAGCGCCTAATCTTAATGGCGACTACCTTTCGGATGCGGTTGCCGCACTCGTGGGCGGATTAGGAATTGCACCAGGCGCCAATATTGGAAATAACCTCGCTCTTTTTGAAGCCACTCATGGCACCGCCCCCGATATTGCAGGAAAAAATTTAGCCAACCCAAGTTCGACCATTAAATCGGCCGCTCTAATGCTTGAATATTTAGGCTGGACAGAAGCTAAAGACGTTATTGAAGCCTCTTTAAATGAAGCTTTTAGAAATGCTTTTGTAACCGGCGACCTCAGGGAGGCTGATAATGCCCAAATTTTAGGAACGGCAGAATTTGCAAATAAGCTCATAGAGCTTCAAAAATAGATTTAAGACTCACCGAATCCCCCTTAGAGGCTTCCCTAATCACAAAAGGAGCCTTAAGCTAAAGCTGGGAGGGATTTATGTTTAATAAATCTAAGCTATTTCTTATGGGCACTTTTTTAGTGCTCAGTTCAAAAATGTCTTTAGCCGCTGAGACACCTCAATCTTTGAAAAGAATTCCAGGTGTAGTTCAAGGATTTGGATCGCTACCTGTAGATGATATTGTTGATGGTGCGATTGTTTTAAAAAGTTTTTCAGCAGAGGATCTTCTTAATTTTCAAATAGAACAATTCATCGCTCCCGACGAGCCCCTAAAAGCTGGTCCTGAAACTGTAAACGTTCCAGGCAACTTCTATTTCCCTAGACAACTTGAAAACTGGGGGCTTTTTAGAATTGCAATTGAAAAAGGGGAATTTGGATTTTACACCCCTCCAGGAGAAAAAAACGAGCTCATCGCTAGTTCTTTTAAAGCGCCCTTCTCTACTCTTGTAGATATGGCTCAATCTGGAAACACCACTCCCGCCAAACTTTTACCTTTAGTTCAACTACAAAAACTTTCTTATCTTGGTGAAAAAGATTGGAGCAATGAAAGCAAAATCAATTTCAATCTCAACTCTACATTTGCCAACCGATATTCATTTGATTGGAGTCGCGCTAAAACAGGAACTGATCAAACTGATCACGTGTTTGTATTTCAACAAACGCCCGCTAATAAATGGGCTCTAATGGATTTAGTTGGAAATAGTCGCAATAGTGGAAACCTTAAAAGCTTAGCGAATTTTCCTCAAAAGTTTAAAAGTTTGTTCATAAGACTATTAGAAGTGAACAAAAAAGTGGTCTCCATTCAAGCTCTCGTAAAAAGCTACGATTCTAACACCACTAAGATTAGCGCCTCTGGTGTAGCAGGTAGCATCAATGGAGTGAAACTCAATGGACAAACTTTAACTTGGACTCCCATGAACGAATCGGGTTGGTTAGTCATACTGCAACAACGACCACAACTTCTTGGCCGAGTTTTTGAAGATTTCCTGGGTTTAAGCTTCGGATTTCAAAATCAAATGACATTAAGCATCGACAAAACTTGGGTCAGACCTGATGCAGGCACTTATCAATTCACAACTCCTATTGGCGGAAACGACAATATAGCTTTAGTGATGGCTAAAACGGATATGGACCTTCCTCAACCCACAGACTCACAAAGTTTTTCAGATCTCTTTGACCACACCACAGAAATTCGCTTTTATAATGCTAAATGATTGTAGCTGAGTTGAAAAAGCGATTTATGAAATCAACAAACACACCCATTCGATATTTTGGATGGGTGTGTTCACTCGTATTATTAGCTTCTTGCGTTTCATCTCAACAGCCTCCAAGACCTTTAGATTTTCCCTACGCTCGTATTTATCTTGGAAGTTTTAACGATGTCTGGAGCGCTACCGTAAGAATTTTAGATCTTTACTCAATCACTGTGGCCAACAGAGAAGCTGGTTTACTACAAACCGAATGGGTTGAAACAAGATTTAATTCCGAATTATTCAAATATCCCGACAATGAGCCTCGACTAGAAGAAGTTAGCTATCGATTAAAAATTAAATTATCAAAAGCATTTATTTCACAAACAGGTCAAGCCGCTGTTCGAGTTCAAGTTCTTAAAGAACTCAAAGAATATAAAAACTTTTTCTCAGACTGGGAAAGAGTCGCGACCGATGGATACGAAGAAAAAATCATTCTTTATAGAATTGGGCAGCGCTTAGCCATACTGAATGCTCAGAGAGAAGCTAAAACTAAAAAGAAAAAAGAAAATAAAGCTTCCCCTGCAGCGGCACCAGTCCCAGAAAAAGATGCTGAAACCCCCAGAGCCAACTAAGCGCTTCAAATAAGTGTTGTGCGCGAAGAAGCGGGCCTGGAGTATTTAGCCTAAAATTTATAGGTTTGTATAGATTTCCAGGCCCGCTTCTTCGCGCACAATCCTTTTAGAGCGACATGGGTTGGAAATTCGAAGAACTGCCCCATTGTTCTAATAAACTTCTTACTTGTGTGTTTAAATCTTGCTTGGCACTTTTTACGACCGACTTAGTAGGCTTAAGACCAGCCTCATACATTACGGAAAGTATAGTTTCGCGAATAAAAAGACCTTCTCCTTTAAGAATATTTCTTTCATCAAGAAACGCGGACTCTAAGGATGATTTCCATTCTGAAGCTAGAGAAGGCGACGATCTAAGAATTTCTCGAACACTTTCAACGGCTGCATCTCTAACTAAAAGCGCAGGATCATCAAACAGAGCTTTTTCTAAAACAACTTTGGCTCTTTTTTTAATACTTGCTATTTCTTTGTGCTTTGAATGGTTGACCCAAAGACTGGCTAACGATGAAAGCAATGCACTTCGATCGTTCCAATCCTCAGCCATGGCTGGCTCAATTCTTGCCCTTTTCATTCGACTCGAATCAAAATAACTTTCAGCTGTATTGAGCAAAACTTCAGGCTTATTTTTTGCTAACGCAAGAAATTCAGGCAATCTCCAAGACGATCCAACAAATTCCTCTCTGCGAGCTGCATGAGCTGAAAGCATGATACTTAAAACGCAAAATACACTAAGTTGACTGATCTTTTTCATTTAATAATTTCTCAAATTCTGCCATGAGTTCATCTTCCGAAACAACTGATTCCGCCATGGCCTCTGCATCAGCTTGGATTTTCTCCACACTTTCAGCGGACTGAGCATCGCTGCTCTGAACAGGAGCCGCCACTGAAGCCGTTGGCGTAGCAATAGCCTCTGGTGTAGGAGTCGGAGCGCTCGCAAGTTCCGCTGCAGCTGGAACCGCCGCCGGAGCTGGAGCCGAAGGCGCAGAAACAGCTTCGGGCGCTGGAGTAGGTGTAGGCGCAGGTGCTTGCGCGGATTGAGCTGCGGGAGCAGTAGAAGCTTCAGGTGCAGGAATAGACGCAGCCTCAACTGGCGCCGCAGCCGGTGTTTCCTCAGTGGCTGCCACTTGTACCGACTTAGTCGTTCTTGGAGTTAAGGCATCGGCAGCTTCAAGCAATTTGATAATATCAGGCTCTGAAAGACCTCTTTTAATAAGTTCAGTCCGCAAAATTTCATTTTCTTTTCGATATTTTTTAACCAATGCAAAATCTTCTTCGAAAAGTTGATACTCACCAATGATTTTTTCTAAATGCTTTACACTTCCAATGTGTTTTTGAATTTCTTCTTTTTGCTGACTGACTTTCAACTCTAATTCTTTTGTTAATTTATCAAGTTCAGCTCTAGTGGGTCCACCCGCTGGATCCGCAGCTCCAGAAGCACCACCACTGGCTGCACTGTCCCTTAAGGTTTTCAATTCAGCTTTGCTTTTATTCAAGGCCTCCGTCAATTCGTTGACCTTTGCCTGAAAAGCCGCCATCGCCTCAGGAGACGCCCCTGTCCCCTGCGAAATTTCCGATAAATCAGGAAGATCGGCTTTAACCGTCTGGGAACTCAGTTGTGCTTCAACAGAATTTAAAATGTCGTCGTCATTAAGAACAGCGCCCGATGCCGATACTGGTACTTGAACAATAAGAGACGACTTAGAAAAATGAGAGGCTGGAAATATCCTGTTTCTTAAGTTTTCTAAATCTTTGATTTCCCGATCGAGTTCTCGTGCAATTCTTTCGTGGTCAAACTCTAAATCACCCTCAAAACTAGGCTGTCTTTGAGAAATTTTTCGAATTATCAAAAAACACCCCAAAAGCACCGTAGCGGTTAAAAGGGTATAAACGGCATAAATTGAGTACGTCATCAGGGATGCGTTATCCGTTAATAGGCTCATGGGGTCAGGATAAAGCTAAACCTAGGACTTTGGTATGGACACAAAAGCCAAAGTTTTGTTCATTTAAAGCTGCCTGAATAGGCAAATAGGGTCCCATAGTTAAATGGATATAACGGCTCTTTCCTAAAGAGCAATTGCAAGTTCGATTCTTGCTGGGACTATTTTTCGAAATAACATAGGTCGTATAAAAAGCTATTCTTTTATACGCAAAGGAGAGCCAAAGTGAAATTTTGCAGTTTTCGTTATCAAGGAAAAGAATCATGGGGTCTTTTAGCTCAAAATCAAAAAATAACGGATCTCTCTTCAATGGCACCTAGCTTAAGTGAATATCTCAAAAGCCCTTGGTGGGAAAACAGCTCTAAATTGAATACTCATGCAAGCACTGGATCGATACCCCTAGATGCTGTTGAGTTTTTAGCTTGCGTCCCCAAACCCACTTCAATGAGAGATGGTTACGCTTTCCGCCAACACGTAGAAGCCGCCAGAAAAAACCGAGGCGCACCAATGATTCCTGAATTCGATTTGTTTCCCATTTTTTACTACACAAACCATCAGGCCGTTATAGGTCCTGGTCCATGCAGAGTTCGCAGTGCTCATTTAGAAAAACTCGACTTTGAACTCGAAGCGGCCATCGTTATCGGAAAAGAAGGCATCGATATCAACGCAGAAAAAGCCGACGAATATATTTTCGGTTACACCATCATGAATGATTTTTCAGCTCGCCATTTACAAATGGAAGAAATGAAAATGAGTCTCGGTCCCGCAAAAGGGAAAGATTTTGCAACAGCACTTGGCCCTTGGTTAGTTACAACTGATGAACTTAAAGACAAGGCCATACCTTCGCCTAAAGGCATGCGCTACAACTTAGAAATGACAGCCACAGTTAACGGAAAACAAGTGTCACTTGGCAACACCAAGGACATGACCTGGACCTTCGCTCAGATACTGGAAAGAATTTCTTATGGCACAAAAATTTACCCCGGTGATGTTATTGGTTCAGGAACTGTAGGCACGGGATGCTTTATGGAACTCAACGGCTCAGGCATCACCAATCAATGGCTCAAAAATGGAGACGAAATTAGCCTTGATATTGAGCGATTAGGCCAACTGAAAAATACCATCATACATTATGAACCTTAAATATCGTCTTTATTCCTATTGGAGATCATCTGCTTCTTGGAGAGTTCGCTGGGCTCTGGAATTAAAAAAAATTCCCTACGATTGCCAGTATATTAATTTATTAAAAGCTGAGAATCTCTCACAAGAATATCTCTCAAAAAATCCCTCTGGATTATTACCACTTCTTGAAAAACCAGATGGTCAGACTCTCAGCCAAAGCATGGCTATATTGCTTTACTTAGAATCCGAACATCCCCAAGTCAGTCTTCTTGGAACTTCGAATTGGGAAAAATTTAAAATTATCGAATTTGCAGAAATCATTAATGCCGACACCTCACCCCTTCAAACTCCGAGAGTTCAAAAACGCCATAGCTCTGATGAGAATGAAAAAAAGAAATGGGCCCAAGATTTCATTTATTCAGGATTAAAAGTTTGCAACGAAATTTTACCCAAACAAGCTTCGACCTTTACTTTTGGTTCGAAAGTTTCATTGGCCGACATTTTCTTAGTACCGCAAATCTACAATGCATTACGATATGAAGTACCTGTAGAAAAAGATTTTCCTAAGCTTATGAAAATTTATAATAATGCTTTGGCTACTCAAGACTGTTTAGCGGCTTCTCCCGCCGAACAAGGCGACGCCCAAAAATAAATTGTCTGTGAAAAAGCCCAACGAAATTCGACGATTTTCAGCATCGACGCGTTATAGGTCTAAGCGAAAACCTGAGGATACATTATAATAAATATCAGCAGCAGCCCCACCCGCATGCACTTGCTTTGCACTAGTCTCTAATAAAAAGAACAATGAGCTTGTTAATCTACGACCGAGTCTTGCTCTCAACAAAATCATATCTTGATCCACACCGGCACCTGCAATTTGAGTAGGATACCCATAAGCGAGATCAAAACCACTCATCCAACGATCAGAGAAGAAAAAATTAACCATAGTTCCCATCAAAGGAAAAACCATATATTCATGGGAAGCTGCGATGGAAGTCACAAAACTACCATCTTCTTCTAATCTTTGTAGATAGCGAAGATACAATCTAAATTGAACACCTTTCATCTTGGCTAGAATTTTTTCCCAAAATACTCCTGTAGATATTTCTGAAATATTTAAAGTCTGGTTATTCACTCCACCATAAGTTCCCAAACTTTGCTCGAGTGAAATAGTGGCTCCTATTCGCTGCGATGTCCACGGTGACACCCACTCACCACGAGTCAAAGCCACTGGAGCCAAGTGCAAAGATTTTTTGGCTCCCGATTCAGTATTTTTCAAAGAAGCCATTGTGTATCCCAAAAGTAAATCCACCTGAACATCAGCTCTATCTTGAGCTGGAGGAGATTCAATCACAAACTTTTTAGAAAAATATGTCGTGCTTCCTTGTGACAAAAACAGATACGGCTGCATTCCAGAATCACCGCCCTGAAAGGAATAACTTAAAGGCACCTTCACTTTACATTTTTCATTATCTTTAATTTGTAAGGTTAAGGTATCCACCACATAAATAGGTTGAATCTCAAGAAGCAACCACGACCCCGACCTTAAAACTTCCAAATCCTTTGATTTTTCTTCTCTTATAAATTCAGTTTTGGAATCGCTATAATTACACCTTGAAGAAAAGGAAACCTTATAGGAACTGCGAGAATTTTTGAAGTCGAGTGAGTTCGCCTTCATTTCTGCAATCAAATACCAACGTGAAGCGTTCCATGCTTTGTTACTTAAAAATTTCAAGGAATCTGTTTGTGAAAAGCAAATTCGATTGGCGCTTAGCATGACAATTAAATACAAAAATAATTTAGAGTTTTTAAATTTCATCATTGTCCATCCTCAAAAAGATAAGGAACAAGATGCAATCTTAAATAAATTGTTTGAATACTTTCTTTGACTACGGGTTGAGTTCCGCCCAATAAATTTTTCCTAAAATCTAACGTGTAATCAGTTTGAGAATATCCCAAACCAAGAGCCCATTTTTTATCTAAGCGCATCATTAAACCACCAGCATAAATCATAGATTCATAACTTCTTTGATTATTGTTCGA